>JAJQCO010000148.1 GCA_021202655.1 Clostridiales bacterium | reverse complement strand
ATGTCAATCTACTCTTAACCTCTCCCTCCGCGCTGTCGCCGGAGGAAACCGGCTGTGTCGAGCACATCCGGGCGGAGGCCGAGCGCATGAAGGAGCTCACGGAAAGCCTGCTCACTCTTGCAAGGAGCGACTCCGGACACTCCCAAACGGTTTTCGAGCCTCTGGATTTCAGCTATCTGGTGACGAGCAGCACCCTGACCTTTGAGCCGGTCGCCTTTGAACAGGGCAAGACCATCACCGGCGAAATCGAAAACGGCCTCACCGTGACGGGTGATAAAGACAAGCTCCGCCGCCTGGTCGATATCCTGATGGATAACGCCTGCAAATATTCCGTTCCCGGCAGCGAGATCCGGGCCGACCTCGCCCGCTCCCCCGGCGGGAAGCGCTCCGGCGCCGCCAGATATCTCCTCCTGACCGTCACCAGCGAAGGGACGCCGCTCACCAGGGACGAAATCGACCATATCTTCCTGCGCTTTTACCGCACCGATCCGTCCCGCACAGCAGTCCCCGGATACGGCCTCGGCCTTTCCATCGCCCAGGTCATTGTCCGGGAACACGGCGGCGAGATCCAGGCTTTCTCCGACGGCGCGAGCAAAAATACCTTTTGCGTGCAGCTGCCGCTGTCCGGCGAAGCATGACTACAGCGACGAAAGGAGCTGCCGCTGGCAGCTCCTTTCCTTTTTCTATCCCGTCTTCCGTTACAGGGTCTCCTCCAGCTTCTGGATTCCGGCGCGAATCCGGCTGACCGATTCCTCTTTGCCAAGCACCTCGAGAATCTCCGTCGCCCCGGCCGGCGTCATCGCCTTTCCGGAAATGGCAATACGGATCGGCCACATAACAAATCCGGTCTTATATCCCTTCTCTGTCGCATACTGCTGCAGCCTCGCGTACAGCGCGTCATTGCTGAAATCCTCCTGCGCCTCCAGAATCGGAAGCACCTCCCGGAGCAGCGCCAGCGACTTCACGGAATCCGTCTTGCTCTTTTTATTCGTATAGAGCGCCACGTCATACTCCGGCAGCGCCTCAAAGAAATCGATATGCTCCGCGATATCCGGGAAGATCTCGATTCTGGTCTTCACCATCTGCGCGATCTTTCTCAGATCCAGATCCTTCGTGATGACCTTGCGAATATACGGCTCCGCCATCTGATAGAAACGATCAAAATCCATCGCCTTCAGATACTCGCCGTTCATCCAGCCAAGCTTCGTCATATCAAAGACCGCCGGGGATTTGCTGATATTTCGGTAATCAAAAGCCTGCACCAGCTCCTCCAGCGAATAAATCTCACGGTTGTCGGTCGGCGACCAGCCAAGAAGCGCCACGAAGTTCACAATCGCCTCCGCCACATATCCCTGATCCACCAGATCCTCAAACGACGAATGGCCGCAGCGCTTGGACAGCTTCTTATGCGTCTCGTCGGTAATCAACGGGCAGTGTACATAGACCGGAACCTCCCAGCCAAACGCCTCGTACAGGCGGTTGTACTTCGGGGCAGAGGACAGATATTCATTGCCACGCACGACATGCGTGATTCCCATCAGATGATCATCCACCACATTGGCAAAATTATACGTGGGGTAACCGTCCGTCTTGATCAGAACCATATCGTCCAGCTCGTCATTGTTCACGGTAATGTCGCCGTAAATATCATCGTGGAAGGTCGTCGTCCCCTCCGTCGGGTTGTTCTGGCGGATGACATAAGGCATCCCGGCTGCCAGATTCGCCTCCACCTCTTCCCTGGACAGATGCAGACAGTGCTTGTCATAGGTCAGGATTTCCTCGCCGTTTACCACCCGGCGCAAGGAATCCAGGCGTTCCTGGGTGCAGAAGCAATAATATGCCTCTCCCTTGTCAACCAGCTGCTTTGCATATTGCAGATACAGACCCTGTTTGTGGCGCTCGCTCTGGACATACGGGCCGCAGCCGCCGTCCTTATCCGGCCCCTCGTCGTGGACAAGCCCGGTCTCCTCAAGCGTCCGGTAGATGATCTCCGTCGCCCCTTCCACGAAGCGCACCTGATCGGTGTCCTCAATCCGCAGAATAAAATCGCCGCCCTCATGCTTCGCGATCAGATATGCATAGAGCGCTGTCCTCAGATTGCCCACATGCATCCGGCCTGTGGGGCTCGGTGCATACCTTGTTCTGATCTTTTCCATTTCTCCTAAGCTCCTTTTTTGTAATAAATGCCATGTACCGCCGGCATTCGCTTTTCTGAATCATGCTCACCACAACGCTTCTCTGCCTCGTTCTCCGCGTTGTCTTCACTTTAAACCCACTCATGACGTGGAAAGTATACCACACCATTTTTATTTTTTCTACCCGTAATCCGCTAATTTCTCCCGCCATTTAACAGATTCCAGCAAGGCGGACACCACCGTCTTAAAAGCTTTGCGAGCGCTGTGCTGATCCCCAGCACAAGAACCGGCATCAGCAGATACAACGCGAAGGGTTCCCACTTCACTGCTGAGATCGCCATCGCTCCGATCTTGTTGATCAGCCGGACAAAAGCAAAATGCACCGTGTAAAGAAAAAACGAATGCTTCATAAAATCTCCCGCCTCCGGCAGCTTCTCCCCCGGCGTCGCCAGCCACAGCCCGCTCACCGCCAGAACCCTGCACAGCACAAAGCCCGCCACCCAGGCGAAGCGAAGCCCCAGATACCAGGACGCCGCCGCGGCCAGGATCATCCCCGCTCCGGCCGCCAGCCCCGCCGGAGTCTGCGACCGCTCCGGAACCGGAACCCCGGCAAGCGCGGCCGACGCCGCGGTCGCATAATAGACCAGCGCATCCTCATTCACCAAAGGCACATCCACATTAGCCAGAACCATCGCCCAGACCGCGCCCAGAAACAGATACCGGCTCCACCTCCGCCGCAGCGACAGATACAGAACCGGCGCCAGCATCGTAAGCAGGATCAGCTGGTACAGATACCAGAACACATAATTATAAGTATAATGAAGCACCGCGTCCACCGCCGACTCAATGGTAAACGGGATCGTTCCCTTCCCGACCACGTCACAGACCCAGGGAAGCCGACTCGCGATCACATACCCCACATAATAGATAAAATTCCACAGAATATACGGAACCAGCAGGCTGCGAATCCGACGCCTCCACTTGCCTGCAAGCGTCACGCGCCAGGCCTCCTCCGCCCCAAAATTCCGGTAAAACAGATAGCCGGATATCATAAAAAATCCCGGCACCGCGATCTGACCGAGCAGATCGCCGAGCAGATGCTCCGCCCGGTACACCTGTGCCGCCGCCTCCATCTCCCCCAGGAAAAGCTGCGCATTGTACGAA
>JAJQCO010000107.1 GCA_021202655.1 Clostridiales bacterium | reverse complement strand
TCTTGTGGGACTGTACTCACGGACTATAATTGTAACTCGGCATTCAGATGCCTATATACATATTGGCAATGGCGTAGGTATTTCGGGTGCGACAATCTATGCTCGTAAAGGCATTACTATAGGAGATAATACAGCAATAGGCGGTAACTGCAAGATATTGGATAATGATTTTCATCCCATAGAAGCCGAAGCCCGAATCAGGCTTTTGAATGATCCAGAGGGTGGAGATAGTGATTTGGTTCCGGCAAAGGAAATAATAATAGGGAATAACTGCTTTATTGGATGTAACAGTATCATCTTGAAGGGTACTGTTCTTGGTGATAATTGTGTGGTGGGCGCTGGCGCCGTTGTATCCGGAAAGTTTGAACCGAATAGTGTGATTGCAGGAAATCCGGCGAGAGTGATAAGGACGCTTGTATAGAAGAAATAGAAAATCTTTTCTCTTGATCAGAAGATCGGAGGTGAAGAACAGTGGAAAATGAAACAAACATAAATCCTCATGATAATTACTTCCAGAATGAGAAGGTTCGTTCGTTTCGCTGTATTTATACTCCGAGTGCCTTTGCCAGATCTTCTCTTCTCTATCTCCAGGAAACCGGCACCCTGACATCCTTAAAACCCCATGTTTCTTCGCGGGCCAACCTACAATCATACCTGTTTTTTGTTGTGGTGGAAGGTTCGGGGTGGCTGAGTTATGAGAATGTGAAGTATGAGATTGGAGCAGGGGATTGTGTGTTTATCCCGTGTGTGAATGGGTATAGCCAGAGCAGCAGTGACGACCTGTGGAAGCTGAAATGGTGCCATTTTAACTCAGCGCAGCTGAGCAGCCTGTGGAACAAGTATTGCGAGCGGGGCGGAAAGCCGGTGTTCAGACCTTCTGACGAATCGGATGGCACGAGCGGGGCGGCTGTGTTCAGTTCTCTTCTGGATGAGTTGTATGTTATAGCTTCATCAGAGGATTTTGTCCGGGATATTCATATTAATGAACAGCTCACAAAATTGGTGACGGGTCTGATGGAACAGACCGTATATGATGAGAATAAGAGAGATCGGAATGGGGTGCGTTCTTCTGACAGGATTACCACATGGCCGGACAGAATAGGAGTTGGGGAGGTAAAGGGCTATATTGACACGCATTATAAGGAGCCGCTTTCCCTGGAGGGATTAGCGGAGAAGTGTTATGTCAATAAGAATTATCTGGCGAGAATTTTTAAAGAGACCTATGGCTTAACCGTTGGCGGCTATATTCAGCTCGTAAGGATTGGGAAAGCCAAGGAAATGCTGAGGTTTAGTGAGAAGACGATTGAAGCGGTGTCGATTGAGTGCGGATATGGCGGGGATTCGAATTATTTTTCAAGAGTTTTCAAGAAAGTGGAGGGGTGTAGCCCGAGTTCGTTCAGAAAAAACAGGATGAGTAATAACACGAATTGATAGTGGGTACGGATTTCATCAACAGCATCACCAGGAACCAGAGCATTTCCTTCCAGAATGAATGGAATGAAAGCCACGACCACAGGGAGCGGGTGTATATCTCTTACGACTCAACCAATAAAAACTGAGAAGGCAAAGGACTACGGATACAGACATATCGGTTTTATCCTTGACCGTGGTTATTTCAGTAAGGAAAAAACATCCACTACATGGAAGACATCTGTACCTGTCAGACAAAGTTCACAAATTCAGTCGGAGTAATGACCGGTATGACAGAGCGTGTGAAGTCTTTTGTGTTCCTGGTAACGATGTAATCGACACCGTTTCGGTATGCTGTTTCCGCGAGAATTGCATCCTCAAAATCGGATATAGGGGATGTGAGTGCATTCCTGCAGTCAAGGGCTGTCGTGTCAAGGATACCGAATGACATGAACAGCTTTTTCAGGAGTTTTCTGGTCTTTTCATCGTTGTGCAGACTGCGGTGCATGATGTAATAAATATCAGCCACAGACTTCGCAGGGATAAAGCCGGACACCGTATCTTTGGCGACCGCAAGGCAAATCGTCTGCGAGTCTTTGGCAAAGGGCTCGCGCTGCTGTAGTGCATCAATGATGACGCAGGTATCAACTATGATATTCATATTCTGCTAAGCCTCTCCTCCCTTGCTTCCTCCAGCGTAATGTCTGCCGGGATGCACCCGAAGAGGGACTGCATGGCTTCAACCTTATCCTGGTTGTTGTTGACGAGCTTGACAGATACCTTTCCGTTCCTGGAGATGTGGATGTCCTCGGTCTCTGCCAGAACGAGATACTTGCCAAGGTTCATCTTGAACTCGGTTGCCGTAACAGTCATGGGTAATACCTCCTTCTCGTTTTTCCTGATTATAGCATACCAAAACCGAACGATAAAGTCAAGGAAATCGAACGATTTTAGTTATAAATTTTGTGTGAATGAGAAAAATAAGCACTTTTTCTGCCCTGTGGCGAGTATGATCACAGGAGGTGCCAGCGGCCAGTCAGTGTCGTATAATACTTTATTATACGATAAAGGAGGCTGGTCATCATGCTGGCGAAAGGAGTACACCAAGGCGGATATCATCCGTTATTACGAAGCCAGAGGAGAAAAAACTCCCGGCGCCCAATAATCAACAAGTATTACTCGATGGATGTTATACCGGATAACCCCGGTGCTAAGCTTGCAAAGGAAAAATCTTTTAACGCGGAGCCATTTAAGAGCGCTATCATCATGATCCTGGAGACAAACAGCAGCAAAAACTTCTGTATGTCATCTGTTTACGACGTCCTCGAAGAGAAATTCATTGAGAACGGGGATTATGAAAGGCTCTCGGGCAATCAGCAGACGCTGCGCAATTACATCCATCACCTTGAGGAATCCGGCCAGATCGACCTGACGCCGGAACACAGGCGCGTCTATGCCCTGTGTTTTTTGATGGATGCAGGGCTTTTTTTGTGATTCGTCTGACTGATAGAAAACTGAATATCAATGATGTTGCTGATTTCATGAGCTGTCACTGGATCAGTGGTCTTGTCTGCACGCTTGGAACGGCTGTCGGTGGATATTCCGTTGCGGCGGAGCCGCCAGTCCGGCGTGGCGGGAGCCACCTGTCCGGACTGACAGAGCCACCTTTGTTAACGAGTTACTTTGCTAACGCCGGGTCCATCCCGTAGACTTCCCTCATGGAGAGATCTTTGGAAGGATCTATGCTTTCAATATCGATCTTGTATGAGTCGTATGATATACGGTCCATGATCGCATCGGCGAGGGTGCTTTCTCTGCCACAAATCTGCTGATACCATTCAGACTCTCTGAACTGGGAACAGAAGATCGTGGAGGAATGCTTACGTCTCTTGTGGATCAGTTCAAAGAGGTCACGAGCCTCTGCTTCCGTGAGCTTCAGGA
>JAJQCO010000093.1:10351-15010 GCA_021202655.1 Clostridiales bacterium | reverse complement strand
TCTCTGACTCCAAAAGCCGCTTGGGCTCCACATCCTTCAGAAGCACCTCTGGCACTTCCTTCTGTTTCAGCACTAAATCCTTGCTTTTATCCTCCGCCATCCTGTCACATATCCGATCTGCGGGCCGATATTTGTGCGCACATCAAACACATCTGTACTCACGTGGAAGATATTAGCACAAAAAAGAACCGGATGCAAGCCTTTTCCATCCGGTTCTCATGTTTTTTCATTTGCCATAGCATACAAAAGGAGCTGCCCGTGGCGGGTCCTTCTGTTTTCTTCCCGGCCTCAACCGCATCCGCTTACCGGATACGGCAAAGCGCCGTCTGTCGTTCTCAATCGTCCGACGCCGCCCTGCGATCCGGACAGCCGAGACTCATCCATCTCAAATACGCGCTGATAAACGGATGCAGATCCCCGTCAAGCACAGCGGAAACATTGCCCGTCTCCTCGCCTGTGCGCAGATCCTTCACCATGGTATAAGGCTGCAGCACATAGGAGCGGATCTGGTTGCCCCAGCCGATCTCCTTCACATCGCCGCGGATGTCTGAGAGCTTCTCAGCGTTTTCCTGCTGCTTGAGCATAAAAAGCTTCGCTTTCAGCATCTGCATGGCCTTATCCTTATTCTGGAACTGAGAGCGCTCATTCTGACACTGAACGACAATCCCCGTCGGGATATGGGTAATACGGATCGCCGAGGAGGTCTTATTGATATGCTGGCCGCCTGCGCCGCTCGAACGATAGGTGTCAATGCGCAGATCGTCCGGATTGATATCCACATCCAGATCTTCCTCAATATCCGGCATCACATCACAGGATACAAAGGAGGTCTGACGCTTGCCCGCCGCGTTGAACGGGGAAATGCGCACCAGACGGTGGACGCCGCGCTCGGATTTCAGATAACCGAAGGCGTTCTCGCCGTTGATCTGAATCGTCACAGACTTGATCCCGGCCTCGTCGCCATCCAGGAAATCCAGCACCTCGGTCTGATATCCCATCTTGTCCGCCCATCGGCAGTACATCCGGTACAGCATGCTGCACCAGTCGCAGGACTCGGTGCCGCCCGCCCCGGCATTCAGCCGCAGGATCGCATTGTAACGGTCGTATTCGCCGGAAAGCAGGGTTTCCATGCGCAGCTTCTCCAGATTCTCCTTGAATTCCGCCAGCATCTCGCCCACCTCCGGAACCACATCCGGATCGTTCTCCTCATTTCCCATCTCGATCATCACGCCGATGTCTTCATACTGCTGCGCCAGATCCTGATACAGCTTCACCGTATCCTTCAGATTTTTCGCTTCCCGGACGAGCTTTGTGGATCTCTCGGCGTTGTCCCAGAAACCCGGCTCCTCCATGGACTTATCCAGTTCATCAATTCTCCTGACCTTGTTATCGAGGTCAAAGTGAATCCCTCACTTCCACTAATGGTTTTTCAAATGTTGATAATTCGTATTTGAACTGATCCAGCTCAACCATCGTGTCACCCTCTTTCTTTTCTTTGCTTTACTGATTTACTGCACCGGCTTGCGGCCATGGCACTGTTTGAATTTCTTGCCGCTTCCGCACGGACACGGATCATTCGGATAAATCTTCTGCACCTTGCGGACCTTCGGCTGCCGCACGCTGGTCGTATCCTTGTTCGTGCCGGTCACCTTCGCCGCCGGCTCGCGCTCCACCTTCTGCTCTACGCGAATATGGAACAGAATACGAACCGTATCCTCCTTGATCGCCGCCATCATCGAGTCAAACATGTCGAATGCGCTCATCTTATACTCGACAACCGGATCTCTCTGCCCGTAAGCCTGCAGCCCTACGCCCTCGCGCAGCTGATCCATATCGTCAATGTGGTTCATCCACTTGTTATCGACAACCTTCAGCAGGACCACACGCTCAATCTCACGGATCTGCTCCGCATCCGGGAACTCCGCTTCCTTGCTCTCGTAAAGACGGATCGCCTCTTCCTTCAGACTCTGCTTTAACTCCGCCTTCGACTTCACCTCATGATTGGCGAGCGTCACCGGCTGAAGCGGAATGATCGGCGTCAGCAGGTTGTTCAACTCACCCCAGTTCCATTCCTCCGGCTTCTGTTCGTCGGAGGCAGAGATATCTACCGCATTCTCCACGATGTCCACAATCATCTTCAGGATGGAATCGCGCATGTTGTCGCCGTCAAGCACCTTGCGGCGCTCCGCGTAAATGATCTCGCGCTGCTCGTTATTGACCTCGTCGTACTTCAGCAGATTCTCACGAATTCCGAAGTTATTCGTCTCGATCTTCATCTGTGCCTTCTCGATGGCATTGGAAAGCATCTTATGCTCAATCTGCTCTCCTTCCGGTACGCCCAGCGCCTCAAACATGGCCATCAAACGCTCGGAGCCGAACAGACGCATGAGGTCATCCTCCAGCGCGATATAGAAACGGGACTCGCCCGGATCTCCCTGACGTCCGGAACGTCCGCGCAGCTGGTTGTCGATTCTTCGCGCCTCATGGCGTTCCGTGCCGATGACCTTCAGGCCGCCCAACGCCTTCGCCTCTTCATCCAGCTTGATATCCGTACCACGTCCGGCCATGTTCGTCGCAATCGTGACCGCGCCGTGGATTCCCGCGTCCGCCACGATCTCTGCCTCCAGCTCGTGAAACTTCGCGTTCAGGACCTTATGCGGAATGCCCTTCTTGCTCAGCATCTTACTCAAAAGCTCGGACACCTCGATCGTGATGGTGCCGACCAGGACAGGCTGCCCCTTCTCATGAGTCTCCACAATCTCATCGATCACGGCCTTATACTTTTCCTTCTTTGTCTTATAGACCGCATCCTCATGATCAATACGGATAACCGGCCGGTTCGTCGGAATGGCGATCGCATCCATGCCATAGGTGCTGCGGAATTCCTTCTCCTCTGTCAGCGCCGTACCAGTCATACCGGCTTTCTTATTAAACTTGTTAAAGAAGTTCTGGAAGGTGATCGTCGCAAGCGTCTTGCTCTCTCGTCTGACATTCACATGCTCCTTCGCCTCAATCGCCTGGTGCAGGCCGTCCGAATAACGCCGCCCCGGCATGATACGTCCCGTAAACTCATCGACAATGAGAACCTCGTCATCCTTCACCACGTAGTCCTTGTCACGGAACATCAGGTTATTCGCGCGCAGAGCCAGAATGATATTGTGCTGAATCTCCAGATTCTCCGGATCCGCCAGGTTCTCAATATGGAAGAATTCCTCCACCTTGCGGACGCCGTCCTCCGTCAGGTTCACCACCTTATCCTTCTCATTGACAATATAATCGCCGGTCTCCTCGATCTCCTCGCCCATAATGGCGTTCATCTTTGAAAACTCGCCGGACGCTTCGCCCCGCTCCAGCTGATGCGCCAGGATATCGCAGACCTCATACAGCTTCGTGGATTTGCCGCTCTGACCGGAGATAATCAGAGGCGTCCTCGCCTCATCAATCAGCACAGAGTCGACCTCGTCGATGATCGCGTAATCCAGATTTCGCAGAACCATCTGCTCCTTATAGATCGCCATATTGTCGCGCAGGTAATCAAATCCCAGCTCATTGTTCGTCACATAAGTGATATCGCAGGCATAGGCCTTCTTTCTCTCCTCGGAATTCATCGGATTTAAGACCACGCCGACGGTCAGTCCCAAAAATTCATGGATCTTGCCCATCCACTCTGCGTCACGCTTCGCCAGGTAATCATTCACGGTAACGATATGCACGCCCTTGCCCGCCAACGCGTTCAGATAAGCCGGGCAGGTAGAAACCAGCGTCTTGCCCTCGCCGGTCTTCATCTCTGCAATTCTCCCCTGATGCAGGACAATGCCTCCGATCAGCTGCACGCGGAAATGCTCCATGCCCACCGTCCGTCTGGCTGCCTCTCTCACAGTGGCAAATGCCTCCGGCAGGATGTCATCCAGCGTCTCACCGTTTTCCAGGCGTTCCTTAAAGATGCGGGTGTTGCCGCGAAGCTCCTCATCCGTCATCTCGACCATCTTCGGACGCAGCGCTTCAATCTTATCCACAATCGGTTCGATCATCTTCAGTTCCCGGTCACTGTGCGTGCCAAATAGCTTTTCTATGAGATTCATATACCGTTCTCCTAATCTCTGTTATATTTGGTGTTGCCCGCCAGGCGGACATGTATACGAAAAAAAGAATTCATTCCAGTCAATCCAAGTCATTGTAACACCAACCTTCAATTTATTCAAGTTCTCCTTTCCCTTATTCATAAAAATTTAACATCCAATCCGCAGAGCCTGCCGCTCCCGACTTTTATCGTTGTTTCTGAATTGCGCAGCAATTCCGGAATTAACATAAATTTAAAATTATGGTAAACATGGCAGATTGCACAAAATATCTGTTCGTCCACAGACTTATCCACATGATCCACAATTTCCCCCTGTCTCTGTTCCACCGAATTTATCCACCGCGAAATCCACGGGATTTTCGCCAAAAACCGTTTATACACTGATTTATCCACATTATCCACATCTTCCAGCGAATATTTTGTGGACTTCCCCACACAGCCCCTCTCGAAATTATGTTTTGTGGACATCTCATAAGATTTGAAATTTCGACAAAAAACACAGAAAACCTCTTGCCAACGCACTCCGCCCCTCGGTGAATCCGCAACGTCACGTCAGCTTCGAGAATTTCTGATAAAGT
>JAJQCO010000093.1:0-10341 GCA_021202655.1 Clostridiales bacterium | reverse complement strand
ATTCCGCCATCTTGGTTGAATTTTTTCAAAATGTATGGTATACTGGAGCCATCTCAAAGAGAAGGAGCTGATGTTATGCGTTATACGATTACAGGAAGAAACATCGAAGTGACACCGCGCCTGCGGTCTCAGATTGAAGAAAAGATCGGGAAGCTGGACCGCTATTTTAATCCTGACACGGAAGTGATCGTGACCCTCAGCGTGCAGAAGGGAAAACAGAAAATCGAAGTAACCATCCCGGTAAAGGGAAGCATCATCCGTGCGGAGGAATCCAGCAGCGACATGTATGTCTCGATTGATCTCGTGGAGGAGGTCATCGAGCGCCAGATGAAGAAATACAAAAATAAACTGATTGACAAGAAACAGTCGGCCACCTCCTTTTCTGATCTGTTTATCAATGAGGAAACCGAGGCCGGCGATGAGATCGAGATTGTAAAGACCAAGCGCTTCGCGGTGAAACCGATGGATCCGGAAGAGGCCTGCGTGCAGATGGAGCTTCTGGGGCACAGCTTTTATGTATTCCTGAATGCCGAGACTGAAGAGGTCAATGTCGTTTATAAGAGAAGAGGAAACACCTACGGCCTGATCGAGCCGGAATTTGAATAGAGAATACCCGTCATCCGCTTCCAGAGACAGCAACGCACATGGGCGCCGCATCTGCGGCGCCCATATATTTTGGCCATAGCATACGGAAGGAGCTGCCGATGGCAGGTCCTGTAGTTCCACCCTATATCAGCCGGCCGATCCAGCGATAGCGTTCCGCAAGCCGCGCCATCAGATAGGCAAACGCGACCATCGGCACAAAGATGACGCACATGATGCGAAACTCTGTCAACGCAAACGGAATATTCTTCGCCGACCAGGAAAAGAAATAAAAGAAATAAAAATGCGACAGATAAATCCATTCGCTCATCGCCCGCAGCCTGGAATAAATCGCCCACGGCCTTGCATCCACCTTCAGAGCCGCCTCCACGAGCAGAAACGCCGTCGGAGCCGCCGTCACGACCATATTGATGTTGCTGCAGTGCCGCGCCTCCCGGTACATCACATAGAGAAAGCACACCGTCCCGACCGCCGAGAGCGCAAAGGGCAGCTGCCACTTCTTCTTTGCAAAGAGCAGTCCCAGCGCCACATAAAAGCTCCCGTAAAACACGCCGTTTCTCATCGTGATAAAGATCTGTCCGTAATTGTAGATGATCTGTTGGAGACGAAACGGAAGGAACTGAGTAAAATACCAGTTGTCTCCGATGCAGCCCATGGCAAACAGAATTCCCGTCGCCACGAGAACCAGAACTACCTTCCGCCGAAACAGAAGATAGCACGCCCAGACAATGGCGCAGGCCTCAATCAGTCCCGGCAGATACCACAGCTGGGCAATGGTGCTCGAACAGAAAAAGGACCAGATATAAAACTTCACGGCCTCCGCGACGGTCGCCGTCCCATGATACCAGTTGTAAATATCAATCGGCCAGTAGATCACACACCACAGCACATAAAGCTTAAAGATACGCCAACAATAGCGGGCGACCATGCGGCTCCCTTCCTCCCGGTCCGCCGCCTTCCGGAAAAGGAGGAAACCGGCTACCGTAAAGAATACCGGCACGCCGAGATTGGAAAGCCAGTAATTGATATACAGCCGCCACGGACTTTCAGCGGCGTAAAAAACCTGAACCATATGACGTCCCGCAATGAGCAGCGCCAGAACAAATTTTACCACATCCAGGCCGTAATATTGCTTCTTCTCTTCCATCCGACGCTCTCCTTTAAAGACTTACCCGCGAAAGCTGTCACCGGCAGCTCCTTTTCGTATGCTTTAGCAAACAGCTATGCTAAGCTCAGCCTGCGCCTGGCGACGCTCAGTTCAGGAACGTGCCCGCCATGGCAGGAGTACGGTAATTATAAGGAGAAATGATAACGCCGGTCCGCTCATTGCTGGAGTGAATGACCTGTCCGTTTCCTATGTAAATCGCCACATGGTTGATATATGTATCGCTCCCGTAGAAAAGCAGGTCGCCCGGCTGGATCGCCGACACCGAAATCTCCCTGCAGTTATCCGCCTGATCGCGGGAGCTGCGCCCCGTCGTGATTCCAAAATGCGCAAAGATCGCCTGGGTAAATCCGGAGCAGTCCGCGCCGGTCACCAGACTGGTGCCGCCATACACATACGGATTGCCAAGGAACTGCTTTGCGTAGGCAACAATCGCCGTCCTGGTCGCCGAGACCACCGCCGTCGAAGAAGCCACGGTCGTCGCTGCCGCGCCGCCCGGCCCTGCGGATACCGTCGACGAGCTTCCCGAAGGACTGTTATCCGCAGCCTGAGTCTCCGCTCCCGCCGGCGCCCCGGCCTGCGTCGAAGCCGCCTCACGGGTATCCTCCTGACGCTGCGCCTGATCCGCGCCGCTCACATAAGAATCGTTCGCCGTCTCCGGATTCGCCTCTATGATCAGACCTCCTGTCGAAGCATCTGCATTTCCTGAGCTTCCGCTGCCCCCCGCACTTCCCGAAGAGCTCCCCGGCGCCTCAATCTTCACCTGTTCCAGAGCGGCAATCGCATCCTCCGCCTCCTGCTTTCTCTGGGCTTCCTCTGCTTCCTGCTGCCGCTCCTCCTCAAGCGAAACCGCCTGGTCAAATTCAACCCTCGCCGTGCTGTACTGCTTGGCAATATAACCGACCAGATCCGTATCGATCTCCACCTGATAGAAATCGCCCTCATCCCCGATCACCACATACTCGGCGTCCTTGGACAAAAGCGTCAGCGTATTGCTTTCCAGATTCGGCTCTTCTCTCAGGCGCAGGCTCTCCACGTTGATCGTGACAAATTCTCTCCGGATGGACTGCGCCAGCTTTTCCGCTTCTTCGCCCGTGATAAAATACTGCGCCTTGATATATCCGTTCACACTGCCGGACTGGATCCGATACCAGCTCCCGTCCTCTCCATCTACGGTCTCCAGGATCGTCGCCGCACAGTTATTGTAAATCTTACCAACAATCTCACTGTCCGTCGTCGCCGCTTCCCGGATATTCACATAATCCGTCACCTGGGAGACGGCAATATTCTCATAATCTGACTGCGCCGCCACCAGCGCAACCGTGTGCGGCGACTGAGACACATCGGCATACGCCGGAACCGTCATCACAGCACACATACAGCCGACAACCAGCAGTTTTCTGATTCTTCTCATCCGAAAATTCCCCTTTGTATTTTCAAGCTCTGTCGCCCCCAGACAGCCGCGCTCCGCGCGCACCGTCTCATTTGCCATCTTGCAGGAAATGACAAATAAATCTGCCGCTCCCTATTAATAATGAAAGAAACCGCCGTGGCAGGTTCCTCCCTTTCGTCCGCATCTGCCCCCAAAAGCAGTCCGGAAACCAGTATAACACAACTTCCCCCAAAGATACAGAGGCTTCTCGAAATTGTAATTGAATTGTAAATTTTCACATGCGGTTCTTATTCCATTCTTTCCGATTGTCAGCTATAATACGATGATACCAGGATCAAAAGGAAAGGATTGATATCAGTCATGAGAGAGAAGCTGACAAAGCACGACACGCAGAGAATTCAGGAGGAAATCGACCACCGGAAGCTGGTTCTGCGCCCAGAGCTGATCGGAGCAGTCAAAGAAGCGCGCGCCCAGGGAGATCTGAGCGAAAACTTTGAATACTATGCCGCAAAGCGGGAGAAAAACCAGAACGAAAGCCGGATCCGTTACCTGGAAAATATGTTAAAAAACGCCATCATCATCTCCGACGAATCCAGCGATGATGAAGTAGGGCTCAACAATACCGTCACCCTCTATATGGAGGATGACGACGAAGAGGAAACCTATAAGCTGGTTACCAGCATCCGCGGTAACTCCATGAACCATATGATCAGCACGGAATCCCCCCTGGGCAAGGCCATCCTGCACCATAAGGTCGGCGACCGGATTCTGGTACGGGCAAACGATACCTATCACTACTACGTGACCATCCGGCAGATCGAAAACACCGACGATTCCGGCGACTCAATTCGAAAATACTGACGCCCGTCAGACAGGCGTCAGTAGATCAACATTCCTGTTCATCTAAAAAGCTCCATCGCCTTATCAGCCATACGCTGACCATAGATCCGGAATGTCTCGTCAAAAGGCAGGAGCGCTTCGGCGTCACCCGCAGAAGCGATGGCCACAGGGCCAAGATGGATGACCGGTCTGCCCTTCGAGCCTCCGCCAGAATAAATGAGCATTCCCATGACCATCATATGATCCAGGATCGTGCGAATGACAAGTTCATCTCCCCCGTGAATATACTGAGCCGTGGAGAAAGCCCCTCCCAGCTTGCCGGGCAGCGCCAGTTTGCCGGCGCTCTGCTCCAGCCAGACATGAAAGGCCGCCGGAGTGTCAGCCGCATAAGTCGGGCAGCCCATCACAACACATTTGCTTTCCCTGACAAATTCTTCGTCCACCGCGTCAATGGCAAACGCCCTGGCCTCCACACCGGAAACCGAATTCATCCCCTCGGCAATCACCCCTGCCATCCGGCTGGTGTTCGCCGTCGCAGAATAATAAATCACAGACATTTTCATCGTTCTTACCTCCTTAATTTTATATCCACCCTCCGTCCAGCCGGATCACCTGGCCGGTCAGATAGCTTCCTCCTGTTCCCAGATGGCAGACCAGCTCCGCCACCTCTTCCGCCGTTCCCATCCGCCCGGCCGGAATCTCATCCGTCAGACGAATCCGCTCCTCGTCATCCATCCAGCGGTTCATCTCCGTGTCAATGGCTCCGCAGGCCACCGCATTGACCTGAATATTGCCCGGCGCAAGCTCCTTTGCCAGCGCACGGGTAAAGGCGTTGACTCCTCCCTTCGTAGCAGAATAAGCAACCTCGCAGGAGGCTCCTACACTCCCCCAGACCGACGAAATATTAATGATCCGTCCAGCCCCCTGCGTCAGCATCATGGGAATCGCCAGCCTGCAGCAGTTGAATACGGAAGTCAGATTCGTGTGAATCAGCCGCTCCCAGTCCGCGCTTTCCATTTCCTGAAGCAGACCGATATAATCAATGCCCGCATTGTTGACCAGCACATCCAGCGTCCCATAACGCTCCCGAATCTGCCCAAACAGCTTCTCACAGTCAGCCATATTCCCCACGTCGCCCAGAAAAGTCATGCAGGAAACCCGATAACTGCCAATCTCGCTCTGTACGCTCAGAAGCTCCTGTTCCCGACGGACACAGTTGATGACGACGTGATACCCCTCCTTCGCAAACCTGACCGCAATCGCCTTCCCGATCCCGCGCGAAGCGCCCGTCACCAATACCACCTTTTTTTTCATGGATGATCCGTCCTTCCACCTGGCAATTTTCTTCTATTCTATCACATTTTCTGGCCGACGGCTACCTCTCTTTCCTCCGTTGACTCATGGATGCGCAAAAATCCGAAAATAAGCGCAGAATCCCATCCCCGAGATGGCAAGAAATCCCTTGACACAGACGAATCTGTGTTGTACAATATTTTACTGTGACGTTAAGTAGAAATGCTGAAGCCATAGCCCCGGAACAGGCATTTTACTATAAGGTTGATGAATGAAACAGATGGTTTGA
The DNA here is from genome assembly GCA_021202655.1 of Clostridiales bacterium. Lineage (GTDB taxonomy): Bacteria > Bacillota > Clostridia > Lachnospirales > Lachnospiraceae > Brotaphodocola. The sequence goes on along the minus strand of JAJQCO010000093.1, from coordinate 4,758 downwards.
CAGGAGGTTGACCAATGAAGAGCTTTATGGCTAGTCCAGCGACGATTGAAAGAAAATGGTATGTAGTTGACGCTACCGGATATACATTAGGACGTTTGGCTTCAGAAGTAGCAAAGGTATTAAGAGGAAAGAATAAGCCGATTTACACCCCGCATATGGATTGCGGCGATTATGTGATTATCGTAAACGCAGCGAAGGTGAAGGTAACCGGCAAGAAGCTGGATCAGAAGATTTATTATCGCCACTCCGAGTATGTTGGCGGTATGAAAGAGACGACGCTGCGCGAGATGCTGGCGAAGAAGCCGGAGCGCGTCGTAGAACTGGCAGTGAAAGGTATGCTCCCGAAGGGACCTTTAGGAAACAGCATGTACAAGAAGCTTCACGTATATGCCGGCCCAGAGCATGAGCAGGCAGCTCAGAAACCAGAAGTTCTGGAATTTTAATCAAAGGCGCTGAAAGGAGGAAGTTATCATGGCAGCAAAATATTATGGAACAGGCAGAAGAAAGAAATCTATTGCAAGAGTTTATCTTGTCCCGGGTAACGGCAATATCACAATCAACAAGAGAACGATCGACGAATATCTCGGTCAGGAAACCCTGAAGCTGATCGTTCGTCAGCCGTTAGTTGCGACGGAGACCACCGACAAATTCGACGTTCTGGTAAATGTACGTGGCGGCGGTTTTTCCGGCCAGGCCGGCGCGATCCGTCATGGAATCTCCCGTGCGCTGCTTCACGTAGATGCGGACTATCGTCCGATTCTGAAGAAGGCAGGCTATCTGACCAGAGATCCGCGTATGAAAGAGAGAAAGAAGTACGGCCTCAAAGCGGCTCGTCGCGCTCCGCAGTTCAGCAAGCGTTAATCGACCGAAAAAGAAATGGCTTAAATGCCCGGAAACCCTTACAAGGCTTCCGGGCTTTTTCTATGCTCAGGAGGAAAAGAAACCAAATCCGGATGCAGATCTGTGAATGCAGATGAGGAAGAACATAAAAAAGCTGGGATTGCTTCTTGTTTCGTATGTGATGCACTGATATAATAAAGCGTGAACAGGTCGAAGAATCGGAATTTATAAAATTAAGAAAGTTGAGAGATAACTATGGCAGCGGAACAAGTGAGGTCGTATTTAAAAGAACGTGGATTAGAGGATAAAATTACAGTTCACAGTGAAACAATTGATACCGTAGAGCATGCAGCTCAGCAAATAGGATGCACGGAAGCGGAAATTGCAAAGACCTTATCATTTATGGTAGATGAGAAGCCTATAATAGTTGTTATGGCAGGCGATGCCAGAGTAAATAGTTCTAAATTTAAGGCAGTATTTCACACAAAGCCTCATATGCTGCCAAGAGATCAAGTTAATGATTTAATTGGCCACGAGCCAGGAGGCGTTTGCCCGTTTGCTGTGAAAGAAGGCGTACCAATTTGGCTGGATGTTTCTATGAAGAGGTTTGAAGTTGTGCATCCTGCCGGTGGAAATGAATTCGTATCAGTAGCCCTTACTATTTGTGAACTTGAACAAGCAGTAGATGCTGCTGGTTGGTGCGATATATGCAAGGGATGGGAAGAATAGTAAATTAATTTTCAATGATTCAGAATGCTACTGCAAGGGGAAGCATTACGGATTGTGTATCAAGAAGTTTTTGCCCAAAGCTTTCTATGTCCGAAGATCCGGTGTGTGGATCGGCTCATTGCCAGATTGCTGATTATTAGGCTTCTGTCCTTGGAAAAGATGAAATTTATGCATATCAGGCATCTGCAAGAGGTGGTTATTTAAAGTGCAGACTCATTGCACTGGATGAGCACGGATGGGCCAATGTGGATGAGTTGATCGCGGGAATCAACCGGACGCATCCGCTGACGATGGAACTGGAGGAAGTAGCTCCGCCGGAAATCCTGTATCACGGAACCGGTGAAAAATAAGCACAAAGGAGTCCGGATTGTAATGTTATCTGAACCGATTATTACGATAGATGTCCATGGCATGACCGTTGAAAAGGCGTTGGAGACCATTCATAAAAAGGTGAACGGCGCCGGAAGCGCGGTTTACGAGGTTCGCGTGATTCACGGATTTCATGGCGGTACGCAGATACGTTCTGCAGTCAGGGACGAGTTCAGTTATGGACGGGAACCAAAGGTAAAACGCGTACAGCCGGGCGATAATGAGGGCATCACCAGACTGATCCTGAAGGAATTGTTTTAATCTCCACTCATGCAACGATAATATGTAGCCCCGGCTCACATGATTTTCATACATACTGTTTTGACGCCTGTTTGTTCAACGCTCCAATTCATCTGCCACATCCGACAGCCGCTCTCTGACAGGCAGGTGCTGAGGACAACGTTTTTCACATTTTCCGCATTTCAGACAGGCAGAGGCTTTACCGTTCGTCTGGGTCAGGTTGCCATAATACGTTCTGGCTGCCATAATCTGCTGGGGACCAAAACGCTTCAGATTATTGCAAACCGCATAAGCATGTGATGAGTTGCAGAAGGTACCCACCGGGCACCTTCTGTCTGTGGCGTACTATGTAATTATTTCAGCTGTAAGCCATCCTTAAATGCATTCCCGACTCTCTCCGTGACCTTATAGTAGCCATGTGTGTATGGATCGAACGCAATAGCTGCTACTCTTGTAATATCTACGATATCGCCATTCATCACGGACTCATCTGCCGTGGTGTTGACCACCTTTCCGATGACTCCGCAGCCATATTCACCGTCCTGATACTGTATGAATTCGCACTCCATGCAAAGAGGAAATTCATTGATGATCGGGGCATCCACGAGCTCAGACTTTGTTGTGGTCAGGCCGCTTTTTTCAAATTTATCAGGGGTGTTGTTGCCTGAAACGACGCCGAAATAATCAGCCTCCACTACATGCGCCGCGTCTGCAATGCTTACCGTAAACGCCTTTCTCGCTTTGATGTTTTTTACCGTTTTGTGTGTCTCCGTCAGATTCAAAATCACCTGATCCCGTTCGAGCATGGTACCCCATGCGGCGTTCATAACATCCACGCTTCCATCTTCATTGTAGGTCGCTATCATCAGCACCGGCATCGGGAAAATGGCTTCTGTCGTCTTAATGTTTTTTCTCATGATGTGCTCCTCCTGTGATTTCTGTTTTTTCAGAAACAAAAGATATCTACATCCTTCTTGTCCTGAAATTGAATATATGATAACATGGTACAGACAGACATACAAGTACCTACATTTTTGTAAGATACTTATCTGGAGGTTAGCTATGGAAGGAAAACGGATTGAAAATGCAAACTTTGAAGATACCGGTTACAGCTATACGCTCTCGCTCATTTCAGGGAAATACAAACCGGTTATTCTCTACTGTCTGATGGAATATGAGCCGGTTCGTTTCAACGAGATGCAAAGATATATTAAGGTTGCGGACAGAACACTAAGCGCAAACTTAAAAGAACTGGAAGCAGATGACCTCATCATCCGAAATGTCTATCCGCAAATTCCTCCGAAGGTGGAATACTCCCTGACGGAAAGAGGCCATTCTCTTGTCCAGGTACTGGACCAGTTATGCGAATGGGGAAATCGAAACAGAAAATAACGCGAAAAGCGAGGTGATTACCCGTGCCATTTAAAATCATCCGGAATGATATTACAAAAGTAAAAGCAGACGCCATTGTGAATACGGCCAACCCTCATCCAACCTACGCGGCCGGGACGGACGCGGCCATTTATAAAGCTGCCGATGCGGAACTGCTTCTGGCAGAGCGGAAAAAGATCGGACAGATCGAACGCGGGCAGGCGGCGGTCACTCCTGCTTTCTCACTTCCTGCGAAATACATTATCCATACCGTCGGACCGGCGTGGATCGATGGGAAGCATGGAGAATTTGACATTCTCTCGAACTGCTATGAAAATTCCCTTGCCAAAGCTGTGGAGCTTCAATGCGACAGCATCGCCTTTCCGTTGATCGCGACGGGCGTATATGGATTTCCGAAGGATCGTGCGCTACAGATCGCCGTTTCTGTCATCAGCCGTTTTCTACTTTCGCATGACATGCAGGTGATCCTGGTTGTCTTCGACCGGCATTCATTTGAATTGTCCGGTAAGCTGTTCCAGGATGTAGACGATTTTATTGATGAAAACTATGTCGCACGGCAGCGAAAGGAAGAATATTTATATCCGGAGCAGTCTTATGATGGTGAACCGGATGTTGCAGGAATAACAGAACGCAGCAGACGCCTGCGCCTTGCAGAAAACCACAGGATTTTAAGTGACTCTGAGCGGTCTGCACCGGAGATGATGGAATCCATTACCTGCTCAGAATCCGAACCGCTCTATTCTTCAAAAATGTCCGCGCCAATCTCAATGTCTCCGGAAATAAGTCTGGATGACGCCCTGGGGAATGTCGGAGAAACCTTTCAGCAGAGACTTCTGCATCTGATTGATGAAAGCGGTCTGACTGATGTGGACGTTTATAAGCGCGCCAATATGGACCGGAAGCTGTTTTCCAAAATCAGGTGCAATGAGAACTACAAGCCAAAAAAGAAAACAGCGCTTGCCCTCGCGATTGCCCTGAAACTGAATCTCGATGATACGGTTGACCTGTTGAAGCGCGCGGAGCTGGCGTTTTCTCCCAGCAGCAAGTCGGATCTGATCATCGAATATTTTATCAGCAGACAGGAGTATGATATCTACAATATCAATCTGGCGCTGTTTGAACATGGACAGCCCATTCTGGGAGAATAATTCAGAAAATAACGAAGGAAGTGGATTTGTCGCTTTTCGG
>JAJQCO010000063.1 GCA_021202655.1 Clostridiales bacterium | reverse complement strand
CCGTGATTGTTCAGATCAATCCGGGTCATACCGGTTTTGACCAGCTGGCAGACCTGAATATCCGGGAAGGATCCGACGAGGTTTTTCATAAGCTGACAGAGAGGCGGAGCAGAAATGGCTGAGCAGGAAACAAACAGAGAATTGTCCGAGGAGGAGCGTTTCAAACGGCTGGCAGAGCAGATGCGGGCTGCGGAATATCGGGGGCTTTCCGAAGAAGAAATTCAGGAAAGAGAACGACAGAAAGAAATGCGAAGGAAAAAGAATATCGAGATAGTGGAGGACACTCTGGATATCCTGAAAAAAGGGAGTTATGAGAAAGACGGGCAGAGAAGAAAGCTGCAGTTTTCTCAGGGGCAGATGAGAGAAATACAGGTGTTTCTACCGGAGAAGATTGACGCACTGCGGGGAAATGCAGCGAAATCCATTCCTTTCCCGGAGGGTGATGAAAATGTGACGCCGTGTACATTCTGCACGTTTGGCTGTGAAAATGCGGACGCGCTTGTCCTTGCAAGAAAAAGATATGATGAGTTAAAGGAAACAGGCGAGTCGGAACCACGTGTTCTTGTCCTGAATCTGGCAAGCGCTACGCATCCCGGCGGTCAGACCCGGAAAGGAGCCAGCGCCCAGGAGGAAGATCTCTGCCGCAGGACTTCTCTTTTGCTGTCTCTGGAAAGTGACGATGCTAAGAAATATTATGATTATAACAACGCGAGAAAGACGCGCATGGGCTCTGACGGGATCCTGCTTTCGCCATATGTGGAGGTGATAAAGGATGCTTCTGCAGAAGCGCTTTCAGAGCCGTTTTCAATCTCTGTTATGAGCTGCGCGGCTCCGATGATCCGCATGGGATTGGAAGGGATGTCACAGCAGGAGTATGAAAGGATGCTATATCGACGCATTCAGGGAATGCTTCTGGTTGCGGCGTCGCAGAATTATCGCCATCTGATTCTGGGCGCTTTTGGCTGTGGTGTGTATGGCAATGATGCGGCTATCGTTTCGGATTTATTTTATCATGCGATACGGGATTTTTTCAGCGATAACAGAAAGAGCGATCGGCTGTTTGCCTCCATTGATTTTGCAGTGCTTTGCCGTCCGGAAAAGGATTATAATTACAGGGAATTTTGCAGAAATTTTTCTCATAAAGGAGACGCATGCACTGCCGGAGAATGATTGTGTATACAGGCAGATTTTCCGTTTAGGGGATAAGGGCGCTAACGACAAAAAGAGAAGCCCAAAATATGATGCGGATGAGGGATGAATGGTGCAAATGGAAAGAAATGATACACAGTTTAAAAAAATGACCGAGGGTCCGGTAAACCGGGTGATTCTTTCATTGGGAATACCGGCTACCATCAGTATGCTGGTTACAAATTTATATAATATCGCAGATACCTATTTTGTCAGCCAGATAGGCTTAAGCGCCAGCGGAGCCGTGGGCATTGTTTTCGGATTTATGTCCGTTTTGCAGGCGATCGGGTTTATGTTTGGCCAGGGCGCCGGAAGCAATATATCGAGAAGCCTGGGTGGAAAGGATGAGGAGGCAGCCGGAGAATATGCCACCATGTCGTTTGTGGTTGCCGTTATTCTGAGCATTGTGATCGGCGTAATCTGTCTGATTTTTTTAAATCCGTTTTTACGGCTTTTGGGCAGCACGGAAACGATTTTGCCATATGCGGCCACCTATGTAAAATTTATCATTGCCGCTTCTCCCTTTACCGTCTGCGGCTTTGTCATGAATAATATTTTAAGGTTTGAGGGCAAGGCAAATTTTGCAATGATAGGTCTTGTTTCCGGCGCGCTTTTAAATATGATCGGGGACCCGATCCTTATCTTTTATTTTGATCTGGGAATATACGGAGCCGGTCTTTCCACGGCATTTTCGCAGATAGTCAGCTTTTTCATTCTTCTTTCCTTTTTTGTGCAGGGAAAGACGTCAAGCAAGCTGAAATTTTCGTATGTGAAACTTGATTTTCATAAATTTAAGGAGATCGTGACCATCGGCTTTCCTTCCATGTCGAGGCAGGGACTTCAAAGCATTTCAACCATGCTTTTAAATAACTATGCCGCTGTTTACGGGGACGCCGCCGTTGCCGCTATGAGTATCGTTTCGAGGATTGTTTTCCTTGTGTTTGCAGTCGGCCTGGGGGTCGGTCAGGGTTACCAGCCTGTGTGTGGATTCAATTATGGAGCGAAAAAATATTCAAGAGTAAAAAAGGCTTTTCGATTTACATTGATTTTAAGCGAAGGAATTTTGGGCTTTTTCGCCATCGTCTGCTTTATGGCTGCTCCCTATGCCGTCAGTCTGTTCAGAAAGGATCCTGAGGTTCTGAATATTGGAATACTGGCATTAAAGCTTCAGTGTGTGAGTATGTTTTTTCAGCCTTTAGGCGTCGTTTCCAATATGACCTTCCAGGGTACGGGAAAGGCGTTTTTGGCTGTCGTTTCGTCCTTGTTCCGAAACGGACTTTTCTTCATACCCACGATTATAATAGGGGCGAATTGTTTCGGTATTCTGGGGATTCAGTCGGCACAGTCCATAAGCGACGTTCTGACATTCATGGCAACGCTTCCCCTTATTATGCATTATTTTAAGAGCCTTCCGGCGGATGGAGAATCGTAAGATGCTATTTCGTATTTTAAGAGCCTGGTTTAAATGGCGAAAAGACTGGGATTATGTGCAGACCTTCCGGCTATGGGAAAAGTGAAGCTGCAGTCCTGCATGACGCTTTTTGCGGAGGCCGCACCGGAGGAAGAGGTGTTTCAGAAGGTGCTGGACAAATATTTTAAAGGGGAAAAGGACAGGCATACGTTACAGATTTTAGGAAGGCCGGTTTGATGGGAGAATGGAATGAACAGACAGCAGATTTTTGATTATGCAAAGGGAAAATATGGAACAACACCGGAGTATCTGTGGATGAGATATCCGGCTTATGCGGTTCTGCGTCATCAGGATAATGAAAAGTGGTACGGAGTTGTGATGAACGTCCCGAAAAAGAATAAGAAGTCTTGATTATCATGATGTCAGAATCAATTATTACAATTTCCAATAAGTTTTTACGGATTAGAAGGAAAAACTATTGAATATTCGAGAGTTTTTGGCTATACTATTAATGTGGATGAGGAGGTGAACGATATGGTTATTCGTGTACAATATATGAATAAGTTAAAGACTTACCGAGATGTTCCTCTTGTTAAGATACTGGCGGGAATTCGGCGATGCGGAAAATCAACAATTTTGGATATGCTCCAGGAGGACTTGTTGCAAAGCGGAATCACTGCGGATCACATTATCAGTATGCGCTATACGTCAGAAGATTATGACGAAGGAATGACCGCCAACGATATGTATCATGAAATCAAAAATAAAATTGCATACGAAGGACGCTATTATCTT
>JAJQCO010000142.1 GCA_021202655.1 Clostridiales bacterium | reverse complement strand
GGGAAATATGCCGAGTTGTTTTGTATTGTGTAGATTGTATACAAAAAAATACGTGATTTTGCTGTTTTCATATTTGCAAAACGGGAAAAAGTTGGTATAATAGCCTTAGGTCAGTTTCACGGAGCATTTGCCGCGGAACTCTTACCCCGGTTTTTTCACAGGAATTTCTCAGTACTGTATGAGCCGGGGCGCATTCCGGAGGACCTTTCCGGAACAGGATTATTCACATTTGCAGGAGGAAAATCAAAATGGCAAGAAAAATGAAAACCATGGATGGTAATCAGGCCGCTGCGCATGCGTCATACGCATTTACCGAAGTAGCAGCCATGTATCCCATCACTCCCTCGTCTGTTATGCCGGAGCATACGGATGAATGGGCGACAGAGGGCAGGAAGAACATTTTCGGCCGCACAGTTCAGATTACTGAGATGCAGTCTGAGGCGGGTGCAGCCGGTGCGGTTCACGGCTCTCTGGTTGCCGGCGCGCTGACCACCACCTATACTGCTTCTCAGGGTCTGCTGCTGATGATCCCGGACATCTACAAGATTGCCGGCGAGCAGCTTCCCGGCGTGTTCGATGTCTCCGCCCGCTGCGTATCTACGCATGCACTGAACATCTTTGGCGATCATTCTGACGTATATGCCTGCCGTCAGACCGGCGCCGCGATGCTGTGCTCTTCCAGCGTTCAGGAGGTTATGGACCTGACTCCGGTGGCTCACCTTTCCGCGATCAAGGGTCATCTTCCGTTTATCAACTTCTTTGACGGATTCCGTACCTCTCATGAGATCCAGAAGATCGAGACCTGGGACTATGAGGATCTGGCTGAGATGGCTGACTGGGATGCGATCGCAGAGTATCGTGCGAAGGCTCTGAATCCGAACAACCCGAGCCAGAAGGGCTCCGCTCAGAACCCGGATATCTTCTTCCAGGCAAGAGAGGCCTGCAACCCGTATTACAATCAGATGCCGGAGATCGTCCAGATGTACATGGACAAGGTCAACGCAAAGATCGGCACCGACTATAAGCTGTTCAACTATTATGGCGCTCCGGATGCTGAGCAGGTCATCGTTGCGATGGGTTCTGTGAACGACACCATCGAGGAGACCATCGACTATCTGGCAAGAACGACCGGCGCGAAGCTTGGCGTTGTCAAGGTTCGTCTGTATCGTCCGTTCTGCGCACAGGCTCTGATCGACGCGATTCCGGATACGGTAAAGAAGATCTCTGTTCTTGACCGCACGAAGGAGCCGGGTTCTCTGGGCGAGCCGCTGTGGCTGGATGTTGTCGCAGCCCTGAAGGGCAGCAAGTTTGATCAGGTTCCGGTATATGGCGGACGTTATGGCCTTGGTTCCAAGGACACCACGCCGGCTCAGATCGTGGCTGTTTATGAGAATGAGACCATTCCGCACTTCACGATCGGTATCGAGGATGACCTGACGAACCTGTCTCTGCCGACCGGCGCTCCGATCGTCACCACTCCGGAGGGGACGACGAACTGCAAGTTCTGGGGCCTTGGCGCAGACGGTACCGTAGGCGCGAACAAGAACTCCATCAAGATCATCGGCGACAACACCGATATGTATGCTCAGGCATATTTTGATTATGATTCCAAGAAGTCCGGCGGCGTGACGATGTCTCACCTGCGTTTCGGACACAAGAAGATCAAGTCCACCTACCTGATCCACAAGCCACAATCAGTCCTATGTGACGAAGTACAACATGGTGCAGGAGCTTGTGGACGGCGGAACCTTCCTTCTGAACTGCGCATGGTCTCCGGAAGAGCTGGAGGCTCATCTGCCGGGCCAGATGAAGAAGTTCATTGCGGATCACAACATCAACCTCTACACCATCGACGGTGTGAAGCTTGGTATCGAGACCGGTATGGGACCGACCCGTATCAATACGATTCTTCAGTCTGCATTCTTCATGCTGACCGGCATCATTGATCCCGATAAGGCGATCACCCTGATGAAGGAAGCGGCTCAGAAGACCTATGGCCGTAAGGGCGAGGATGTGGTTAAGAAGAACTGGGCAGCGATCGACGCCGGCGCGACTGGCACCGTGAAGATCGACGTTCCGGAGTCCTGGAAGGATTGCGAGGACGAGGGTCTTGAGTTCAAGCCGGTATCCGGCCCGAGAAAGGACGTCGTTGATTTCGTCAACAACATTCAGCTGAAGATCTCCGCTCAGGAGGGCAACACCCTTCCGGTATCCGCATTCAAGGATTATTCGGATGGCAACACTCCGTCCGGCGCCTCTGCTTATGAGAAGCGCGGCATCGCAGTCGATGTTCCGGTATGGAATTCTGACAATTGTATCCAGTGCTGCTTCTGCTCTTATGTATGTCCGCACGCTGTCATTCGTCCGATCGCTCTGACCGACGAGGAAGCAGCCGCTCTGCCAGAGGGCACGAAGGTTCTGCCGCTGACCGGTATGCCGCAGTACAAGTTCACGATCGCGATCTCCGCGCTTGACTGTACCGGATGCGGTTCCTGTGCAAATGTCTGCCCGGGCAAGAAGGGCGAGAAGGCTCTGGTTATGGATAAGCTGGCGAATCATCTCGACGAGCAGCCTGTCTTCGATTATGCGGTGACTCTGCCGATCAAGACCGACGTTGTCGCGAAGTTCAAAGAGAACACTGTCAAGGGCAGCCAGTTCAAGCAGCCGCTCCTTGAGTTCTCCGGCGCATGCGCAGGCTGCGGCGAGACTCCGTATGCGAAGCTGATCACTCAGCTGTTCGGCGACAGAATGTACATTGCGAACGCAACCGGATGCTCTTCGATCTGGGGCAACTCCTCACCGTCCACTCCTTATACGGTGAACGCGAAGGGACAGGGTCCGGCCTGGGATAACTCCCTGTTCGAGGATAACGCTGAGTTCGGTTATGGTATGCTGCTGGCTCAGAATGCGATCCGTGACGAGCTGAAGGAGAGAGTCGAGAAGGTTGTAAGTGGCGAGCATGCCAGCGACGAGGTCAAGGCTGCCTGCCAGGAGTGGCTGGATACCTTCAGCGTTGGCGCTCTGAACGGTACGGCGACCGACAAGATGGTTGCGGCTCTGGAAGGCATTGACTGCCCGAACTGCAAGTACATTGTGGCAAACAAGAATTATCTGGCCAAGAAGTCCCAGTGGGTATTCGGCGGCGACGGCTGGGCTTACGATATCGGTTACGGCGGACTGGATCATGTGCTTGCTTCCGGCAAGGATATCAATATCATGGTCTTCGATACCGAGGTTTATTCCAATACCGGCGGTCAGTCCTCCAAGGCGACGAAGACCGGTGCGGTCGCTCAGTTCGCAGCCGGCGGCAAGGAGACGAAGAAGAAGGATCTGGCCAGCATGGCGATGTCCTACGGTTATGTCTATGTCGCACAGATCTCCATGGGCGCGGATTACAATCAGACCGTAAAGGCTCTGTCCGAGGCTGAGGCTTATCCGGGTCCGTCCCTGATCCTGGCTTACGCTCCGTGTATCAACCACGGCATCAAGAAGGGCATGAGCAAGGCTCAGACCGAAGAGAAGCTGGCGGTTGAGACCGGTTACTGGAACAACTTCCGCTTCAATCCGGCTGCAGAGAAGAAGTTCACTCTGGACAGCAAGGCTCCGAAGATGGAAGGCTATCAGGACTTCCTGAAGGGCGAGGTTCGTTATGCGTCTCTGGCGATGAAGAATCCGGAGAGAGCAAAGACTCTGTTTGCGAGAAACGAGCAGGAGGCGAAGGAAAGATACGAGTATCTGACCAAGCTGAACACGCTGTACAACGAGTAATTCCAAAAGACATGGCGCGTCCTGGCTGCATGATGAGGTTTGCGACTCTTCATGCAGGCCAGTGCGCCGAAATCCCTGTGTCCGTCTGGACACAGGGATTTTTTTGTGGTATCCTGTTTTTGGATTCCCATGTGTGGAAAACGACAGGAGGATTTGAATGAACCGAGATTTAAAGCAACTTCGCAAGAAGACGTTGGGGAAGCTGCTCCGGCTGGTATTCGGGCGGACGGCAGTCGTGATGGGATCCCTGATGATTCAGATTGGCGTTCTGCTTTGGGCATTTCAGTGGCTCAGCGACAATGTGTTTTATGTCTATGGGGGCTTCGTCGTGCTCAGCGCGGTTGTGGTGGTCTATATTCTCAACAAAAATCAGAATCCTACCTATCAGATGTCCTGGATTATTCCGGTGCTGGTATTTCCGGTGTTTGGGGCTCTGTTTTATATTTTTCTGGAGGCACAGCCGGGAAGCAGAAAGATTGCGAGACGGCTGGAGATTCTAAGGGAGGAGACGAAGCCGTACTTAACGCAGGATCCACAGGTGATCGAACACCTGAAAATGAACAGCCGCGGCGTAGCTCATCTGGCTTCTTATATGGAAGTGTATGGCGGTTATCCCATCTATGAGAATATTTATGCGGAATATTACCCTCTGGGGGACGAGATGTTTCCGGCCATGCTTGAGGAAATCAGGAAGGCGGAGCATTATATTTTTATGGAATTCTTCATCGTCGAGCGGGGAGAGATGTGGGATTCCATCCTGGAGGTTCTGAAGGAAAAGGCGGCAGACGGAGTAGAGGTGCGGTTTATGTATGACGGCACCTGCTCGCTGACCCTGCTTCCATACGGATATCCGCGACAGCTGGAAAAATTCGGGATTCACTGCAAGGAATTTTCGCCGGTAAGGCCGGCGCTGTCGTCCTACCAGAACAACCGCGATCACCGCAAGATCCTGGTCATCGACGGTCACACGGCATTTACCGGGGGCGTCAATCTGGCAGATGAATATATTAACCGGAAGGAGCGCTTCGGACATTGGAAGGATACCGGAATCATGATCCGTGGGGAAGCCGTGCGCAGCTTCCTGATGATGTTTCTGGAAATGTGGAACGTGTCGGAGAAAAGGCCGGAGCGGTATGAGCGTTATCTGCCGGATCCGGATTACAGCTACCCGTCCGGGCTTGAGATGGGCGGATTTGTGATGCCATATGCGGACAGCCCGCTCGATCATGAAACGGTCGGGCAGCATGTCTATATGGATATCCTCAATGAATCTCGATATTATGTGCATATCATGACTCCGTATCTGATCCTGGACAGTGACATGATGACGGCGCTGACCTTTGCCGCGAAGCGGGGGATTGAGACGATCATTATCATGCCTCATATTCCGGATAAAAAGTATGCCTACGTGATGGCCCGTTCCTATTATTCGGATCTTCTGGAGGCCGGGGTTCGGATCTTTGAATATGAGCCGGGCTTTGTACACGCCAAGGTTGTGACCAGCGACTATGAGAAGGCCGTCGTGGGCACGATCAATCTGGATTATCGGAGCCTGCACCTGCATTTTGAGTGCGCTGCCTTTCTCTATCGGAACCGCGCGGTCTATCAGGCGGAGGCGGATTTTCAGCGGACGCTGAAAAAATGCGTGGAAATCACGATGGAGGACTGCAGACGATATCCGCTGCCATGGAAGCTGGCGGGTAAGGTGCTGCGGCTGTTTGCGCCGCTGTTCTGAGTTCGTTTCTCATATCGTGTCATGCCATACGAGGAAAGCGGCTGACGTGTGACCTGTAATGATTTTTCATTTGCGGGTATATTCATCCGCGTATGGAACACACTATTCCATATGAAAAAATGGAGAGTGAACGACATGAAAAATCAGAATGAAGAAAAGAAGGAAAAGGAACAGGAGATTGAGGCGAAGGAAAACCGGAAGGTGGAGGATTTTGGCCAGATGACGCTGGATGCGAACCGTCAGGGGAAGAAAATCCATCTGCTCTCGATCATCGGCGAGGTGGAAGGGCATGAAAATATGCCGGGAAATTCCAAGACGACGAAATATGACCATGTGCTTCCGCAGCTGGCAAGCCTGGAGGATGACGCCAGTGTGCAGGGACTTCTGGTGCTGCTCAACACCTCCGGCGGCGACGTCGATGCGGGACTTGCCATCGCGGAGATGATCGCCTCGCTCAGCATGCCGACGGTTTCCCTGGTGTTGGGAGGAAGTCATTCCATCGGCGTGCCGCTTGCGGTATCGACCGACTATTCCTTTATCGTACCCACCGGGACAGTCATGATCCATCCGGTTCGCTTAAACGGGGTGGTGATCGGCGCGTCTCAGACATATGAATATTTTGATATGATCCAGGACCGGATTCTCAATTTTATCCACAGCCATTCCCGAATTGCCTATGATCAGGCAAAGCGCCTGATGCTCAACACAGAGATGATGACCCGGGATCTCGGTACCGTCCTCGTCGGACAGGAGGCGGTCAGAGAGGGGCTGATTGACAAGGTGGGCGGAATCCGGGATGCCTTAAGGAAGCTGTATGCGATGATTGATCACTCCATTACCGGTCACACACCGGCCAACTGACGTGCGATCGGGAACGCCACTTCGACTGCGCTGTATATCTGCCCATGCTACGCAGCGCAGCGCAGGGCATGGGTATGACCGGTAACCACCGCTCCGCTGTGTCAGCGTGATCGGATCTTCGGGATGCTTGCAATTCGAACGAAAGTTTTGTATACTAGGTTCATTGGGAATAGGAGGCATGTATCTTGGCTACAGCAAAGAAGAAGACGAGAGACGACGCGAAATCCGGCGGCAGATCCGGGACTGCAGGGACGCGCAGAACCAAAACGGCAGACAGGAAGAAGACCGACACGAAGACCGCAAAGCGGGGACGGGAAGCGGAGAATCTTCCGGAGTCGGATCCCGGCTTCATCCGGACAGAGGCGATGATCATTCTCTCATTTGCCATGGCAGTTTTGCTGTTCCTCAGCAATTTTCACGTGTGCGGCGCGGTGGGGAATATCTTAAGAAGCGTGCAGCTTGGCATATTCGGCATGATGGGATATGTGTTTCCGCTGCTTCTTTTTGTGGGAACCTGCTTTGCGGTTTCAAACCGGGGCAATCCGGCGGCGTTGCGGAAGCTGATCGCCTCGGTTGTGATCTATTTCAGTCTTTGCACGGCGTCACAGCTTTTCTTTGGAAGCGGAGCGGTCGCGGGCGGCGGTTTGTCGGCCTTCTATCAGGCCTCCGCACAGAATGGGAGCGGGGGCGGCCTGGTCGGAGGTGCGATCTGTGTCGGCCTGCAGTCTCTAGTCGGAACCGCGGGAACGCTGTTGATCCTGCTGGTATGTCTGATTATCAGCGCGGTATGCATCACAGAGCGGTCGTTTGTCGGCGCGGTGAGAAGGGGAAGCAGTACGGCTTACCGGCATGCCATGGATGATATGGACCGGCGGAAGGAGCTGAAGCAGGAACAACGGCGGATGCGCGATGAGCATGTGCGGGGCGTGGATCTGGGAGCGACGGATCTGCTGTCTGACGGATTCGACGACGGAGACCGATATGACGAGAACCGCGGCGATATGGGCGGGGAGGCAGAGGAAGCGCCGACAGCGAAGCGTGAGTCGGCCCAGGAGGCAGAACCCGTTTTGTCCCGGGAAACGGTAAGAGACGACGTCTTTACCGGAAGCATCTCGCCGGATCCGCAGGAATACGAGGATGAGGTTCCGTTTGACCTTGAGGAGGAGAGCGGGCCGAAAATGATCAGCGGCCTGATGGCGTCCGCGTCTGACAGACAGACGGAGGAACGGCTGACGGAGAAGGAGGAGTTGCCGGAGGCCGAATGGCCGACCGACGCAGGAGATTCCTTGTCTGGAGGTTCTCTGGATGTGCGGCAGACGCTCATGGAGGATCCGGTTCAGGAAATTTATATGGACGAGGAGCCGCCGTCGAGGGAGGAGCCTGCTTCCGCTCTCTTTTCGACGCCGGAGGAGACGAGACAAATCGTCACGGCAGGCGGGAAGATTATTGAGATCGACACAGAGGCGCTGCAGAAAAAGAAAGGATCCGGAAAGGCGGGCCGGAGCGAGTCGGCTGCCGGAGCGACCGGCTCTGTCGTTTCTTCCATATCCGGGACAGAGAGGGATGAGGGCGCTGGCCTCGCCGGTCAGATTAAGAGCGAGCCGCCAAAGGAATACATATTTCCGCCTCTCTCCCTCTTAAAGAAGGGTGTGCGCGTGGTGGGCAGCCATCAGCAGGAGGAGTACCGGGAGACGGCGATCAAGCTGCAGCAGACGCTGCGCAATTTTGGCGTGGGCGTTACCGTGACAAACATCAGCTGCGGGCCGTCGGTGACCCGCTATGAGCTGCACCCGGAGCAGGGAGTGAAGGTCTCGAAGATTGTCGCGCTCGCGGATGATATCAAGCTGAGCCTGGCGGCGGAGGACATCCGGATCGAGGCGCCGATCCCGGGTAAGTCGGCCGTGGGCATCGAGGTGCCGAATAAGGAGAACAACACCGTCTATCTGCGGGATCTGCTGGAGACGGATACTTTCCAGAACCACAAATCAAAGCTGGCCTTCGCGGTGGGGAAGGACATCGGCGGTCAGACGGTCGTGACAGACATCGCGAAGATGCCGCACCTTTTGATCGCCGGAGCGACCGGTTCCGGCAAATCGGTCTGCATCAACACGATCATCATGAGCATCATTTATAAGGCCAGGCCAGAGGACGTCAGGCTGATCATGATCGATCCGAAGGTGGTCGAGCTGAGCGTGTATAACGGCATTCCGCATCTGCTGATCCCCGTGGTGACGGATCCCAAGAAGGCGTCCGGAGCGTTAAACTGGGCGGTGGCAGAGATGACGGACCGCTACAAAAAGTTTGCCAAATATAACGTCCGCGATTTAAAGGGATACAACGCAAAGATAGAGGGCATCCAGGATATTGAGGATGAAAACAAGCCGAAGAAGCTGCCGCAGATCGTGATCATCGTCGACGAGCTGGCGGATCTGATGATGGTCGCGCCGGGCGAGGTGGAGGACGCGATCTGCCGTCTGGCTCAGCTGGCGCGTGCCTGCGGGATCCATCTGGTCATCGCGACGCAGCGTCCCTCGGTCAATGTCATCACGGGTCTGATTAAGGCCAACGTGCCTTCGAGAATCGCCTTTTCCGTTTCCTCCGGCGTGGACAGCCGCACAATTATTGATATGAACGGCGCGGAGAAGCTGCTGGGGAAGGGCGATATGCTGTTCTATCCGGCCGGCTTCCCGAAGCCGCAGCGCGTGCAGGGCGCCCTTGTTTCCGACGCGGAGATTCAGAGGGTCGTGGATTTCCTGGCGGAACAGGGACTGACGCAGGACAGTCCGGCGGATATGGAGCGCATCGAGAGTCAGATGGCCGCGGCTCCGACCGCAGCCGGCGGAAAAAACAACAGCCGGGATGAATATTTTGAGCAGGCCGGCAGATTCATCATTGAGAAGGAAAAGGCCTCGATCGGCATGCTGCAGCGCATGTTTAAGATTGGCTTTAACCGCGCCGCACGGATTATGGATCAGCTGGCGGAGGCCGGAGTCGTGGGAGAAGAGGAAGGCACGAAGCCGCGCAAGGTTCTGATGACCATGGAGGAGTTTGAGGCGTTTCTGACAGGCGGGGAATAAGATGTGTCCTGCCCTGTCCGCACGGAATATCACATAAGGAGGATGGGTTTATGAAGACAGACATTCAGATTGCACAGGAGACAGTCATGCAGCCGATCCGCGAGGTGGCGGCCCGGTACGGGATCTCGGAGGATGATCTGGAGCTTTACGGGAAGTATAAGGCGAAGCTGACCGATGATCTCTGGAATCAGGTGAAAGACCGCGAAGACGGGAAGCTTGTTTTGGTGACGGCGATCAACCCGACGCCGGCGGGCGAGGGAAAAACGACGACAAGCATTGGCCTGGCAGACGCGCTGTCCCGGAAGGGGAAAAAGACTCTGCTGGCGCTTCGGGAACCGTCCCTGGGTCCCTGCTTTGGCATCTAGGGCGGAGCGGCGGGAG
Source organism: Clostridiales bacterium (assembly GCA_021202655.1). GTDB lineage: Bacteria > Bacillota > Clostridia > Lachnospirales > Lachnospiraceae > Brotaphodocola. The sequence continues at coordinate 5,487 of JAJQCO010000142.1, read as the reverse complement.
GCGGTTATGCCCAGGTGGTTCCGATGGAGGATCTGAATCTTCATTTTACGGGCGATTTTCACGCGATCACATCTGCGAACAACCTGCTGGCGGCGATGCTGGATAACCACATTCAGCAGGGAAACGCGCTGCAGATCGACACCCGGCAGGTGCTCTGGAAACGCTGCCTGGATATGAACGACCGTGCGCTGCGCAATATTGTCGTCGGCCTGGGCGCAAAGGCGGACGGCGTGGTGAGAGAGGATCATTTTGTGATCACCGTCGCTTCCGAGATCATGGCCATTCTCTGCCTGGCTGACGATATGAAGGATCTGAAGGCGCGTCTTGGACGGATTATTGTCGCATATAATTTTGCAGGCGAGCCGGTGACGGCCGGAGATCTGCATGCAGTCGGCGCGATGGCCGCGCTTCTCAAGGATGCGATCAAGCCGAATCTGATCCAGACGCTGGAGCATACCGGCGCGGTGGTACACGGCGGCCCGTTCGCCAACATTGCCCATGGCTGCAACAGTGTCCGAGCGACAAAGACAGCGCTTAAGCTGGCCGATATCGTGGTGACGGAGGCCGGCTTCGGGGCGGATCTGGGCGCGGAGAAATTCCTGGATATCAAATGCCGCAAGGCCGGTCTGGCGCCGGATGCCGTCGTCCTGGTGGCGACGATCCGCGCCTTAAAATACAACGGCGGCGTGCCGAAGGCGGCGCTCTCCGAGCCGAATTTGGAGGCGCTGAAAAAGGGCATTGTGAATCTGGAAAAGCATATGGAAAATCTCCAGAAATTTGGCGTTCCGGTGGTTGTGACGCTCAATGCCTTCCTGACCGATACGCCGGAGGAGTATCAGTTTGTCCGCGAATTCTGCGAGAGCAGAGGCTGCGAATTTGCCCTGTCTGAGGTCTGGGCAAAAGGCGGCGAGGGCGGCGAGGCTCTGGCCGGGAAGGTGTTAAAGACTCTGGAGGAAAAGGAGAGTCATTATCATCCGCTCTATCCGGATGAGATGAGTCTGAAGGATAAGATTGAGACCATTGCCCGTGAGATTTACGGCGCAGACGGCGTGACCTACGCGCCGGCAGCCGGAAAGGCGCTTGCCCGGATCGAAGAGATGGGATTTCAGAATATGCCGGTGTGTATGGCGAAGACGCAGTATTCTCTGTCGGATGACCAGACGAAGCTTGGAAGACCGACAGGCTTTACCGTCAATGTGCGCGATGCCTATGTCTCGGCGGGCGCGGAATTTGTGGTTGTGCTGACCGGTGCGATCATGACGATGCCGGGGCTTCCGAAGTCGCCGGCGGCGGAGCGGATCGACGTGACCGATGACGGAGTCATCATCGGATTATTTTAGGGAAAGGGCTGAAGCTATGAAAATCAGAGACTGGCTGGGGGAGCTTTCCTTTACGCTCCTCCAGGGCGATCTGGATACGGAGGTCTGCGAGGTCGTCTACGACTCCAGAAAGGCGGCTCCGGGAGCAGTTTTTATCTGCATGAAGGGGACAAAACGCGATTCCCATGATTTTATCCCGCAGGTTCTCTCGGCGGGGGTGAAGGTGCTTGTGACCGAGCGGCCGGTGGAGGCGCCGGAGGACGTGACGGTAATTCAGACTGAGGATGGGAGGCGGGCGCTTGCCCTTTTGTCCGCCGCCCGTTTCGGCTATCCGGCGCGCAGGCTTTTGATGATCGGCGTGACCGGCACGAAGGGAAAGACGACGACGACCCACATGATCCGGAAAATCCTGGAGGCAGACGGCCGCAGGACCGGTATGATCGGTACCAACGGCGTTTACATAGGGGACGCACATTACCCGACGGTCAATACGACGCCGGAGTCCTATGACCTGCATCGGTATTTCGCGCAGATGGTGGAAGCCGGTTGCGCCTGCTGTGTGATGGAGGCCTCCTCGCAGGCCTTCAAGATGCGGCGCGTCGACGGCATCCTCTTTGACTATGCGATTTTCACGAATATTTCCCCGGATCACATCGGCCCGGATGAGCATGCGGATTTTGCGGAGTATCTTTCCTGCAAAAAACAGATCTTCCGGCAGAGTCGACATGCGTTCGTCAACAGGGATGACGATCATTTTGAGGAGATCGTCCGGGATATCCCCTGTGAGTGGGAGAGCTTTGGGCTGCACGAGAACGCGGACTGTCAGGCGGAGGATATCCATTATGTGTCGCTGCCTGATTTTGTCGGTCTGGAGTTTACCGTCCGGAGGACATGCCGGATCCCGGTCCGGGTCAGTATCCCGGGGAAATTTAATGTGTATAATGCGCTGGCAGCGGCTGCTGTCTGTCTGTGCGCGCAGGTTGCGACAGACCGGATTCAGCACGCGCTGGAACATATAAAGATCGACGGGCGGATGGAGATTGTCCATACGTCAGAGCGCTGTTCTGTCATTGTGGATTACGCGCACAATGCGGTCAGCATGGAAAGCCTGCTTGAGACGCTTCGGGATTATCATCCGAAGCGCCTGGTGTGTGTGTTCGGCTGCGGAGGAAACCGTTCGAAGGAGCGCCGATACGGAATGGGAGAGATGGCCGGGAAGCTGGCAGATTTTTCTGTCATCACGGCAGATAATTCCCGTTTTGAAAAGGTGGAGGATATCATGGCTGATATCCGTGGAAGCGTGGAAAAGGCCGGAGGAGCCTACATGGAGATTCCGGACCGACGTGAGGCGATCCGTTTCAGCATCGAGCATGCCGAGCCGGGCGATATGATTGCCATCATCGGCAAGGGCCATGAGGATTACCAGGAAATCAACGGCGTGCGTTATCCGTTCCTGGACCGTGCCGTGGTAGAAGAGGTGGTTGCCGAGCTGGGAGGACGGGCGTGATGATCGGGATGACTGTGAGAGATATCCTTGCGGCGACCGGTGGACGCCTGCTCTGCGGGGAGGAGAATCTGCCGCTTTTGCATATCAGCATCGATTCCCGGAGCATGGAGGGATCGGATTTGTTTGTGCCTCTGGTCGGGGAGAAGGTGGACGCGCACCGCTTTATCGAAAAAGCGTTTGAGTCCGGGGCGGCTGCCACGCTCACGAGCGAGCATGAGGAAATGAGGGATACCCGTCCGTGGATTCGCGTGGCGGATACGAAGAAGGCGCTGCAGGCAGTCGGCGCGTATTACCGGAACCGTCTGACCCTGCCGCTCGTGGGAATTACCGGCAGCGTGGGAAAGACGACGACAAGGGAGATGGTAGCCGCGGCGCTGGCGTCGTCGCTCCATGTCTATAAGACGCCGGCAAACCATAACAGTCAGGTCGGCGTGCCGATTACGCTCTCGGAAATCACGCCGGAGGATGAGATCGGCGTGCTGGAGCTTGGCATGAGCCTGCCGGGAGAGATGACGCGGATCGCTCAGATTGCGCGGCCGGATATGGCGGTGATCACCAACATTGGCATCGCCCACATCGAACAGCTGGGAAGCCAGGAAAATATCTGCCGGGAAAAGCTGCATATTCAGGATGGAATGAGGGACGGAGGCGTGCTCATTTTAAACGGGGATGATCCTTTGCTGAAAAGCTGCCGGGCAAAGGATGGCTGTCGGACGGTATATTATGGGACCGGGGAAAACGCGGCTTACCGTGCGGAGGATATTCGTCTGGAGGATGGATATCCGGCGTTTACCGCGGTCTGTGGACAGCGGCGCATTCCGGTGCGGCTTCGCGTGATGGGACGACATATGGTTGGGAACGCCCTGGCGGCGATCGCCGTCGCGGATTTATGCGGCCTGCCTCTTTTAGAGGCGGCGAAGGGACTGGAGGAATTCACCGGCTTTGAAGGACGGCAGCAGATCTTTTGCGTGAACGAAATTACGGTAATTGACGATTCCTATAATGCCAGTCCGGTTTCCATGAAGGCCGGGCTGGAGGTTCTTGCTTCGATTCCATGTCAGGGAAGGCGGATCGCCGTGTTGGCTGACATGAAGGAGCTTGGACCGTCTGCGCCGCAGTTCCATCGGGAGGTCGGTGAGAAACTGGCCGGGGAACCGATTGATATCCTTTTTACGCTGGGAACGCTTGCCGCGCAGATTGAGCGCGGGGCAAGAGAGAAGGGCTTTCGGCGTCCCTGCTTTCATTTTGAGGATCCGGATGAGATGGGCGACGCCCTGCTTGCGTTCCTTGCGCCGGGCGACGCGCTTCTTTTGAAGGGATCAAACAGCATGCGCCTGGGGAAGCTGGCCGGGCGACTGAGGGAGCAGAGGTAGTTTGCCATAGCATACGGAAGGAGCTGCCAGTGACAGTTCCTGTAGTTTGCCATAGCATACGGAAGGAACTGCCAGTGACAGTTCCTGTAGTTATGAGATCAAGGCCGGAACGGCAATCGGAAAGGAGCATCGGGCTTTGCAGTATGCGAACATAATCATAGACATTTCGCACGAGAATGTGGACCGGGTGTTCCAGTACCGGATTCCGGATCTGCTTGAGCCCGAGATTGGCATCGGGACGCAGGTAAACGTCCCCTTCGGATCGGGAAACCGCATCCGTAAGGGATATGTGGTCGAGATCACAGCGAAGGCAGACTGTGACGAGGACAGGATCAAGGAAATTGTCGGGATCGTGCCGGGCAGCGTGACGGCGGACTCCCGCTTGATTGCGCTTGCCTGGTGGATGAAGGAACGCTATGGCTCCACGATGAACCAGGCGTTAAAGACGGTGCTGCCGGTGAAGCGGAGGGTAAAGGCCAGACAGGCCAATGTGATGCCGCAGAATCCTCTGCCCGGGTCGGAACCGCCTGCGCTGAATGCGGATCAGCGCAGAATTACGGATAATTTCTGTCTCCGGTATGACGAGGGAGACCGGACTCCGGTTTTGCTTCACGGGGTGACCGGAAGCGGAAAGACCGAGGTCTATATGGAAATGATCCGTCATGTCCTCGCAGACGGGAAGCAGGTTATCGTGCTGATCCCGGAGATTTCCCTGACCTGGCAGACCGTACAGCGCTTTTATCTGCGCTTCGGAGAGCGGATCTGCGTGATGCATTCCCGGCTGTCGGCGGGGGAACGCTTCGAGCAGTTTGAACGGGCAAAAAACGGGAAAACAGATATTATGATCGGCGCCAGATCGGCGCTGTTTACTCCGTTTTCCGATCTGGGCCTGATTATTATGGATGAGGAGCATGAAGGGGCGTACAAGAGCGAAATGACGCCCCGTTATCATGCCAGGGAGGTGGCGGAGAAGCTTGCCGGAATGCACGGCGCTGTCTTTGTCATGGGATCGGCGACTCCTTCGCTGGAGAGCTATAGCCGGGCCATGGCGGGAATTTACCGGCTGCTTACGCTGCCAAACCGCGCGTCCCGGCGCATGCATCCGGTTACCACGGAGATTGTCGATCTGCGGACGGAGATGCAGGAGGGCAATAAATCCATTTTCAGCAGAAGACTGAAAGAGCAGATGGCGGATCGGCTTGAAAAAAAGGCACAGATTATGCTCTTCATCTATCGGCGGGGGTATGCGGGCGTTGTCTCCTGCCGTTCCTGCGGGCAGGCGATCAAG
>JAJQCO010000209.1 GCA_021202655.1 Clostridiales bacterium | reverse complement strand
GTCCAGAGAGAGCGGCGTGGAGGGAGTTGTGAACGATTATGAGGTGCGGGAGAGCCTGACCATGCGCTGGAGCGAGGCCCGTATTTACCTGATGGATTATGAGCGCGAGGTCAATGAGATTTTTGACGGCGGGTCGGAGGACTATACGGGAAAACGGATTATGCTGGGCATTACAAACGACGACCGGGTAGAGGTGAAGCGGAGTCCGGACGGCAACGTATTTGCCTGCCGGATCAACCGGGACCTCTGGACATATGATTCTGCGGGGCGGCGTGCGGTAAAGGTGTTCTCTTATCGGGATGAGGAGGCCTCGGATGTCAGAAGCAGCTATGACAGACACGATGTCAGGATCCTTTCGGTGAAGGACGGGGGCGATGTGGATTTCCTCGTCTATGGTTATATGAATAAGGGCAACCATGAGGGCTGTGTGGGCATAGCCGTTTATCATTACAGTGTCGCTGACAATGTGGTGGACGAGCTGTTTTTTGCCCCGTATACCAGCGCTTACGAGCGGCTGGAGGACGATCTGGGACAGCTGGTCTACTGCAATGAGATCGGGATTTTGTATCTGTATCTGAATGACGCCATTTACAGCGTGGATCTCTACAGCCGGGAAAATATGGTAGTGGCAGATTGTCTGGCGGAGGGAAGCTACGCGGTCAGCTCGGACGGGAGGCGCGTTGCCTGGCAGGAGGGAGATTCGCTCTATGAGGCGGAAGCGCTTCACCTGATGGATCTGGAGACCGGGGAAACGCAGGTGATAAGCGGTTCCTCCGGGGAGTATGTGCGTGTTCTGGGATTTGTGGGCAGAGATCTGGTATACGGGATTGCCCGCGCGCAGGACCGCTACGAGGTAAACGGGCGCGTTCGGGGGCTTCCGATGTATTGTGTGCGGATCATCAACGATCAGATGCAGGAGGAGACCAGCTATGAGAAGAGCGGGTATTATGTCTCTGAGGTGAAGGTGGAGGAAAGCCGGATCCATTTGAGCCGGGTGACCCGCGTGTCGGATTCTGAGTATGAGGAGGCGCAGCTGGACACGATTGTGTGTAATGTTGAGATGGAGGCGGGGAATCTGAGGGATATCGGATGGTATGCCTCTCAGGAGGAAGGAAAGCTGTATTTTGTGCAGCTGGACAGCGACGCGGGACGGGTTCGCACCCTGGTTCCGGAGGAGGTCAGCTTTGACCAGGCGGATCAGCTGACGCTTATCGCCAACCGCGAGCTTACGGCCTGGCGGTTTTATGCTTACGGCTCCGGGCGGCTTTTGCGGGTGACGACAGATCTGGCTGACGCGATTGACCTCGCTTTTGAACGAATGGGGTACGTGACGGATCAGAACGGGGAAATCCTGTGGAGCCGGATTAATCGCAGCGCGATCCGCTCGATCCGCGATCCTCAGAGCGCGTTTTCCGTGGTAGAACACAGGCTGGGCGAGTTTACTTCAAGCGGAGATTATGACGGGGTGCTGATCCTTGACGCGTATGGCTGCAGCCTGACACAGATGCTTTATTTTATCGATCAGGGGATTCCGGTTCTCGGCTATACCGGGGGCGGGGGATATCTCCTTCTGACCGGATACGATCAGTATAATGTGACCGTTTTTGATCCGTCGACAGGGCAGACCTGGCGTTCTGGATTGAATGACAGCGCCGAGTTTTTCCGGGTGAGGGGCAATGATTTCATCTGTGCGCTGGAGATGGGAGGTTGACAAGCCGGGACTTTACAAATTCTGAGAATATGGTATAATCATGAAGAAACCGTCTGCAAAGCTGTAACAGTTGTAATAGTTCTGTAATGATTGCAGGCGGGTTGATTGGTGAAAAAATCTGAAAAATGAGATTGATAATTGGGAAAATCGGAAATTACCGGGTAGGATAGATAAAAAGAGGCAGAGGTGTGGGGATGAACCAGTATATTATGAAAGGCGGCAATCCGCTCGTGGGCGACGTGGTCGTCAGCGGAGCGAAGAATGCGGCCCTGGGTATTTTGGCTGCCGCAATTATGACCGATGAGGATGTGATTGTGGAGAATCTGCCGGATGTGCGGGACATAAATGTCCTTCTGGAGGCGATTGAGGAGATCGGCGCGGCGGTGAGCCGCATCGACCGACATACGGTGAAGATCAATGCGGCGTCGATTCACGAGGTATCGGTGGACGATGATTATATCCGCAGGATCCGGGCGTCTTATTATTTTATCGGCGCGCTGCTTGGCAAGTACAAGAGCGCGGAGGTGCCGCTTCCGGGCGGCTGCAACATCGGCAGTCGGCCGATCGACCAGCATCTGAAAGGGTTTCGGGCGCTGGGCGCGAAGATTGAGATCGAGCGCGGCGCGGTGATTGCGCACGCGATTGATCTGGTGGGAAGCCACATTTATCTGGATGTGGTTTCGGTCGGAGCGACGATCAATATTATGATGGCCGCGGCTCTTGCGGAGGGCAAGACGACGATTGAGAATGCGGCGAAGGAGCCGCACGTCGTAGACGTGGCCAACTTTTTAAACAGCATGGGCGCCAATATCAAGGGCGCGGGAACGGATATCATCCGGATCTGGGGCGTCCGCAGACTTCACGGGACGGATTACTCGATCATTCCCGATCAGATTGAGGCCGGCACCTTCATGTGCGCGGCGGCGGTGACCCGCGGCGATGTGACGGTGAAAAACGTGATTCCGAAGCATCTGGAGGCGATCTCGGCGAAGCTGATGGAGATCGGCTGCGAGGTGATTGAGGGAGACGACGAGGTGCGGGTGGTCGGCAAGCCCAGGCAGCGTTCGACGAACATCAAGACATTGCCGTATCCGGGCTTTCCGACGGATATGCAGCCGCAGATGGCGGTGACCCTGGCGCTGGCGGACGGGACGAGCATGATCACGGAGAGTATATTTGAAAATCGTTTCAAATACGTGGACGAGCTGGCCCGGATGGGCGGCAATATCAAGGTCGAGGGCAATGTGGCGGTCATCGACGGGATCCGTTTCTTTACGGGAGCCCAGGTGGAGGCGCCGGATCTGAGAGCCGGCGCGGCGCTGGTTCTGGCAGGGCTCTCTGCGCACGGCTATACGGTCGTGGATGAAATCGGTTATATACAGAGGGGCTATGAGTGCTTCGAGGAGAAATTGCGGGCGTTGGGGGCGCACATTGAAATCGTGGATTCCGAGAAGGAGGCGAGAAAGTTCCGGCTCAAGATCGGATGACGGGGCGTTAAATGTTTCGTCCCGATTCCGTAAATAATTTGTTATGAACTGGACATAAAGTGGACACGATTTCCCGTTAAAATATGGATGAAAAAGCAATCAGTGGCTTTTTGGCAAACAGAACGTGAGATTACAGGGAACTGAGGAGAAGTTATGAAAGCATGGAAGAAACAGCTGACAAGGATGCTGGCGGCGGGGTTATTTGTGATGTCGTTTTCGGGAATCGCCTGGGCGTCTACGACGAAGACGTCGATCACGAAGGTGGATCTGACGATTGATTCGGGTATTGAAGTCGGGGATGACACCGGAGACGTGACGGTGACGGTGACAGATTCGGACAGCGCCAA
>JAJQCO010000088.1 GCA_021202655.1 Clostridiales bacterium | reverse complement strand
AAAACGGGGCGGGAAAAAGTACGCTGATGAAAATTCTGTTTGGCGACGAGGCGCGGACAGAGGGCACGATTCTTTTCGAGGGGAGGGAAATCCATCCGAACAGCGCATCCGACACCATCAAGCTGGGAATCGGCATGGTGCATCAGCATTTTATGCTGGTCAATTCTCTGAAGGTCTATGAGAATGTCATCCTGGGGATGGAGCCGAAGAAGGGGGCGCTCATTGACCGCAGTCAGGCGGTGAAGCTGGTGGAGGACACGGCGAAGCGCTACAACCTGAATGTGGATCCATCCGCGGTGGTGGGGGACCTCTCCGTCGGCCTCAAGCAGAAGGTAGAGATCCTGAAGGTTCTGGCCAGGGGAGCGAAGCTTCTGATTCTGGATGAGCCGACTGCGGTTCTGACGCCGCAGGAGACGCAGGAGCTCTTTGAACAGCTTCTGCTGCTGAAAAAGAACGGCCATACCATTATCTTTATCTCTCATAAGATCCGCGAGGTCATGCAGATCTGTGACAACATCACGGTGCTTCGCGGCGGCCACACGATGGGCACGATGGCAGTGAAGGACGCGACGGAGGAGCAGATTTCCCGGTTTATGGTCGGACGGGACGTCATCCTGAAGGTGCAGAAGGAGAAGGCGAAATTTGGGAAACCGCTCCTGGAGGTTCGGAATGTAAGCTATGTGAACCGGGAGGGAAAGAAGGCGCTGGACCGCGTCTCCTTTGAGCTCCACGAGGGACAGATCCTGGGCGTGGCCGGTGTGGAAGGCAACGGACAGAATGAGCTGGCGGAGGCAATTTTCGGATTTTACGGAAAGACAGGCGGGGAGGTTCTCTTTGACGGAGAGAATATCCTGGGAGAGAGCATCCGGCAGATCCGTGACAGGGGGATCTCCTATGTGCCGGAGGACCGCATCAAGACCGGCGTCGCCGGAAACGTATCCCTCTGGGGGAATCTGCTGGCGGACCGGATCGACGATGAGAGTCTGCGCACAGGGCATCTGATGGACAACAGAAAGATTCACAAAATGGCCGGGGAGAGGATCCGGGATTTCCTGATCCTGTGCCGCAATGACAGTCAGCCGGTGGGGATGCTTTCCGGAGGAAATATGCAGAAGGTGGTCGTCGCGCGGGAATTTTCCTCAGATCCACGGCTTCTGATCGCGAATCAGCCGACCCGTGGAATCGACGTGGGGGCGAATGAATTCATCTGGAAAAAGCTGGTAGAGCAGAGGGACGCAGGCAAGGCCATTCTCCTGATCTCGGCGGATTTAAATGAGATCATGGAGCTCTCGGACAGCATCCTGGTGATGTGCGACGGGCAGGTGGCGGCGTTCTTTGAGGACAGCAGCCAGGTGGATGAGTTTGAGCTTGGAAAATACATGCTCGGAATTAAGAAGCAGGAGGTGGCCGGGTGATGAGACAGAAAAAACCATTGTCGTCCTATGTGGAGATGCTTCGCACCATGCTGGCGATCTTTTTCTCTCTGCTGATTGTGTTCGCCATTATCCTGCTGATCAGTGAGCAGCCGCTTTCCGCGCTCGCGGATTTTGTGCTTGGCCCCCTGACCTCGGTGCGGCGCTTTGGAAATGTGATTGAGGCCATGACGCCGCTTATGTTTACCGGTCTGGCCGTGATCATCCTGTTTAAGCCGGGGCTTTTTAACCTGGCGATGGAGGGCGCGTTTTTCATGGGCGCGGTGGCGGCCTGCGGCGCGGCGCTGACCTTCAAGCTCCCCGGCGTGCTGAATCTGGCGGCGGCGATGGTCGCGGCTGCGGTGGCGGGAGGCCTGGTGTGCCTGATTCCGGGCGGTCTGAAGGTGAAATGCGACGCCAATGAGCTGGTCACCTCCCTCATGCTCAATTACATCTGCCTGTATGTGGGCCTGTGGGTGATCACCACCTTCTTTTATGACCCCACACAGAATTCCAATTATTCCTATAAGTTCGGAGACGCCATGGCTCTGCCCAGGCTGATCGAGGGAACCAGAATCAACGCGGGAACGGTGCTGGCGTTTGTCACGGTTCTTGTAATCTGGGTGCTGGTGAACAAGCTTTCCTTCGGCTTTAAGGCTAACCTGGTGGGCGAGAATAAGAACATGGCGGATTACGTCGGTATTTCCTCCGGCGGAATCATCATCCTGACCCAGCTGATCGGCGGCATGCTGGCCGGCTTCGGCGGCGCGGTCGAGCTGTTTGGCATGTATCAGCGCTTCCAGTATTCGGCGCTTCCGGGCTACGGCTGGGACGGCGTGCTGATCGCCATTGTGGCGCGCAGAAAGGTAGAATATGTGCCGTTTGCAGCCTTTTTCCTTGCCTATCTGAGAATCGGGGCGGATATTATGTCGAGGAATTCGGATATTCCCTTTGAGATTGTCAATATTATCCAGGCAGTGATGGTTCTTCTGATTTCCGCGACGGCGATCCTAAGCGGCTTTAAGAAACGGTTGATCATTCGTGAGGCAAAAGAGGAGGAGGAGAAATGAATATCTGGACAGTCATTCTATCTGCGGATTTTCTGTTTACGGCGATCCGGGTCATGACGCCGATCCTTTTTGCAGCCCTGGCCTGCATGGTCTTTACGAAGGGCGGAATCGACGCGATCGGCACGGAGGGAATCATGCTGAGCTGTGCGCTGGCGGGGCCGGTGGGCGGATATCTGACAAAGAGCGCGGTCGGCGGGCTCCTGGTCGCGATGGCGACCGGCGTGATCCTCTCCTGTATCTTCGGTTATTTTACCCTGATCCTGGACACCAATCCGGTCCTGGCCGGTATTGCCTTAAATACGCTGTCGGGCGGCCTGACGATTTTTGTCACCTATTATCTGACGGGAAACAAGGGCTCCACGCAGAGCCTGAACAATCCGGTGGTCCCGGATGTGGAAATTCCGGTGTTAAAGAGCATTCCGGTGCTGGGGGAGATTCTTTCCGGACACAGCATTCTCACCTATGTGGGGCTGGCGGTGGCGGCGGCCCTGTGGGTGTTTTTCTGGAAGAGCGCCTGCGGCCTGCGGATCCGCGCCGTGGGAGAGAACGCGACGGCGGCTGGTTCGGTGGGACTGAATATCATGAAATATAAGTATATTGCGCTTGTGATGGCGGGCTGCCTGGCGGGAATTGGCGGAGCATACATGTCGATGAGCTACGTGTCCTTCTTTTCCCGCGACATGATTGCCGGCAGAGGCTGGATCGGGATGGCGGCGGAGTCCATGGGACAGGGGACGCCGTTGGGGATTCTGTTTTCCGTGCTGCTGTTCGGAATGGCGGATTCCCTGGCAATCCGCCTGCAGATGCTGAATCTGCCGTCACAGCTGATTCAGACGATCCCCTATGTTGTGACGATCGCCGCGATCGCGATTTATTCCAGACACCGGATGCAGCAGGGGAAAAAGAAAATTGGCTGAGAAGACGGACAGGAGGAAGGACATGAGCGGGAAAAAGGCATGGGAATATGAAGCGGAATGGATTAGGGCGGCAGTTCCGCCGCAGCTTGCGCAGGACGACAACGAAGAGGACTGGATGAGCTATGTCAAGAACGGAAACTATTCGGACGAGCAGCTTCTGATCGACTGGTACAGCGAGGTGCCCGGATCGAAAGCGCCCTGCCATCTGGTGGTGGCGGCCATTCAGTGCATGCGGGACCGGGGCTTCGATGTGAGCGAGGCGGAGTCTTATATTGAAGAGGGCCTGGAAGCTGCCGCAAGACAGGACGCGGCAGGGCTTCAGAAGATTACGGCCCGGATCTATCACTGCCTGAATACGGCCAAGCCGGACGACTCCTCGGACTACCGGAAGGATGCGGTCTATCAGACCTTTCGGGACGTGGAAGAGAAGGTGAAATTTGAGAAGGCGGCGGCCTATGATGTGAATTCCCCGGATTTTGAGCGGAGAATCCGGGCCGGATGGCTGGGACAGCTTGTGGGCGGATGCCTGGGGACGCAGATCGAGGGCTATACGACGGAGAATATACGCAGGCGCTTCGGCGAGATCCGCGGCTACCTGAGAAAACCGGAGACGTACAATGACGACATTACCTATGAGCTGGCGTATCTGGACGGATTTGCCAGAAAGGGATATGACATCACGTCGGAGGACGTAGCCTATCAGTGGCTGGAGATGATCGCGGACGGTTACTCTGCGGAGAAGATCGCTCTTGCAAATCTGCGCAGAGGCATCATGCCGCCCGAGAGCGGCCGCTGCGGCAATTACTTCAGCGACTGGATCGGCGCGCAGATGCGCACGCCTCTTCACGGCATGCTTGCGCCCGGGGATGCGCGTCTGGCTGCCCGCCTCGCGGCGGACGACAGCGTTGTCTCACACTCCAACAACGGCATGCTGGGCGGAATCTTTAACGCGGTGCTGGTGTCGCATTGCTTCACGGAAAAGCAGATGCGCACGGCGCTGGAAAAGACGGTGGAGTGCATTCCTCACGACAGCCAGTATTATGCGGTGGTGCGGTCGGCGCTCGATTTGTGCCGGAAGGGAAAGGGCTGGGAAGCGGACTGGGATCTCTGCCAGGAGAAATATAAAAATTATAACTGGATCCATGCGTATCCGAACGCGGCGGCGGAGATCATCGCGCTGTGGTACGGGGATATGGATTTTGACGAGACGTGTCACATCATCGCCATGGAAGGGCAGGACGCAGACTGCACGGCCGCGCCGATCCTGAATGCGCTGGCGGTGATGACGGGGCCGGATGCGATCGACGAGAGATGGACGAAACCGATCGGAGATACCGTCTATACCATGATGCGGGGGCTTCGGAAGGTGTCGATCGACGCGCTGTGTACACAGACCTGCGAGGCCGTGCGGGCAGCCCGCAGACGCCGATGAAATTTCTGCCGGATTGTAACCGCACGGGTAGAAAAATTTCCCATAATTGTATGAAAAAATTAAGGCATTTGGTGTCATTTTATGTTAAACTGAATACAGAGTGCGTGAACAGGGGGAAAGCGTATCTTTCCCCCCGTTTTTTCATAGCAAACGACTATGCTAAGCTCAGCCTGCGCCTGGCGGCTTGACTTCGCTAAGCGCCGCTGTATACATGAAAGTTGCCAATCAGCGTTCGCCTTTGGCTCCGCTTCTTGGACTTTCATAGCATGACGAGAGAAACCGCCTCGCGGGAAATGATTTTTTGCAGGCGGGAAACGGATGAACAGAAAAACGGATATACGAGGAGGAGATCAATATGGCAGATACCGGCATTCTGGTTGTGGACGACGAACAGGAAATCGCGGACCTGGTGGAGATCTACCTGGTCAGCGACGGATATAAGGTATTCAAGGCTTCGAGCGCCCAGGAGGGGCTCGAGATCCTGGAGAAGGAGCAGGTGCAGCTGGTGCTTCTGGATATTATGATGCCCGGGATGAATGGCCTGGAGATGTGTAAGAAGATCCGGGAGACGAATAATATCCCCATCATTATGCTGAGCGCAAAGTCGACGGATCTGGATAAGATTCTGGGGCTGGGAACCGGGGCGGACGATTATGTAGTGAAGCCGTTTAATCCGTTGGAACTCACGGCGAGAGTGAAGTCTCAGCTGCGCCGCTATACGCAGTTTAATCCCAACAGCAACGCCCATGAGAACGCGCGCAATGAGATCAGCATCCGCGGTCTGACGATCAACAAGGACAATCACAAGGTGACCGTGTTTGACGAGGAGGTCAGGCTGACGCCGATCGAGTTCGACATTCTGTACCTGCTCGCCTCCAATCCGGGCAAGGTGTTCAGCACAGATGAGATTTTTGAGAAGGTATGGAATGAGAAGGTCTATGAGGCGAACAACACGGTTATGGTACATATCCGCCGTCTGCGCGGCAAGATGAAGGAAGACGAGCGCCAGGACAAGATTATTACTACCGTCTGGGGGGTAGGATACAAAATTGAGAAGTAAAAAGCGCGGCAGAAACGATTTTTCCCACCGCTTTCACACCAGGATCATCGTCAATATCATTTACAGCACGCTGGCGGCGTGCCTGGCGGAGGTTCTCCTGGTGATGAATCTGTCGACGTTAGCCGATTATGCCAGAACGTCGGAGTGGGACAATGCGCTTCTTGCCATGGTATACGATTTCGATGTTGTGATCGTGCTGGGCTATGTGCTTGTCGGCATTTTCATATTTTCCGTGACCTTCCTTCTGCTTCAGGAGAAATCGGCCAGGTACATCGACCGCATCTCCAGGGCGATGGAGAGCATTTCGCAGGGCGACTTAAACACAAATGTTGAGGTGATGGGGGACGATGAATTCTCTTCCATGGCGGAAAACCTGAATAAGATGGTGGAGGATATCCGCAATCTGATGGACAGGGAACGGGATTCGGAGCGGACGAAGAATGAGCTGATTACCAATGTGGCGCACGATCTGCGCACGCCGCTGACCTCCATCATCGGATATCTGGAGCTGCTTTCCGGCGGCGTCGTGCTGACGCCCGAGATGCAGAAGAAGTACATAGAGATCGCATACAGCAAGGCGAAGCGCCTGGAAAAGCTGATTGAGGATCTTTTCGGCTTTACGAAAATGAATTACGGGAAGATTTCCATGCATGTGGCGAAGGTGGATGTGGTGAAGCTGCTCGGGCAGCTTCTGGAGGAGTTCTATCCGAACTTCATGGACAAGGATCTCTCCTATGAGCTGCAGAGCAACGTCCCGGCGAAGGTGATTACGGCGGACGGGAATCTGCTGGCGCGCCTGTTTGAAAATCTGATCAACAATGCGATCAAATACGGAGCGGACGGCAAGCGCGTGCTGGTGAAGGTGCATGCCGGGGATGAGATCGTCCGGGTATCCGTGACGAATTACGGATATGTGATCCCGGAGGAGGAGCTGCCGCTGATCTTTGACAAGTTTTACCGTGTGGAGCATTCGCGGTCGGACAGCACCGGGGGAACCGGGCTGGGGCTGGCGATTGTGAAGAACATTGTCGAGATGCATGGCGGGGATATTACGGTAAAGAGTGATTTAAACGGAACCGTGTTTACGGTGACGCTGCAGGTGAATTTTGACATCAGCCGGGAGCAGTTCGGGTGAAGCATGGCAGAATCGGGAAAGCGGGGTGAGGAGATTGGACGTCCGGGTTTGCAGACCCGCCCGGTGGAAGGGCAGACTCAGGTCACGGGCAGGAAGGATCGGCGAGATCCTTCTTTTGGTTTACCTGATTTTCTGTGCTCTGATATTTCCGGCTTACGGGAGTGAGGCGCAGGCAGGGGACGACGCTGCGTCGTCCATGATGACAGAAAGAACCTCCCCGGTAACCATGGAGGTGGAATATGGCTATGACAATACGGCCAAGGGAGGCCGCTATCTGCCGCTCTCGGTGACGCTTAAAAACCGGGGAGAGCAGGCGCTTGCCGCCGTCCTTCGGATAAAATCAGAGGAATCCGACCAGACGGTCTTTCAGTATGAATATCCGGTAACGGTAGACGCCGGGACAGATGAGGAGACCCGATATTACATTCCGCTGGGAACTAACGCAGACCGACTTTTTCTGACGCTGACGGATGAGGATGGAAATACGATCCTGACGCAGACCGTCAGCCTGAAGGTGAGCCGCGACGTGCCGGAGCTTTTTATCGGACTTCTTTCCGACGATCCGGATCAGCTTTCGTACCTGGATGGAGTCGGAATCCGTTACAGCACGCTCCGAACCCGCGCGTTTGCGCTGGACGAGGGGGACTTTCCGGAGGATGAGGTCGGCCTGGATCTCCTGGACGTGCTGGTGGTGAATGACTATAAGCTCCGCAATCTGTCGGAGATCCAGACGGCGGCTATCATGGACTGGGTTCACAGCGGCGGCGTGCTGATCCTGGGAACCGGCGAGAGAGTGGACGATACGCTGGGGCGGTTTGCGCCGGAGCTTCTGGACGACTCCTACGGGACGCCCAGCCTGCGCCATATCAATCTGGGAGAAAATTATACGCTGGATCGCACAAGCGACGGGATGCTGGCGATTTCCTGTGTGGATATTCCGCTTCACGGCGGAAATGTGATTCTCTCGAGCGGCGGGCTGCCGCTTCTGACGGCGGCGGCCAAGGAACAGGGTCTGATCGCGGTCGCCGGGTTTGATCTCGGCGACATCGCGGAATTCTGCGAGGAGAATTCCGGTTATGTCGACTATATGTTTACGACCCTGATGGGCGAGAGCCGGATCAACCGGTTGGCTGAGATGGTTTATAGCGGCAATTCCTCCGGCTTCTGGTCGGTTCAGAGTCTGATCAACACCGGAGATGTGGAGAAGCTGCCGAAGCTTGGCGCCTATGTGGCGGTTGTGCTGGTTTACCTGGCGCTCCTGGGGCCAGGGCTGTATCTGTTCCTGCTACATCGGGAGCTGCAGATTTTTTACCGCCGCGGCGTGGCGGTTCTTGCGGTCATATTCGGCGTGACGATTTATCTCATGGGGATACCGACCAGATTCCGCTCGGTATTCTTTACCTATGCGGCGATTCAGGACGTCACAGACGATTATGTCAATGACACGACCTATATCAACATCCGTAACCCGTACAACAGGCCTTACGTGGTGGAGCTGGATCCGGCCTATTCGCTTCTGCCGATTACCAGGAGTGCGAACGACGCCTCGTCCATCTTTTCCGAGGATTCCGAGAATCAGATCGTTATTTCCTACGGCGAGGACGCGACGACCGTCCAGGGGCAGAACATTGCGGCGTTTGCGCCAAGGTACTTCCGGCTGGAACGCAAGCAGGAGAACACGGACAAAATCGGGATCACGGGGGAAGTGAATTATTTCGAGGGAAGGATAAGCGGCTATCTGACCAATAATTTTCCGTATCCGCTGGAAAATACGGCGCTGATTCTCTACGGAACCATGATGCAGATCGGGAGGATGGAGGTCGGAGAGACCAGGGATCTTGGCGAGCTGGAGCTGCTGCGGTTTCCGCTGGGGGATTCTTATGTGATCGCAGAGTGGATTTCCGGGGAGAAGGACAACCGGACGGGGGATATCCATGACAGTCAGTATCTGCTGGCGATGGAACGGTCCAATATGCTGAAGTTTTATCTGGATACCTATTTAAGCGGCTATACGGCGGATGGGCGGGTGCTGGCATTCAGCCCTGAGAAGGAGGAGACACAGTTCCTCAAGTCGAATGCGGCGGAGACCTACGGCCTTACCATGCTGACCGCTTCGATCGCGGTCAATGCCTCCCGGGACTCGTCGGTTTATCGCTCCGCGCTGATGAAGACGCCGGTGGTGATCGCGGGATCCTATGACGCTTCCTCCAATTCCATGCGCGGGACCGGGCCGCTGACGCTGGAATATCAGTTTGGCGAGGATATCGAGGTGGAGGGCATAACCTTTGAGACGGTGTCAGAGGTTTTCCTTGAAGATGAGAATGATATGGAAGTGTTCGAGGGAAATATCTATTTTTACAATTACACGACCGGCAATTTTGACCGGATGGATCCCGGCAGCGAAACCATGGATGTGGAAGAGCTGCAGCCTTATCTGTCTCCGGCGAACACGATGACGGTTCGCTATGTGTATGACGGCGTTGGCAGTTATGGTCAGATCCAGCTTCCGATGCCGATGGTTGCGGGGAGGGAAAAGTGATGCTGCGAATCGAAAAGCTGGAAAAAATGTTCGGAAATTATCATGTGCTGGACGGACTGGACATGGAGATCGCGGACGGTTCCCTTTATGGTTTTGTGGGGCCGAACGGAGCGGGGAAGACGACGACGATCCGGATTGTGGCGGGGCTTCTGGCGCCAGATGGAGGCCGGGTGGAGATCGACGGCATTGACGCGTGGAAAAGCCCTCGGCAGACGAAGGAAAGGATCGGTTATGTGCCGGATCATTTTGGCGTCTACGATAACCTGAAGGTTTCGGAATATATGGAGTTTTTTGCCTCCTGCTATGGAATCGAGGGCTATCGGGCGCGCAGGCGCGCGGAGATTCTGCTGGATCAGGTGGGACTGGGGGATAAGAAGGATGCCTTTGTGGACGGCCTTTCCCGGGGAATGAAGCAGAGGCTGAGCCTGGCGCGGGCGCTGATCCATGATCCGGCGTTTCTTATCATGGATGAGCCGACCGCGGGACTGGATCCCAGGACCCGCCTGGAATTCCGGGATATGATGTGGGATCTGCACGAGGATGGCAAGACGATTCTCATCAGCTCTCATCAGCTGGCGGATCTTGCGGAGCTATGCACGGATATCGGAATGATCGACGAGGGAAAGATGGTTCTGAAGGGAAATGTGTCAGAGATCACGGAGCAGATTTATACTTCAAAGCCGTTAATCATCACGGTGCAGGAGAACCGGGAGACGGCCATGCAAATCCTCAAGGAAATGTCGGCCATCCGCACCATCACGGTGAAGGGCGCGGATATCATGGTGAATTTTGCCGGAGACGGCGATCAGGAGTGCGAGCTTTTGAAGCGGCTGATCGATGCGGGAGTGAAGATCCGCGGGTTCATGAGGGAGCCGGGGAGTCTGGAGCCGGTTTTCATGCAGATTACGAATCATGAGGAGGAAAGGGTGGTGCTGTCCTATGAAGGGGAATCCGATCTATAAGCGGGAAGTGACGGTCAGTGCCCGCAGCTTTCGGCTGCCGCTGGTGCTGACGATCTTTTCCGGAATTCTGGCCGTGGTTGCGCTTTTGAATATGTATTCCACTCTGACGCAGGTGCAGCTGACCGCAGAAATCCAGTATACCAGTTTCCTGGATCTCTACCTGTTTATCGCGGTGCTGGAGTTTGCCATGCTGATTCTGATTATGCCGGCGATCACGGCGGGCAGCATCAGCGGAGAGCGGGAGCGGCAGACGATGGAGCTTCTCATGACGACGAAGGTGAGACCTTATGAGATCGTCCTGGGGAAGCTGATGAGCTCGGTCTCCACGATGGCGCTTTTAGTCATATCCGGATTTCCGATTCTTGGCATCGTATTTGTCTACGGCGGGATTACGCTTAAGGATATCGGGCTGCTGATCCTCTGCTATATGGTGGCGGCGCTTTTTACGGGGAGTCTCGGAATCGCCTGCTCCGTCATGTGCGGGAAGACGACCATGGCGACGGTGGCGACCTATGCGCTGCTGGGAATCGTCATGCTCGGAACCTTCGGGGTCAACCAGATTGCCTGGAATGTAAGCGGGATGCAGGCAGACGCATATCTGGCCTCGGTCGGCCAGGCGTCGGCGCAGGCGACGTCAGGCGCTTTCCTGTATCTGCTTTTGGTGAACCCGGCCTCCACCTTCCTGCTGATGATCTCGGGACTGACCGGACGGGAACGGGTAATGGCCTCCGTGAACGGATGGTTCGGCAGTCATAGCGGGAACCCGATCCTGGATCGGTGGGTCTGGATCAGCCTGGCGATTCAGGTGACGTGCGCACTGCTTTTCTTCTGGATCGCCGTGCGGGCCGTCAGGGTCAAAGGAAGATCCGGAGGACGCCGGCTCAGAGGATGAAAGGATGAAATTTTCCTCCCGAAATCCCGGCCTGACAGGCAATTTCGCAAGAATCTACGGTTGCGGCTGTCGCGGCGGAAAGGTACAATAAAATTGTTGCTTGTGGTAGTCTGAAAAGATTCAGGAAGGAAGGGAAATCGTGAAAGATGTAAATTGCGCATATTGTATGCAGGGGGAGCTGGTTGCGGCGTTTGGTTATCCAGTCTGTCAGATGGATTCCGGATATCTGTATCTGTTTAAGGAGCAGAGCCATCCGGGGCGCGTGATCCTGGCCCACAACCGACATGTCAGCGAGCTGATTGAACTGACGGATGAAGAGAGAAATCAGTACTTTGCGGACGTGGCAAAGGTTGCCCGCGCCATCCACAAGGTATTTGCTCCGGATAAGGTAAATTACGGCGCGTATGGAGACACCGGCCATCATCTGCACATTCACATGGTTCCGAAGTACAAGGACGGGCCGGAATGGGGCGGCGTCTTTGCGATGGATCCGAAGCAGGTGAGGGCTACGGACGAGCAGCTTGAGGAGATGGCGGAGAAGATTCGCCAGGCGCTGTAGGCAGAGGGTTGGAGTAAGAGTGGTATATGATATTTATGGAACGATGCGGAAGAGGCGGTCAGTGACCGTTTCTTCCGTTTTTGCATATTCTGTGAGAAAGAACAATCAGGATATGAGAATATGAGAGATATTTCTTTGTGTCATCCGCGCCTTCAGAAGCTGGCGGCACAGCTGGTAGCGAAAGCGGCGGATCAGGGACTTTCCGTCGCGATCGGCGAGACGCTGCGCACGGTGGAGGAGCAGGACGCGCTTTATGCGCAGGGGCGCACAAGGCCGGGGAATGTGGTCACCAATGCGCCGGGTAGCAGCTACAGCTCGTACCATCAGTGGGGGACCGCGTTTGATATTTACCGCAATGACGGGAAGGGAGCCTACGATGAGAGCGGGGACTTCTTTGAGCGGGTGGGCGCCATCGGCGTCAGCCTGGGATTAGAGTGGGGAGGAAACTGGAAGAGCATCGTAGACAAACCGCATTTTCAACTGGCGGACTGGGGGAGTTCCATCTCCGGGATCAAAAAGCTCTACGCGAATCCGGCGGAGTTTATGAAAACCTGGGAGACGGAGACGGACGCGCAGGAGGACGAAGCCGAGGCTCGTGTCGGCTGGATCCGCAACGGGACAGGCTACTGGTATCGCAACGAGGACGGCACATATCCGGCGAATCAGTGGAGGACGATCAACCATCACTGGTATCTGTTTAATAAGGACGGATACATGTGTACCGGCTGGCATCGCTGGAACGGGTCGGAGACGGATCCGGCGGATGGCGGCGGGGACTGGTACTTTTTTGATACAACGCCGGACGGCCCGCTTGAGGGCGCCTGCTGGCACAGCCGGGAGAACGGCGCCATGGAGATCTGGTATATCGATTAATCGTGTCTTTCGTCCGGATCGCTGTAGGTTTCGCAGAAGCGCGCGGCAAACGACGGCTCCCTTCCGCCCGCGTAGAGGTGTGAGGTATCTCCGAAGGCGCCCATGCGGAAATAAGCGATCCCTTCGCGGCGTTCCTCCGTGACGATGGAGGTGACGGAGGACGGCGGCGCACAGGCGCCGTGCCAGAGCGGCATCGGGGAAATATTGAGCAGATGCGAGAGCAGCACGCATTCCAGTCCGAAGTGGCAGAAGAGGGCGATGACGTCCCGGTTTGGCTGCGCCGCCCGGTAATAATCCTTCTCGCGCACGTAGCCATGCCGGGCGAGCAGCTCATCCAGGGATTCCGTTACCTGGCGGTAGGCTTCGCCGACGTGCCCCTTTTGCATGATTTCCGTTTCGAACCAGTGGTTCCGGTCAAAATAGCGGGATTCCTTTGTCCAGTCTGCCGGGAGCCAGTCCCAGGTGCAACGCGAAGCCGGGCGGTCCGGGCGGTCGATCACCGGGTCAAATTCGCGGAGCCAGTCCAGTGTGACGGCCTTCGCGTCCAGTTTATCCAGGGTACAGGACGCCGTATCCTGCGCGCGCCCCAGCGGCGAGACATAAAAATAGTCGATTTTCATCCTGGTCAGACGTTCGGAGAGAAGTCTGGCCTCTTCCCAGCCGGTCGGCGTCAGGGAATCAATCGTATAATCCGGGTCAGCATGTCTGATAATCAGAATTCTCATAAGGTAAGCGCTCCAGTCTTTCTCATTCGCAATCGTTTTGGAAGTATTTTTGTCGTTTATTATAGCATGCGCGTTTTTGATTGACAAGTAGAGTGGATACTGTGATATACTGGATCAAACAGGTATGGAGGGAATGCGAAGATGAACACATTTTTCCAGAGGCAGTCGCCGGTGCGGCTGATCGCTCTTGGTTTTGTGCTGACGATACTGATCGGCTCGATTCTGCTGATCCTGCCCTGCAGTGTGAAGGAGGGAGTTGCGCTCCGCTATATCGACTCTCTTTATACGTCGACCAGCGCGGTCTGTGTGACGGGGCTGGTGGTGGTGGATGCGGGGGATACGTTCACTCCGCTGGGACAGTTTTTCCTGGCGATGCTGATCCACATCGGCGGCCTGGGGGTGACCTCGGTCGGCGCGGGGGTTATCCTGGCGATGGGAGGCCGGGTAAATTTAAAGGGGCGCAGTCTGATCCGCGAGGCGATGAATCTTGGCTCCGGCAAGGGGATTATCCTTCTTGTAAAGAGCGTGTTCGTGACGACGCTGATTTTTGAGGGGATCGGGGCGGCGCTCAGTTTTCTTGTCTTCGTGAGGGATTTTCCGGTTCTGCGCGCGCTGGGAATCAGTCTTTTCCATTCGATCGCGGCGTTTAACAATGCCGGATTTGATATCCTGGGCGACATGCATAGCCTGATTCCCTATCAGGATGACGTGCTGTTAAACCTGGTTACCTGCGTGCTGATTTTCTTCGGCGGCATTGGCTTTCTGGTGATCCGGGAGATGTGGATGAAGAAGCTTTGCTGGACGCGATATTCCATGCACGCGAAGGTGGTCCTCTCAGTCAGCGCGTTTCTGATCGTCGTGGGAACGCTTTTGTTCCGGCTGACAGAGGACATTACCTGGCTGGGAGCGCTGTTCCAGAGTGTTTCTGCCCGGACGGCGGGATTTTCCACATACTCGCTCGGGGATTTCAGCAATGCGGGCCGGTTAGTCATGATTGTGCTTATGTGCATCGGCGCCTCGCCGGGATCGACCGGAGGCGGCATCAAGACCAGTACCGTTCTGGTGCTGGCGCAGGGGATTCGCTCCGCGGCGACGAATGAGTCGGAGAAGGCGTTTCGCTATGCGATTCCCAGGGACGCGTTCCGCAAGGCCGCGGTCATCACCCTGCTCGCCTGCTCGGTGGTGCTTGCCGGTACTTATCTTCTGGCGGTTCTGGAGCCGCAGCTGGCGCTTCGGGATATCCTCTTTGAGGTGGCCAGCGCCTATGGCACAGCCGGGCTTTCCACCGGTATTACGCCGCAGCTGGGGATCGGCGCGAAGCTGGTATCCATCGTGATTATGTATATCGGACGTTTGGGACCGCTCACGATTGTCTCACTCTGGTATTTTTCCAGGGGAGAGCGCGTCCGTTTCCCGGAGGGGAATATTGCAATCGGTTAGGAGACGCGCAGAAGGCGCGATGGAGAGAAGCAAGGAAAGGAGTATAGGGTCATGTTTAAGAGAAAGCAGGCAGATGTGACAACCTATGGAATTGTGGGTCTGGGCCGCTTTGGGCGGGCGCTTGCCCTGGAGCTCGCGGCTTCGGACGCGGAGATGATCGTTCTGGACCGGGATGAGGACAAGGTGCGGGAGATCCGGGAGCTGACGGAAAATGCTTATGTTGTGCGGAATCTGGACAGGAAGACGTTAGAGGAGACCGGCATCCAGAATTGCGATGTGGCGGTCGTCTGCATCGGAGAGAAGATGGACACCTCCATCCTGACGACGCTCAACCTGGTTTCCATGGGGGTTCCGAAGGTGATCGCCAAGGCTGCGAGCGCGGAGCACGGCATGATTCTGGAAAAGCTGGGCGCGGAGGTCGTCTATCCGGAGCGGGATATGGCGATTCGTCTGGCAAACCGTCTGGAGATCGTGCGTGCGCTGGATATCGTCCAGCTGAGCGAGAAGCTGAACATCACAAAGATCCAGGCACCGGAACAGATTATCGGCAAGACGGTGGTGG
>JAJQCO010000004.1:3165-15597 GCA_021202655.1 Clostridiales bacterium | reverse complement strand
CTCTTGGCGCGCCACGAATGTCGATCATGAACGAAGTTCATGATATAATGGAAACACTTAACGAACACGAGCAAGGAGTGCATGTTTATGAGATTGAAGACGAAGCTGATCATTGCATTCCTGGTATTTTCGATCCTGCCCGTCCTGTTTCTGATGATGGTCTTTTACATGGGCAGGATGTTCATGCTGAATCATATCAGTGATTACGGGGCAGAGGTGCGCACGATGGTGGCGCAGATGATCATCTCCGGTATTATGATGATTTTTTTTATCTGTGCGGCTCTCACGATATGGGTTTACCGCTCTGTGCTCCGCCCTCTCTCGAAGCTGCAGGAGGCGACGAAGAAAATCCGCGACGGGGATCTGGATTTTACCCTTGATGTGGAGGAAGACGACGAGATTGGCGAGCTGTGCCAGGATTTTGAGGAGATGCGCATCCGTCTGAAGGAAAACGCGGAGGAGAAGATTCGCAACGATCAGGATAACAAGGAGCTGATCAGCAACATTTCTCACGATTTAAAGACGCCGATCACGGCGATCAAGGGCTATGTCGAGGGGATCATGGACGGCGTGGCCTCCTCGCCGGAGAAGCTGGATAAATACATCCGCACGATTTACAACAAGGCAAACGATATGGATCGTCTGATCGATGAGCTGACATTTTACTCGAAGATCGACACGAACAAGATCCCGTACACGTTTTCCAAGGTCAATGTCAGCCAGTATTTCCGCGACTGCTCGGAGGAGGTTGGCCTGGATATGGAATCGAGAGGCTTTGAGCTTGGATATTTTAATTATGTAAATGACGATGTGGTGGTGATCGCGGATGTCGAGCAGATCAAGCGTGTGATCAATAACATCATCAGCAATTCGGTCAAATACCTGGACAAGCCGAAGGGGATCATCAATATCCGCATCAAGGATGTGGGGGATTTCATCCAGGTCGAGATTGAGGACAATGGAAGAGGGATCGCGGCCAAGGATCTTCCGTATATTTTTGACCGCTTTTACCGCACGGATTCCTCGCGCAATTCGGCGCAGGGCGGAAGCGGGATCGGACTTTCGATTGTGAAGAAGATCATCGAGGACCATGGCGGCAGGATCTGGGCGACCAGCAAAGAAGGAATCGGGACAGAGATGCATTTTGTCCTTCGGAAATATCAGGAGGTGATTCACGAAGATGAGCAGGATACTGATCATTGAAGACGAGGTTAGCATTGCCGAGCTGGAGAAGGATTATCTGGAGCTTTCCGGCTTTGAAGTGGAATTGGAGGAGGATGGGAAGAAGGGGCTTGAGCGGGCCCTCACGGATAATTTTGACCTGCTGATCCTGGATCTGATGCTGCCAGGGATGGATGGGTTTGAGATCTGCCGGAAATTCCGGGAGACGAAGAATATTCCGATCATTATGATCTCGGCGAAGAAGGAAGACATTGACAAGATTCGCGGACTGGGGCTTGGCGCAGACGATTATATGACGAAGCCCTTCAGCCCGAGCGAGATGGTCGCGCGGGTAAAGGCGCATCTGGCGCGGTATGAGCGCCTGATCGGAAGCAGCTTCCCCGAAAATGAGATCATCGAGATCCGCGGCTTAAAGATTGACAAGACGGCGCGCCGGGTCTGGATCAACGGCGAGGAGAAGAATTTTACGACGAAGGAGTTTGATCTTCTGACCTTTCTGGCGCAGAATCCGAACCACGTTTTCACGAAGGAGGAGCTGTTTTCCAAGATCTGGGATATGGAGTCGATCGGCGATATCGCGACCGTGACGGTTCATATCAAGAAGATCCGCGAAAAGATCGAGTTTAATACGGCAAAACCACTGTATATTGAGACGATCTGGGGTGTCGGATACCGGTTTAAGATGTGAGGATGCCAGGGGCAGAAGGCTGTGAATCGAGTGTCGGCATTCGTATTCATGGCTTTGGAATCTGGCATCATAGACAGGAGGACAGACGCATATGATAAGAATGGCAGGCGTGCTGCTTGCGGGGATTCTTGCGGCCTCGCCGGTGATTACGGTGGGAGCTGCGCCGGGAGCAGACGCGGCGTCGGAGGTCGGCGCGGGGACGACGGAGACGGTGACAGTGAGCGAGATGACGGATATGGATGTGGCCGGGACGGACCGCGCAGCTTCCTACGATGTAGAGAAATTTGTGCTTCCGGAGGATGCGGGGGTGCTTGTTGTAGTGGAGGGAACCGGCGGCGTGGACTGCACCGTCCGCGCGTTTGAGCAGGTGGACGGCTCCTGGGTGAAGCGCGTCGAGGCAGCCGGTCATCTGGGGAAGAACGGCCTGAGCAATGACCGCACGGAGGGAGACTCTACCACGCCGATCGGATTATTCCAGATGAATACGCCGTTTGGGCAGGCGGCTGCGTCGGACGGTTTTCCGGCGAACTATATTCAGGTGGACTCCTCTTATGTATGGGAGGACGACACGAACCGCCTGGTTCAGGGCTCGACGGCCGAGGGCGAACGGGTCGGAAGCGCCGGTTACGCCGGATATTACGATTACGTGCTGGATTTTGGCTACAACCCTCAGGCGATTTCCGGAAAGGGTTCGGCGCTGTTTCTGCACTGTGAAGGGGCGGACACATCGGGGACGCACGGCTGCGTCGCGATCCCGACAGAGTCCATGCGCGAGGTCATGAAGCTGTACGGTACATACGGAGACGGCCGCTGCTACATTGCCCTGGCTCCGGAGGGAACCTTTGATCGGATCTATTCGTCCTACGGCGCGAATGACGGCCTTTCTCCGGAGGGGGATTTTACGAGTTCCCGGTGAGGGGGAATGTCAGGAGGGTTGAAATCGGTTCGGAAATTGCTGTTTGGAAACCGGGCAGATCGGCGGTTGACAGGAAAATCTGTCTGTGCTACAATCTGGTATTGTGTATGAGGGAGGATTCGGGAACTGTCTTGAACCCTCTCTTTTCTGTCTGAGAAGACAGGATATCCGGGGGGATGGAGCAAAAGATGACGGAATATGCAGAGCCGGAAAGTTGAGGATAGATAAGAAAATATGAGATTTGAAGAATTGGAGCTGGACGAGCGGATTCTGAAGGCGGTCGGAGACATGGGATTTGAGGAGGCGTCTCCGATCCAGGCGCAGGCGATTCCTGTGCAGGCGCAGGGCATGGATATGGTGGGCCAGGCGCAGACGGGCACCGGCAAGACGGCGGCCTTTGGCATCCCGCTTCTTGAGAAAGTGAACGCGAAGGACAGGAAGCTGCAGGGAATTGTGCTCTGTCCAACCAGAGAGCTGGCGATTCAGGTGGCGGAGGAGATCCGCAATCTGGCAAAATACATGCACGGGATCAAGGTGCTGCCGATCTACGGCGGCCAGGATATTGTGCGGCAGATCCGGGGGCTGCGCGAGGGCGCCCAGATTGTGACAGGCACGCCGGGGCGCGTGATGGATCACATGCGCCGGGGGACGTTGAAGACCGATCATATTCATACGGTGATCATGGATGAGGCGGACGAGATGCTGAACATGGGCTTTCTGGAGGATATGGAGACGATTTTAAGCCAGCTTCCGGAGGAGCGGCAGACGATCATGTTTTCCGCCACCATGCCGGACGCCATCCGGAAGATTGCGAGTAATTTTCAGAAGGATCCGCAGTTCGTCCGGGTCGTGCAGCGGGAGCTGACGGTTCCGGAGGTGACTCAGTACTATTACGAGGTGAAGCCGAAGACCAAGGTAGAGGTGATGTGCCGTCTGCTGGATCTGTACGCGCCGAAGCGGTCGGTCGCTTTCTGCAATACGAAGCATCAGGTGGATGAGCTCGTAGACGAGCTGCAGGGCCGCGGCTACTTCGCGGAGGGGCTGCACGGCGATTTAAAGCAGATTCAGCGCGACCGCGTCATGAACAGCTTCCGCAATGGCCGTACCGAGATTCTGGTGGCGACGGACGTGGCGGCGCGCGGCATCGACGTGGATCAGGTGGAAGCGGTGTTTAATTATGATATTCCGCAGGACGACGAGTATTACGTCCATCGGATCGGGAGGACCGGACGGGCGGGCAAGCAGGGAATTGCCTTCAGCTTCGTGGTCGGAAGAGAGGTATATAAGCTGCGGGATATTCAGCGCTATTGTAAGACGAAGATCATTCCGCAGGCGATTCCGTCCCTGGATGACATTACGGAGATCAAGGCAGAAAAGATCCTGGATCAGGCCAGGGAGCTGCTCGCGGATATGGACTTAAGCCGTGTGCGGCATATCGTGGAGAAGAAGCTTTTGGAGGAGGATGATACGTCGCTGGATCTGGCGGCTGCGCTTCTGCAGTTAAATATGGGCGAAGCGAACCAGGATATTTATC
The DNA here is from genome assembly GCA_021202655.1 of Clostridiales bacterium. Lineage (GTDB taxonomy): Bacteria > Bacillota > Clostridia > Lachnospirales > Lachnospiraceae > Brotaphodocola. The sequence goes on along the minus strand of JAJQCO010000004.1, from coordinate 11,277 downwards.
TGGACAGCCGGACGCCGCGCTCGCTGGATGATCTGGGTTCATACGGACGCGGAGAGCGGGGCGGACGAGGCCGGGAATACGGCCACAGGAGCCGGAATGACCAGCGGGGAATCCGGGGAGATTCGCACGCAAACCGCAGCGGGCATGGACGCGACCGGAACGCCGGAACGCAGATGGCCCGTCTGTATCTGAATGTGGGAAGCGATCTGAATATCCGGCCTGGGGACATCCTCGGGGCGATCGCCGGGGAGTCCGGTATCTCCGGGCGGATGGTCGGAAGCATTGACATGTACGGAAAATATACCTTTGTGGAGGTCCCGGAGGATTGCGCGGAGGAAATTCTTGAGTGCATGAAGAATGTAAAGATTCGGGGGAAGCATGTTCGCACCGAGCTGGCGAACGAGAAACAGGAGGAAAAATAAGATGGGAAATGAGACAAAAACGGCGATCTCGCCGGTGATTCGCAAGGACAGGCAGCTGCGTTATCAGGGGACGATTCTGAAGATTTATGAGGATACGGTGATCGCGAACGGCCACGAGGCGCATTGGGATTTCATTCATCATGACGGGGCGGCGGCGGTCGTGGCCGTGGCGGACGACGGGCGGCTTCTGATGGTGCGCCAGTTCCGAAACGCGCTGGATCGGGAGACGCTGGAGATCCCGGCGGGAAAGCTGGATGAACCGGATGAACCGAAGATCGAATGCGCTTACCGGGAGCTGGAGGAGGAAACCGGTTATCGGTGTGAGAAGCTGGAATATCTGATGAGTCTGAATACGACGGTGGCGTTTTGCGACGAGGCCATCGACATCTTTGTGGCGCGAAATCTGATCCCGTCGCATCAGCATCTGGATGAGGATGAGGTGATCCATGTGGAGCGCTGGAAGCTGGAGGATCTGCATGAGCTGATTTATACGGGTAAGATGACGGATGCGAAGACGGTAGCGGCGATCATGGCTTATACCGAAAAATACGCGAAGAAATGATTTCGGATGCGTTCCGTGTGGATTCTTCGGAGAGATACCGGAGACGGCAGCCTGATTTGGCGTTTCCTGGCAGTTCTTTCATCCCCGCAGGCATCATATGTATGAAGAAATAGCGCTCTTTGCCGGCTCGACGTCGGCGGGAGACAGTCTGAGATGGTGCGGGGCGGATGCGAAGTCGAGAAATACAGGTTCTGGCGTTCTGGTTTGTGTCCGGCTGGCTTCTGGCCGCCGTGGCCGCGAACCGGATGTTTGCATCCGGTCTGGTCAGCTATCCGGTTCTGTATCGCGCCTGCATGGACGGCGGAGAAACGGAAGCTGCGGGGAGGATATGCCGGATTGTCCTGGTTCGTCTGCTCCAGATGACCGTCCTTTTTGCCGTCTGCCACGGCAGGGGGCGGATGGCAGGTGTGCGGGCGATTGCGGCATTTGTCGGCGCGTCCGCAGCCTTTTCGCTGGTTCTCCTTGTCTGGATCCACGGCATGGCCGGGCTTTTCTGTTTTCTCGGGTCCGGCCGTCTGCATGAGCCGGGCGACCGGGCGCTCCTTGCGGTGATGGTGTTGCACGGAGGATATCAGTATCCGATCCGTGGATGGAAGCTGGCATGCGTGGTCGCGGGTCTGTTCCTTGCCGGAGTTTTTCTGGAAACGAAGCATCTGTAGTCACATGTCACGCTCATGCGCTGTGCGGCATGACATGGAGCAGGTATGCGGCGAGGTAACCATCTGTCGTTCATGGGGGAAAAGTGGGTAAAATACATTTGATTTTCCCTTCATATGGGGCTATAATGGTAGGCATACGGCAAAAATGACGGGTTTTGGGGAAGAAAATGCGCCTGGCGGAGGGTTCTGCCTGTGATGGATGCGATCGGAACCGGGAGGGGAATGAGCGGAAATGATGAACACGGAGATTGAGGCATTTATCGCATATCTGGAAAACGTGAGGAAGGCGTCGAGGAATACGGTGCTCTCTTATCGCCGCGATTTGCTGCAGATGGCGGAATATCTGAAACAGCATCAGGTGACGGAGCCGGAGAAGGTGACGAAGACGGTTTTGAATTCTTATATTCTGTATCTGGAGCGCGAGGGGAAGGCGACGACGACGATTTCCCGTGAGCTTGCCTCGATCAAGGCTTTTTTTCATTATGAGCATTGTGAGGGCGTGATCCGAAGGAGTCCGGCGGAGCAGCTTCATTCGCCGAAGATAGAGAAGAAGGCGCCGGTGATCCTGACGGTGGAGGAGGTCAGCCGCTTTTTAAAGCAGCCGGACGATTCCACACCGAAGGGAATCCGGGACAAGGCGATGCTGGAGCTGCTTTATGCGACCGGAATCCGGGTTTCTGAGCTGGTCGGGCTGAGGGTGCAGGATGTGAATATGCAGATCGGATACATTACCTGTGTAGACGGAACGAAGGAGAGGATGATCCCGTTCGGACATTCCGCAGGGAACGCGCTGAAGCGCTATCTGGAGACGGCCAGGCAGGAGCTTCTCCGGGAGAAGGAGACGGACAGCCTTTTTACGAATCTGAAGGGGATGCCCATGAGCCGTCAGGGCTTCTGGAAGATTGTAAAACACTACGGAGAACAGGCGGGGATCCGGGCGGATATTACGCCTCACTCACTGCGACACTCCTTTGCCGCGCACCTGCTTGGCAGCGGGGCGGATATTCAGGCGGTTCAGGCGCTTCTGGGGCATGCGGAACCGGCGACGACGCAGCTCTACCGGAATCTCGTGGACAACTCCGCGCGGATGACGGATATTTCAGAAAGGGACGATTCATAATATGGGAAAACCGCTGTACATAGCCGAGAAGCCGAGCGTAGCCCGTCAGTTTGCGGCGGCGCTTAAGCTCTCGGGAAGACAGGCGGACGGTTATATAGAAGCGGAGGGAGGAGCCGTGACCTGGTGCGTGGGGCACCTGATCACCATGAGCTATCCGGAAGCTTACGATCCCAGGTATAAGCGGTGGAGCCTGGAGACGCTGCCTTTTTTGCCGAAGGAGTTCAAATATGAAGTGATCGGAGCCGTGTCCAGACAGTTTGACATTGTGAAGGGACTGCTTTTGCGCCCGGATCTGGATCCGATTTATATCTGTACGGATTCCGGGCGGGAGGGCGAGTATATTTATCGTCTGGTGGATCAGATGGCGGGGGTGACAGGAAAGACCAGAAAAAGAGTCTGGATCGATTCGCAGACGGAGGAGGAGATTCTGCGCGGCGTCCGCGAGGCAAAGGACTGGTCGGAATACGATAACCTGGCGGCGTCGGCCTACCTTCGCGCGAAAGAGGATTATCTGATGGGAATTAATTTTTCCCGTCTGCTGACGATAAAATATGGCCCGTGTGTCTCAGCCTGGAGGAAGACGAACCGTACCGTATTGTCGGTCGGCCGCGTGATGACCTGCGTGCTCGGCATGGCCGTGCGCAGAGAACGGGAGATCCGGAATTTTGTCAGAATGCCCTTTTATCGTGTGATTGGCAATTTTGGCAGAGAGGGACTGGCGTTTGACGCGGAGTGGAGGGCAGTGGAGGGCTCCCGGTATTTTCAATCGCCGTTTCTATATAAGGAAAACGGATTTAAGGAAAAGAAGCATGCGCAGGAGCTGATTGACCATATTTTACGACCGGATCAGCCGGCGACAGATTCGGTCGATCCTGGCCTTTCGGATCAGCCGCCGTTTTCGGCGACGCTCGTGAAGATGGAGAGAAAAAAAGAGGGAAAAAACCCGCCTCTTCTCTACAACCTGGCGGAGCTCCAGAATGACTGCTCCAGGCTGTTTAAGATCAGCCCGGATGAGACGCTGCGGATCGCTCAGAAGCTTTACGAGAGAAAGCTGACGACCTACCCCCGGACAGATGCGCGCGTGCTCTCCACGGCGGTGGCAAAGGAGATTGACCGGAATATCAGGGGGCTGCAATCCTTTGCCCCGGTGAGGGATGCGGCCGGGCATATTCTGGAGCATGGGTTGTATCGGGGGATTGCGAAGACGCGATATGTCAATGACAGTCAGATCACCGATCACTACGCGATCATCCCGACAGGACAGGGCTTTTCGGCCCTGCGGGGGCTGTCGGACCTGGAGGCCAGAGTGTATGAGAAAATTGCCAGGAGGTTTTTAAGTATCTTTTATCCCGCCGCGGTTTACCAGAGATATTCTCTGGAGCTTGCGGCTCAGAAGGAGCATTTTTTTGCGACGTTTAAGGTTCTGACTGAGCCGGGATACCTGCAGGTGGCGCAGCCTCCGGAGGCGAGGGCAAAAAGCAGACAGGAGAGGGAGGCGGACGCCGATGATTCGGAGGCGAACCGGAAGGATCTGGAGAATCCGGCGTTTCTTGCCATGCTGGCTTCTCTGAAAAAGGGAGGCATATTTGAGGGAAACAGTCTGACCGTCAAGGAGGGCGAGACGTCTCCGCCGAAGCGGTACACCTCCGGTTCGATGATTCTTGCCATGGAGAACGCGGGCCAGCTGATCGAGGACGAGGAGCTTCGCGCCCAGATCAAGGGCAGCGGCATCGGCACGAGCGCAACGCGATCGGAGATACTGAAAAAGCTGGTGAATATCGGATACCTGGCTTTAAAAGCCAAAACCCAGGTGCTCACGCCGACGATGCTTGGCGAGATGGTATATGACGTGGTCGACCATTCGATCCGTCAGCTGCTGAATCCGGAGCTGACGGCGAGCTGGGAGAAGGGGCTGACCTACGTGGCGGAGGGATCCATTACTCCGGATGAATATATGGAAAAGCTGGAGCGTTTTGTTGCGGGGCGCACCCGCAGTGTGTTACAATTAAACAATCAGAGTCAGATGCAGAGCGCATTTGCGGCAGCCGAGCCATATCATGCTGCCGCCAAATCATAAAAAAGGAGATGCAGCGATTATGAAAAAGAAGGAAATGAAGATCACGGATCTGTTTGATCTGAATCATACGATGGCGAAACCGCTTCTCGAGAAGTATGATTATCCGTGGGAGGCGCTGGATGAGCTTGGGAACTTTATCCGGGAGCTCGGAGCTTCTCTTCCGAAGTCAGAGTATGACAATCCGGCGGACGGAATCTGGATCAGCAAGTCGGCGAAGATGGCCAGGACAGCCGGCCTGATGGCTCCGGTGATCGTCGGACCGGCGGCGGAGCTTCGTCACTGCGCCTATGTCCGCGGCAATGTCATCATCGGCGCAAACGCGGTTGTTGGAAACTCGACGGAGCTTAAGAATGTGATCCTCTTTGATTTCGTCCAGGTTCCTCATTATAATTACGTGGGAGATTCCATCCTGGGATTCCGGGCGCATATGGGAGCCGGTTCCATCACCTCCAACGTCAAGGCGGATAAGAAACCGGTTCAGATTCATGCGGAGGATGGGGATGTGGACACCGGCCGCAAGAAGGTCGGCGCCATGATCGGCGACGGCGCGGATATCGGATGCAATTCTGTCCTGAATCCGGGTACGGTGATCGGGAAAAATTCCAATGTGTATCCGCTTTCCAGCGTCCGCGGGTGTGTGGACGCGAATTCTATCTATAAGAAGCAGGGAGAGATCGTCGAAAAGAAAGACTGAGAAATTTCTGGAGCGAGACGAAGGAATCTGTCGACATAGGGATCCGATCAGAAAAAAGAAGCGCTGCATCCGGTGTGGAATCCGGTACGGCGCTTTTTTTGTCATCATTTGTTTTCCGGCGTGTAGACTGCGATGGCGTAATCGCCCAGCTCATGGGAAACCGGGATGGAGAAGTAGATATCTCCCTCATATTCGTAGCTGAAGGACTGGGGGAAATCCTCACTGCCGGAGAAGTCGGCATTCTGGAAAAGCTTCGTGTAAAAGCTCTTCTTCTGGGTATTCTTCTCCGACATCAGGCCTTCCTTCTCATCCGCGGAGGCCTCCGGGAAGACGACCTGGTCAGAAAGCACGTAGTCAGCCAGCGTGGCGGGATCTGCGTAATGGGTCAGTCTCAGGCCTTCTCCGCTCGAGGCGTCGATGGTGCTGCTGTAAAAGATGCGGGTCGTATCGCCGTCATCGGTCGTGCAGGAACCGCGGAAGATAACCACGATACGGCTGCGGTCGGCAGACAGGATACGGCAGGTGACGTCAAGGCTGTCGGTCGTCTCGTCAATCCCGTATCCGTCGATGACTGCCAGTGCATGCTCCTTTAAGAGCGCGTTGACCTTTTCCTGCAGGTCGGCGTCCTCCAGGCTGTGGATGACCGGATATTGAATGGATACCTTGCCGGATGTATAGGTTTCGGTAGAGGAGCCGGTGTTCTGGGAATCGGCAGACGTGTCCAGGACGAGCTCCGCGCCAACGGTTTCCGCCGCTGTCTCCTCCGTCGCCGTTTCCGCCGCGGTCGTGTGCGTGCTGGTAAGGTCTTCGCTCTCCTTCTTTTTGCATCCGGTTGCGAGAATCGCGGCGGAGAGCGCCAGGGCGCAGACCAGAGCCGCTTTCCTCTCTATATGGGAAAAATGCTTCGCGGGGCGCGCACGATGCGCATGGAACTGATTCTTCTTTATCATATGGGAAATCCTCCTTTGCAATTGATCCGCTCGGTTAGTTCCATTATAACGGATGTTCTGTCAAAAAAACAGGAAAAAAGTTTTAAAGTATTGTGAACAAATCATGACGGCAAAAAGAAAAAGCCTGGCGAAACCATCTTCTATGATTTCGTCAGGCTTCGCCCCTGCCAAGGATGCCGGCGGCCGGACTTGAACCGGCACGAGGTTGCCCCCGTCAGATTTTGAGTCTGATGCGTCTGCCATTCCGCCACGCCGGCTGAACGGATATCTGTGCAACAGAAATTATTGTAGCACAGATATCTTTGTTTGGCAAGAATAAAAATCAGAACAGTTCATCAAAACGCTTCATGGCTTCCGCCGTATTTTCATGGTTCCCGAAGGAGGTCAGGCGGAAGAAATGCTTTCCGTTCTCGCCGAATCCGGCGCCGGGGGTGCCGACGACCTGGGCGTGGTTCAGCAGGTAATCAAAGAATTCCCAGGATTCCATCTGCTGCGGACATTCAAACCAGATGTACGGAGAATTGACGCCGCCGTAGAAGCGGATGCCCTTCTTTGTCAGGGTGTCGGCGATGATGCGGGCGTTTTCCTGATAGTAGCGGATATTCTCGTGGCACTGGCGCATGCCCTCCTCGGAAAATACCGCGGCTGCGCCTCTCTGGATGATGTAGGAGGTGCCGTTGAATTTGGTACACTGACGGCGGTTCCACATCTGATGCAGGGACATCTGCTCACCATTGGAAGCGGTGAAGACGAGCTCTTTGGGGACGATCGTGTAGCCGCAGCGGGTTCCGGTAAAGCCGGCAGTCTTGGACAGGGAGCAGAATTCGATGGCACACTTCTTTGCGCCCTCAATCGCATAAATGCTGCGGGGAAGCTCCGGGTCCGTGATGAAGGCCTCGTAGGCGGAGTCGAAGAGAATGACGGCCTCGTTGGCAAGGGCATAGTCGACCCAGACCTTTAACTGCTCTTTGTTGTAGACGGCTCCGGTCGGGTTGTTCGGGGAGCAGAGGTAAATGATATCTGCGTGGAAGGCGGGATCCGGAAGCGGGAGGAACCCGTTTTCGGCATTGCCTGCCAGATAAGTGATTTTCTTGCCGCCCATCACATTGGAATCCACATAGACCGGGTAGACCGGATCCGGGATCAGGATCACGTTGTCTGTGTCAAACAGCTCGGAGATGTTGCCGGTGTCGCTCTTGGCGCCGTCGGAGATAAAGATATCGGACGCGTCGACGGTGACGCCGTTCCTGGCATAATAGGCGGAAATGGCCTCGCGCAGAAAATCATAGCCCTGCTCCGGACCATAGCCCTTAAAGGTCGCGGCGCTGCCCATGGCGTCGACGCCCTCGTGAAGACCCTCTAAGGCCAGGCGGCCGAGCGGCAGGGTTACGTCGCCGATTCCGAGACGGATCACCTTCTTGTCCGGGTTCGCGGCGGTATAGGCGGCGACGCGGTGGGCAATCTCTGTAAACAGATAGCTTTCTTTCAAATCCTGATAATGTTCGTTTAACTTAGGCATAGGAAGTTTCCTTTCTTATTTCAAAATCTTTCAAAATCTATGCCGATTGTATCAGAGAATAAAAATCAAGTCAACCGCCTGAAAAAAATAGCGGGATGAATTGAAAAAA
>JAJQCO010000004.1:0-3155 GCA_021202655.1 Clostridiales bacterium | reverse complement strand
TAATAAAAATAATGTAACCCGCATTAAAAAATATTGGCGACGAATTCAAAAATAAAGCTTATTATTGTAGGCTGGCTTCTCAATGAACGACGACCGGGGAGGAGAACGCAATGACCTGCAGGGAAGCGGAGAAGATGGTGATGCCCTTTATCAATCACAGTCTGAGCGAGCATGAGCTGGAACAGTTCCTGAAGCACATTACGTCCTGCCCGGATTGTAAGGAGGAGCTGGAAATCTATTATACCGTATATCTGGGACTGCGGCAGCTGGATTTCGAGTCGGATGAATATGACATTTCCGGGTCGCTCGAGAGGAATCTGGAGGACGCCTGGATTCAGGTGAAGGCCAACTGGCTGCGGCAGATCATCCGCTATGCGGTGGGGACGCTGAGCACAGTCGGTATCGTGACCCTGTTTCTCATGCAGCTTCGCATCTGGCTGCAGGGAGGGTGGATCTGAAGGGATGCCTGAAAAGAATGACAGGAAGGAAGCATATGGTGGGAAAGCTGGTTTTAATTGACGGCCACAGTATTTTAAACCGCGCCTTTTATGGCGTGCCGAATCTGACAAATTCTGAGGGACTTCATACGAATGCGGTGTATGGGTTCCTCAATATTATGCTGAAGATTCTTGAGGAGGAGGAAGCGGATCATCTGGCGGTTGCCTTCGACGTACACGCGCCGACCTTCCGGCATCTGCGGTATGCAGAGTATAAGGGGACGAGAAAGCCCATGCCGGAGGAGCTGCGTGAGCAGGTGCCGCTGATGAAGGAGGTCCTCGCCGCCATGGGGATTCCGATCCTGACGATGGAGGGCTATGAGGCGGACGACATTCTCGGCACGGTGGCGAAGCGAAGCCAGGCGCAGGGGATTGAGGTGTCAATCGTGTCGGGCGACCGGGATCTTCTGCAGCTGGCGGATACGCATATCAAGATCCGGATTCCGAAGACCGTCCGGGGCAGTACCGAGGTGCGGGATTATTATCCGGAGGATGTGAAGCGGGAATATCAGGTGACGCCGACGGAGTTTATTGATGTGAAGGCGCTGATGGGCGACCAGTCGGACAATATCCCCGGCGTGCCGTCCATTGGAGAGAAGACGGCGACGAATCTGATTGTGGCCTATGGAAGCATTGAGAATGTGTACGCGCATCTGGCAGAGGTGAAGCCGCCCCGGGCGAAGAAGGCGCTGGAAGAACACTATGATATGGCGGTGATGAGCAAGGAGCTGGCGACGATCTGTCTGGATTGCCCCATTGAATTTTCCTGTGAGGACGCAAGGGTGGGGGATCTCTACACGCCGGAGGCTTATCAGTATATGAAACGCCTGGAATTTAAGTCGCTCCTGTCCCGTTTTGACGCCCGGCAGATGGGAGGAACCTCCCTGGAGGAGAGCTTCTGGATTGTGGAGGATTTGTCCGGGGCAGAGAAGATTTTTGAAAAGGCCGGGAAGGCGGAGCGCGTCGGCTTCCAGCTGGTGACAGAGAATGGAAGGGTCTGCGGGCTGGGGATCTGCTTTGGAGAGGATGACTGTTATGCCATCCGCCCTCAGGGACTGGTGACCGGAGAATACCTTGCGGACCGGGTGAGGGAGATGGTGACGGCGAGACCCGCAGGAACCGGAGACCCGGCAGGAAGCAGGGAAGTTGCCGCATATCCATTTGCGACGCTTGATTTAAAATCTCAGCTTTTCTGTCTGGGACTGGAGGAAGAGAGCCCGGTGCTGGATGCGGGGGTGGCGGGCTATCTGCTGAATCCGTTAAAGGATACCTATGGCTATGATGACCTGGCGCGGGATATCCTGGACATGACGGTTCCCTCAAAGGCGGATCTTCTGGGAAAGCAGCCGTTAGGACAGGGGCTTCTGGACGGAGACGAGAAGGCGGGAACGTGTGCCTGCTATATGGGATATGTCGCCTGGAAGGCGATGCCCGGACTCTCTGCAAAGCTTGCGGAGCAGGGAATGTGGGAGCTGTTCTGTACCATCGAGATGCCGTTGATTTACAGCCTGTATCATATGGAAGCGGTCGGCGTCCGGGTGGACCGTCAGCAGTTAAAGGATTACGGGGACCGGCTGAAGGTGCAGATTGCAAAGCTGGAGGGCGAGATCTACGATCTGGCCGGAGAGCGGTTTAATATCAATTCGCCGAAGCAGCTGGGCGAGATTCTCTTTGAGCGGATGAAGCTTCCGCATGGAAAAAAGACGAAGACCGGCTATTCGACAGCGGCGGATGTGCTGGAAAAGCTGGCGCCGGATTATCCGATGGTGCAGATGATTCTGGATTACCGGCAACTGACGAAGCTGAATTCCACCTATGCGGACGGGTTGGCGACCTATATCCGGGAGGATGAGAGAATTCACGGTACCTTCAACCAGACGATCACGGCGACCGGACGTATCAGCAGCACGGAGCCGAACCTGCAGAATATTCCGGTTCGGATGGAGCTGGGGCGGGCGATCCGCAAGGTTTTTGTGCCGGAGGACGGATATGTGTTTGTCGACGCCGACTATTCTCAGATCGAGCTGCGGATTCTGGCCAGCATGTCCGGGGATGAGCGTCTGATCGAGGCGTACCGGGAGGCGCAGGACATTCACGCGATCACCGCGTCACAGGTCTTTCACGTGCCTCTGGAGGACGTGACGGCGACCCAGAGACGCAATGCCAAGGCGGTCAATTTCGGGATTGTTTACGGGCAGAGCGCCTTTGGCTTGAGCGAGGGATTAAGCATCAGCCGCAAGGAAGCGATGGAATATATCAACCGCTATTTTGAGACGTATCCGGGTGTGAAGACGTTTCTCGACGGACTGGTGGAGCAGGGAAGGAAGCAGGGCTATGTGACGACCCTGTTTGGCCGCAGGAGACCGATCCCGGAATTCACCTCGTCGAATTTCATGACGAGGTCATTTGCGGAGCGCGCGGCGATGAATTCGCCGATCCAGGGGACGGCGGCGGACATTATGAAGCTCGCGATGATCGCCGTAGACCGGGAGCTGCGAAGCCGGGGCATGAAATCCCGGATTGTCCTGCAGGTTCACGACGAGCTTCTGGTGGAGACCTGGAAGCCGGAGACAGAGGCGGTTACCCGGATTCTGGAGGATAAGATGCGCCATGCGGCAGACCTTCGCGTAAGCCTCGAGGTGTCCGCCCATTCCGGTG
>JAJQCO010000236.1 GCA_021202655.1 Clostridiales bacterium | reverse complement strand
ACACAAAATTGAGAAAAAAAGAAATATAAAAGGAAAAGGTAGTCACATGTTCCGGAAAAAGAAACGACATTCGGGGTTTTATATTCGTGTGCCCGAGTGTGCGCCAGTGTCACACAGGAATTGTCACATATGCCAGAATGTTTGTGACGGGGAAGAAGATTTGAGGGTCGGATTTTTTTATCACCCAGAAAAACAGTCTGAAAATACGAGAAAAAAGCAAAAAACTAAATGATTAATGGAGATAAAAGAGCTGGAATTTTGAAAATTATAGTTTTTCTGTTTATGGCACGTAATTTGCTATATTACATAACAACGGCAATGACATCGTTCAGTCAGCGTCAATGGGAAAGGAGCGCAAATCATGATGATGAAGGCACTGCGGAAGCTTTCCGCCGGTCCTGGCAATGTGGAGCTTTGTCGGATAGAAAAGCCTGTGCCCGATGTAGGGGAGGTATTGATCCGTGTAGAGGCGGTTGGCATCTGTGGCACGGATATTAAAATTCTACATGGAACGACATGGAGCAATCCTCCGGTGACGCTGGGTCATGAGTATGCCGGTGTCATAGAGGCGATCGGGGAAGGGGTAACGGCTTTGGCGCCCGGCGACCGGGTAGTCAGTGAGACGGCTCAGGTAATCTGTGGTACCTGTGAGTTTTGCAAGACGGGGCGAGAGCTGATGTGTGATAAACGTCTTTCCATTGGATATGGTGTGGATGGCGCTATGGCAGAATATATTGTTGTGCGACAGGGTATTGTCCATCGTATCCCGGATCGTCTTTCCTTTGACCGGGCAGCTCTGTGTGAACCTTTTGCGGTTGCTCTTCATGCACTGATGGATCACGCTACGGTAACAGCCACCACAAAAATCCTGGTGATGGGTCCGGGGGCAATCGGCCAGCTGGTAGGACAGGCGGCTAAGGCCGTAGGAGCTACCGTGGTGATGATCGGTCTTCCGCAGGATCAGGAACGGTTGAATATTGCATCTTCTGTTGGCATAGATGCGGCGCTGCCGGAGTTGACGGAGGAAATAATAAAACAGTGGACAGGCGGGAAAGGGTTTGATATTGCGGTAGATTGTACCGGTGCAGGTCCGGCTATCCGTCAGGCAATGGCGGCGGTAAAAAAAACAGGGACATTCATTCAGGTTGGACTGACCAGGCCGGAGATGACGATCGAATATTCTTTGTTGACGGGACGGGAAATTTCTATCCTGGGTACCTTTGGTCATCAATGGCACAACTGGGAAATGGCAATTCGTTTGATGGCGGATGAAAAAGTGCAGGTCGCCCCTCTTATCACCGGGCGTTATGATTTAGAAGATTGGGAACAGGGCTTTGATGACATGGCTCAAAGCAGAGGTATCAAAATTTTGCTCTATCCTAACCGAAAGAAAGGAGTATAGAAAGATTGAAAGCGGTAGTGAACTATGAAAACGGGGCGGAAAAGGTTCGGCTGATGGATATGCCAGTGCCTGTTCCGGCTGAAGGGCAGGTACGGATTCGAGTGGCATATTGTGGGATTTGTGGCACAGATCTTCATATTTATGGAGGTGATGGCGGGTATCCTACCAAGCCTCCGGTGATTCTGGGACATGAACTGTCCGGCACAGTAGAGGAGATCGGTCCTGGAGTAGATCCTGGTCTGCTGGGGCAAAAGGTAGTCAGTGAGACTTATTATCACACATGTGGTCATTGCATTTATTGTCAGACCGGTCACAAGAATCTGTGTCCGGAGAAGCGGTCTATCGGCAGCGCGGTTAATGGCGCTATGGCTGAATATGTGGTGGTGCCTGCGACAAACCTGCATCCCATTCCGGAAGGAGTCAGTCTGAAAGAGGCGGCTATGACAGAACCTCTGGCCTGTTGCGCACAGGGAGTTTTGGAGTTTGGCGGCATCAAGCCGGGAGACAAGGTGTTAATTACCGGTCCGGGCGTGATTGGATTGATGTGTCTCCAGTTGGCCATCGCAGCGGGCGGCAGCGTTACCATGGCAGGTACTGCGGTTGACGAGGAGCGTATGGAAATGGCCAAAAGGCTGGGGGCAGAGGCGGTGCTCTATACAGATCGTCCGGATGCGGAGGAGGAAATCGCCAGACAGTTCCCGCCGTTTGGTCCAGATGTGGTATTGGATTGCTCCGGCGCAGGTCCGGCCATTGCGCTTGGATTAAAGGTGATCCGCAAAGGTGGCCGCTATGTTCAGGTTGGATTGACCGGGCGTCCTACTACGTTTGATATGAATCTGATTACGCTCAAGGAGCTTTCTGTCTACGGCACCTATGCTCAGAAAACCAGGTGGTGGGTAGCTGCGTTGGAGCTGATGCGTCAGGGAAGGATACAGCTTGCTCCGCTTATCAGTCATACCTATCCTCTGGAACGCTGGGAGGAAGCCTTCCGGGGCTGTATCAATAAGATTGGTTTTAAATATTTACTTGTCGCGCAGGAGGATGAGCTGTGAGCAGATGGCAGTTTGCTTCATGTGGCGGCAGGAAAGTATATAACTCCGGGAGAATAGTCTTTGTGAGGAGATTCTCCCGAACACTAACACTTTTTTAAGGAGGAAAAAAATGAAAAAAAACCTGAAGCGTACGTTGAGTGTGATTCTCTCTCTCGCAATGCTTGCGTCTCTGACTGCCTGTGGCTCTGACAGTTCCACGAGCAGCAACACAACCACTTCTGCTGTTTCTGACAATGGTTCTTCGGATACGGCTGCTGAAGCAAGCAGTACATCCGGTACGGACACAGTAAAGGTTGGATCTCTGTGGCCATTGACCGGCGGCAGCGCTACCATCGGACAGCAGCATGCCGACGGTGCGAAGGCAGCCATCAAGGAAATCAATGAAAACGGTGGCATTCAGTCCATGGGCGGGGCGCAGATCGAGCTGGTCGGCGCAGACACACAGTCTTCTGCAGATCAGGGTTCTATCGCGGCGGAACGCTTAATTACCGAAGATAATGTCTGCATGATTATCGGTGCGTACAATTCTACCGTCTGCATTTCCTCATCCGAGGTGGCGCAGAAGTACGAAATTCCGTTTGTATCTATGGGCGGCGTAGCTACCGATGTCACAGAGAGAGGCTACGATTATGTATTCCGTGTCAATAACACTGCTACATATGATGTGGTTGAGATGATTACCGCTCTGGATTCTGTCTTGGAGGATCTGGGTGAGGATACTCTGACCTACAGCCTGATTTATGAGAATTCTGACTGGGGCAGCGATAATGCGAGAATATGGAAGGAATATGCCGACGAGCGTGGTTGGACCTGTGTCCTGGATGAGCCGGTAGAAAACGGCCAGGCTGACATGACTTCTCAGGTACTGAAGATTAAGTCGGCAGACGCGGATGTGGTAAATGTCTCCTTCTATACGGATGACGCTATTGTATTTACCAACGCGATGTATGCAAATCAGGTCAGTCCGAGACTCGGTGTCTGGTCCGTTGGCGGTGGCTGGCAGGATTCGTCCTTCTATGAGTCTGTAACTCCGGAAGCCTATATGTACAACTTTGTCCAGGAGGACTGGGATATGTCTGGCGTCCAGAATAAGGAGTGGATTCAGGAAGTTGCTGATATGTGTCAGGAAGAATATGGCTATAATATGTCTTCATTCTTTGCTCAG
>JAJQCO010000035.1:7107-15728 GCA_021202655.1 Clostridiales bacterium | reverse complement strand
TTTAAATGCAGTTTTTCATACTTTTATTGTCCCTTAATGACAATTTTAATCAAATCACAGGAGGAACTAAAATGAAGGATTTTACTATCACTATGGATCATGCCGGGATCGGACACCATCACCTTTCAGGTAGATGAAGACTGGCTGAACAGCATCAAGATCAAGGTGACGGAGAGCGTCAGCGCCCAGGTCTATGCAGCTGCGATGGCGGATCCGGAAAAGTCCGGGATCACCACCGACAACGATGAAATGAACGCATCGATCGAGTCCATGAAGGGCCTGGTAAAAAGAGCGAAGGACATCAACCGCCAGAACCATTCTGACATCCGCGTGATGGTCGACAGACCCGGCTCCTACACCGTGAAGTTTGCAGGGCAGGTGTATGAAGAAAAGATCTCCATCAAGGAGGCAGAGTGTGCGATTGATAAGATCGAAGCATATCTGAGCCATGACAATCTGGTGAAGGTACGGATCTTTAAGTCCGGGAAGTCTGACATCCAGACGGCGATGGATCTGGAGGCGTTTATCAACAGTCGGGTTCGCAAGGTTCTGTCGCTGTCGGATGATGGTGCAAAGTACACTTTGGTATATATTGCCAGAGGCGAAGACGATGGCAATGCCGAGCGGGCTGAGAAAGACTGACCATTAACACTACCAGGGAACTCAACTGAGTTCCCTGATTTTGTATCCGTACATACAAATCAGTTCACCTCCAAATTTAACCAGGGTAAATGAAAGGAAAAGAAAAGATGGAAGAAAGAGACCTAATAGAAGATGTCGTTAAAGAAATACGAAAACATTATCAAATCCCGTGTCCGATTCTGGATATCGACGAAGTTGTGAAAAAGCTTGGTATTCAAATAGAAGAAAACTGGGAATATCTGAGTCCAAAGCGAATCAACGATTCTTTTGTGATTTCACCGGGTCTAAACAACAAGAATGAACAGCAACGAAATCTTAGGATTGCAAAGGATATTGGACATTTATTTTTGCATATGCGGTTCGCTGAAATCTTTGTGAATCCAAGTTTAGGATGGCAGGCCGATGAAAAAGAATTTCAGGCTACATCTAAGCAGGAACAACAGGCGCTTGATTTTGCTTATTCTCTGCTTATGCCAGAACGGGAGTATCGTGAGATTGTCAGACGATGTACACATGATTCTGTCGTCCTTACAAAAAGAGTTGCTGACTATTTTCATATTTCTTTCACAGACGCAAGAAGCCGTGGCTTAGATTTAGGAATTCTGGAATGGTGAGGCTATGTCAGGAAAGAAATATTCGAGGCAGATTACCTGCATCTGCTGATTTCCATGGATTCGAAGTACCCGCTTGCGCAATCAGCTAAAGCTAAGCGAGACCAGACAACTCATCTGGCCTCGCTTTTTTGCTGCCATCTGATATCTCAACCACCAATCTTGTGCGATATCTTTTCATCGAGCATTGATTCCGTTCACAAACGCAATATAGCATCCGAAATCCCCGATGCGTTTGCGGTTCATCCGGTCATCTTCTTCATACCCAAGTATATCACGCCATTCGGCGGTCTTCCCCTGCTGACGCAGGTACCGTGCCAGCTGGTTGAACTTTACGATCAAAGAATTATGACAGGCTGTTCGCGATGCGTCCGTATCCACCTTTTCGGCTTTTGAGAGCAGCTTCCACCTTGCCCGGATCAGAGCATATCTGGCAGATGTTTCTGCCAGTTCATCATACAGTTCCATGGCATCCGGATCATCTCCAACCTCATTGATCATTCTCTGATGCAGATCTCCCATACCAGCAAAACTGATTGTCTTGTCCCTCTCAATGTAATCGTCATACGTTACCGGTTTCATATTATTTCTCCCCATTCTGAGCAATTTTTCCAGCCCGTTCCGGCCTCTTACTCAACTCTTATCAGTATACCAGTGTTCACAAAATTTGTCACGCGCTGCGCGACGCTTTTTGCGCATTGCGCAATTTCTCATAATCATATCAGAGGAGGAGATAGTATATGGCACAGGAATCAGACTTCCGTTCACTGGAAGCAAAACAGCGAATCTATCTATCTGATCAGGATCCACTGGTCATAAGGCTGGACGGAAAAGACGTGACAAAGGACAAGATTCATTACGATTTGACTGAACCAGAAGGGTTTACGAAGGCGATCTTCCGGGCGGCGAAGGCCGCCACACTGGTTTTTGTGCCGCCAATGGCGGCTGAAATGCGGCACGGGATCGGGATTGTCCGCAACAGGGGAATACTGTTGTTTGCAATGATGGATGAGGTAAGTATTGTCTTTCGTAGTCCGTGTTTCTTCTTTAAAAACTTCGATGATACGAACCAGATTTATGATACAGGAATTTTTTTACAAGAATTCCTATCGGCTTTACATCAGGATGAGAGGTTTTCAAATACCAGGCTCGGTATTTCCGGATTCAATATTCCTGCACAGAAATGCAAGGATTACATCCGATGGAGGAGAAGTCTCTGTAAAAAAGCGGCTATCATGTACATTGTTAAGCAGAATAAGCTTCCGAAAGAAATGTATACAGGTAAGTCTTACGAAGAGATTCTAAAAGCTCTGTCTGCAGAACATATCCACTTTCCCTCATATCCGGAATATCTGTACGGATGGCAGGAAGAGCTGCTTCCGGCAAAAAGGACAGCGTCAGTAGGTTCCATACCGGTTGAGATTATATTCTGAATACATTTTATGAAATTGTAAGATTTCCGTTCATTATTCTTCATTAATTCGTAAGGAAGCGGGCATTTATGGCTCGCTTTTCTGTGTAGGAAACATTAGTTCAAATTCAAATCCTTCATATTCAGATCAGGAGAAAAGGCCTACGTCCTTTTTCTCCTTACCAAAGAAAAATCAATTTTTAAATCGAAGCAGGAGGATCTGAATAATGAAGAAGACAATGAAATTTGTCTGCGCTGCAATAGCAGCGCTGATGACGGCAGTAACAATGCCGGGCATGTATGCATACGCGAACGAAACAGTGAATTTTGAAAAAGACGGAAATGTGGACGATGCATTCGTCACACAGGCAAACGAATTGTTATCGCTCCTTCCTTACGAAGTACGGGAGCAGCTTGGCAAGGACGGATGGACTTTCGTGATCACAGATAAAAACCTGTCCCAGTATTTTTACAACGGGGCTTACCGATCGGTTGCCGGAACAACCGCGCTCCCGGAACAGTGGATCTATATCGAGGATCGTGAGAAAGCAATTTCACGTTCTGTGATCCATGAGACTGGACACGCTATTGATTATGAGCTTGGATGGGTCTCCAGAAGTGAGGCATTCAAAACCATCTATCATGCGGAAAAAGGCTCTTTTTGTGGCAGTACCAGTACAGGAGACTCATATGAGGTTAGTAGCGATCAGGAATATTTTGCATCTGCATGGTCAGAGTATATCTTAAACCCGACGAGTCTACTTGCCAGAACACCGCAGACTTATGCTTTCATCGAAAAGAGCATGCTGGCCTACACGGATGCAGATGCAGTCACAAGTATGACTTACCCGAAAGAAGAGATGATCGCAGCACAAATCGACGGGTTCGATGCAGCTGTATACTACAACAATTATCCGGATCTGCAGGAGACGATCGGATATCATCCGGATAAGTTGTACGAGCATTACACAAATTACGGTATCGCTGAAGGACGTAATGCGACAGAAGATATCCGGTAAGCCTTTACGTTACCGTCTTCCGGCGAAGCAATCGGGAGGCGGTATTTTTTGTCTGACGAGCGTAACCCAGCAAAACTGCAAAACCTGATTTTTCATAATTGTAATAAGAAGATCAGACAGTGATGTAGCGAAGGGAGGGATAGCGTGTGCTGATTAAAGTAACATGTCCGCATTGCGGGCAACAATTTCCATCAGACGATAAGTCTGAAATTATCCGCTGTCCTTACTGTGCAAAACGAATTATTCAGACAGAACCGATAGTTGATACAGGTCAGGTGACCAATATACCTGATTTACCATCTGTGCCGGTTTCGCCAGTGGAAACACAGCAGCCTGCTATTAAGTCTCACCAATATTTACTCAGTTCAAAGTCATGGCGCATGACATCGACCCTGTGTTTTTCCCTGGGAGTATTCGGGGCACACCGGTTTTATACCGGAAAGTACATATCCGGTGTAATTTGGGCTATGACTTTCGGAGTCTTCGGTGTTGGCTGGCTGACCGATGTTGTTATGGTATTGACCGGGCACTTTAAGGATAAGAGCGGGGCTGTTATCCGGAGACGTGACGGAGAACGACTATTCCTGTTGTAGAGTGTAAGATTGAGAAGGAGAACTGTTATGTTAAACGAGATGATGATAAACGACCAGCTGATGAAACTGACCGCTGAAGCGTATAAGAATACGAAGGAGATTGTGTCCTTCAACTATCAGACATATTTGTCGGAAAGCTGGGAGCTTTTGGACTACATGTCCGAGAAGTGTCAGGAACCTGGCAAAATTATCAAGCTGATTGCTGAATGCAGCAGCGGTAAAACCGCGTTCTGCCTGTGCCAGCTGGCACAGCGTCTGGAAGGAAAGAGACAGGTCATCCTGATCACACCGAATAAAATCCAGTCTGAACAGAACTCATTCTACGGTTTTACGAACCGGAACGGCAATTATGTGGAGACCGAGGTTGTGGTCGGCGGAAGGGGTGCTTTCTCATTCGATGGAACGCACCCGATTTCTGCTGTCTACGATTCGGCGATGAAACTATTCAAGTATAAAGACAGCCAGAACCATGAGCTTGCAAAAACAGTCCTGATCATTGACGAGGTGCATCAGCTGTATTCTGCAAAGAGTTACCGTCAGGATTGTATTGCCTCCATAGAAGCCCTGGTTCGAGTCATCATTCAGCAAGGCGGTACGGTTATCTATATGACCGGCACTCCAAGAAAGATTGAGGGGCGTCCTGTAGATTACACGGTGTACGGCCAGCATGTCAACTGGAAGGGAGAACTGATCCCAGGTATCCATACGGGTAAAATCGAACTGCTCCGAAAAAACTCGCACAACACCAAAATGCTGATCATGCTGTTTAAGCTCATCAGGAAGTATGTATGCGAAGGATATATTCCGTTTGTACGCCTGAACAACAAAGAGGATATCCGTAAATTACAATCCATGCTTCTGCAGGACGGGATTATCTGTGATACGCTCAGTGCGGATCAGAAGGGATATTATATGGATACCGATACACAGCAGGTTTGCTACGACTCCCCATTGTACGCCTCTGTCATGAAACGGGGTATGCTTCCCAAAGCGGATTGCTATGTGGTTACGTCCATCATTGAAGTTGGTACTTCGATCAAGGGTATCGTTGACGAAGACGGGGTAATTGGGACTCCGGAGAAGTTCCTGCCTATCTTCGTGGCCAGGAACCCGAAAGAGTGTGATTTTGACGATATGCGGCAGTTCTTCGCGCGCGCCCGTTTTCACACAAAGAAATGCCAGATTGTGATGAATTATACCGAAGATCCGTACGCTGACAGCCGCACAATGCCGACTGCGGACGAGTGTATCACCGAGGTCCTAAGCAAGGCTTCCCTTACTGCGGCAGCACTGAAATCAGCTCCTGTCGGACGGGAAATTGCAACGCCGGTATCTGGTGAAGATGAACTTGTCGGGCTTTCTGCTAATCTGAATGGTTTACCGGAAGAGAACCTGTCTTATATCCGTGCAGTTGGCTGGCAGAATTACTACCGGAAGCTGTATTACTGCCCGCAGTATGCAGAGGAGATGCTTCAGAAGGAATTTGAGATTCCGGTTCAGGCATTCACTCTGTCAGACAAAGGCGTGTCTGATCTGGTTCCGATGGCAGAAACCAGGATTTCTGATGAACTTGTTGCAATGCTACATGAAGCGGTCGAGAGCGAAGAATTTCTTGATGCCCTCATGTGCTGCAGAGAAATCAAGGACATTCCATATACTCAGGTCATCCGTAAGATGAAAGACGGTGTCCTTATGATGCACACGCTGAAAAGTGTGCTTCCAGGTAATGCGTTTCCGCCGCATCAGGCTGTTGATAAAGCCCGCGAGATGTGCGAGCAGGGCAGGAATTGCCGCATGCCGAGCCGGTTTGTACAAGGCAGTGTGCTTACTCCGAAGGAAGAAGTCGTCCACGGCATTTTCGACGCAATGAAAGATTGGAGCATGGGTTTCCGTGTCCATCAGGTTCTTGACTACCTGCGCAGTATTCAGGGCAAGGGATCTGATATCGGCGACGCATATCTGAATAAACAGAAATGGCAGCTTCCGACTGACTGGCAGTTTGCTCTGAATGCGTTAAAGGAAACAGACTACCTGAATGTGTTCCTGGATATGCTGCAGGCAGTCGATTACACGAAATCATGGAAGTATGTGTGCCAGTTCGCAGCTACCCATAACCTGAAACAGTGCAGGGAGTATGTCCGCATGCTCAACTGGGCAGAATGGAACAAGCTGATACCCGAATCCAAAGCTTTCCAGGATGCAGTTGCATATTCACAAATGGTGTCTGGTGCGGAATATTATGTTCTGCGATGCCCGGAGAAGTTCTTCTTTGAGAGAGACCCGGAGACCGGTAAACTTAACTGGAAGAATCCGCTGTTCCCAAAGGGCTTTTTCAACAAAACAATCACTGAGGAGATATGTGCGGACCTTGCCAGTCAGATGAACCGTGCGGTTTCTCAAGTATATGCTGGCAAGTACCGCAAGCGTCTCTATAAGCCGGATGATATCCGTCAGATCATACGGGAGATTTATCATTTCCGATCCAGCCACGGATCCACAGAAGACAGGAACGGGAAGCCCAAGTTCGTTGTCACGGAGCTGCGTAAGTCCAGGAAGAAGGTTCTGACTGAACAGTGTACGCTGGAGAGCGTTGCGAACGAGATTGACCAGATGATCGAGGAAGACGGCCAGGTTGTTCCGGACAGTTCTAACATCCAGAGCATGATCCCGTTCATCCGAAAACGGCTGGAGTCTGTCCTGGACAACAACACCATTATCCATGCCGTGAAGGAGATTATTGATACGGTCGCTTCATGCTTCTCCGTGAGCAACAGTGTATACAGACCCGGAGAGACACTGAATATACTGAATATTGTTCTGGAGGATCTGAACCAGGAGAGAGCAAACGCTCAGGCTCAGGCAGCCCTGACAGCAAAGCAGGTTTCTCCGATGCCGCAGATGATAAATGCCCCGGTTATGGCAGCGCAACCTTCACTGATGCAGATGCCTATTACCCCTGCTGTCAACGTGTTAAGGAAACCTTCACTGGTGCAGAGGCTGGGTGCCCCGATGATGGATATCCCGATTGCACCGGGTATGAGGAATACCTATATAGGCTGTCCGGACTTCGCCTGACAGTACATTTAACTGAATACGCATCTGGTTGACCCTGGCTGAAGAACGGGATATTCTGGCAGGGTTATTTCTGGTGCGTAAAACTGAGGAGTTTCGCCGCCGATGGCGGCTTTCACATACTTGGCAGCTGCATAAACCGGGTTCTTCAAGCAGAAAATCCGGCTCATTGAGCCTCCTACAGTATCCTGATGGTGACACTACGCAACTTTTAATAAAAACCCGGTTTATGCAGGTAGAGTCGAACTCGTGTAACTGTGCGGTGTTCTGAGGATTCCGGGTTCAGTTAATGGGTATCCGGTTCCAGAACACCGCTGCAGGAACACCAGGGTACTCTCCACATATAGGTAGGCCAGTCATCTGATACCGGGAAGCCGTAACCTGCCCTGAGGCCGAATACCCTTCCCAGTGATTAAAATACACCTGCATCCTGTCTGACAGCGCCGCCAGTCTAATGGCTCACACATCTCATAATATGCACCTGCGCTATAGCCCGATGTACCTGTCCGATAACCTGCGTCCTAAACCGATATACGCATACACTGCCTTAGGCACCGGGAAGCTGTAACCTACCCTGAGGCAACCACCTGCCCAGGAAGATAAATCCCTATTCATTGTTTTCGTTGTGAGAGAGGAATGACTTATCAGGAGTCGGGACCTTACCTAGCAGCCGGAGCCTTTCGCATATGAGAAGATACCTGTCAGTCACCAGTACACTTGCCTGATATCCGCTACACTACAAGAGTCGTACCTGTCGGGAGCCGGAAACCCGCCCTGATCGCCAGTACCTATCGCTGTCGATGCAGATTAACGGGACGTTTGATATTCCCGGATGTCGTAGTCTGACTGGATACCTGCAGAATCCGGCGGTCGCCACCAATCGCAACATACCCGCGACCGCCTACCATGTACCGTATACAGGAATCTTAGTTTTCCTACCTGAAGAAGAACCCCTTCGGGGTAATAGCAGCCGCCCATTGGGCGGCATTTATCTTATCCCTGCAAAAGCACGTCAGACGGCGGTACTTATACATATGACACGCCGTCTGACATACCCCCCTGTAAGTCAGACGGCGCAGTTCACGCAACCGTAGACCTGTTTTCCTATACCGGCGCCGCCTGACCTCTGCCCATCTAAGGTTTCCCTGGCTTCTGCAACTCGTTAAGGTTTCCCTGTTTCTTCTATATATAAGCACAATATCACTCCAAACAAATTTTCAATCAAAAACTTTTTCCTTTTAAAAATTTCTGTTCTGGAGTTTTTCGTTGAAAA
>JAJQCO010000035.1:3872-7097 GCA_021202655.1 Clostridiales bacterium | reverse complement strand
ATTACACAGCAGCGCAGATGCGCCGCCTACAAAATACACCTGATGTTTCATTTGGTTCTGCAGATGGGACACCACATAAAGAAGGAGGACACCTATATGATGATGACAGCAGAAAAAAATACTGCCAAAACAACAGATCCGGTATACGGATATATGACAGATCAGAAAGATCCGGATTTCATCGCACTGATGGAAGCTGAAACAGAGGAAGCTGATTTCGCTGATGATGATTCCGAAGAACTGGAATCCGATACCAATGCCGCGTCCATGCCAGGGGCATTTGATATGATGGTCAAAGAGATCATCAGCTATCCGCTTTTGACTGTGGATGAGGAGAAACGGTACGGACGGATGCTCAAAGGAACACCGGAAGAGCACAAAGCGGCCGTTGAAGCTCTGACTCTTCATAACCGCCGGTATGTAATAAAAATTGCCAAGCGTTTTTTGAAGCAGGGTGGAATGGACCTGGAGGATCTGGTCCAGGAAGGGACGATCGGCTTACTTACTGCA
This sequence comes from Clostridiales bacterium, assembly GCA_021202655.1. Lineage (GTDB taxonomy): Bacteria > Bacillota > Clostridia > Lachnospirales > Lachnospiraceae > Brotaphodocola. The sequence goes on along the minus strand of JAJQCO010000035.1, from coordinate 6,587 downwards.
GCAGACCGCTATGATGTAGATATGGGATACCGTTTTTCTACATATGCAACCTGGTGGATTCGCCAGAGTATCGGGCGGGCTATGGCTGATAAAAACAATGTCATCCGTTACCCGGTACATATGCGGGAGAAGTTTTACAAAATGGAACAGTTGTTAAAGGCCGCTGAGCTGGAAGGGAAAAAAATCAGCGATGAGGAGATTTCCGAAGCCATGCATCTTAGCATAGATGAGGTTCGGATGCTGAAGTCCATGTCTATTAACGTCGGATCACTGAATTCACTGATCGGAGATGAGGATTCAACGGAGCTCATTGACATGATCCCTAATCAGAATGCAGTATCACCGGAGGATGCCGCGATCGAAGCTGAAGAAAAAGCACATGTGCGAGAACTGATGCAGGCTCTCCCTGAACGAGAAAGAAAGATGATTGAGCTCCGGTTTGGAATCGGTTGCGACAGACCGCACACACTGGAGGAAATCGGTAAGATGTACGGGCTTTCCAGGGAACGGGTTCGACAGATCGAACGGAAAGCAATTCGGAGGATGAAGACACGATCCATGCGGATGCGAACAATGATCCTGGATGAATGGATCTGACAAAGGAGGAGTGCGCGATGAGAAAAAAACTATTGATATTGGTGCCTGTAATGGCAGGGTTGATTGTCGGCTGCGGAAATAACGATGCCGCCGAATGGCGAGCTGCAAATCAGGCGGAAACAACGGTGATTGCAGAAACGACAGCGGAGACAGATACGGAATCGGCATCTGAAAATATCGTAATCCGGCAGGATGAAAAAACAGATGATACAGACATCGGCTGGCCGGTTTATTACGATGAAATTGATCCGACGTTATCCGGGGAAGAATTTTTGGAGACAGAAACGGTCAGGCACGGTGCCGGCGGCGGAAATGCAGATATGGAGACAACTGCGAAACCGGAAAGGATTACAGAAGCGGAGAGCAGTACGGAAGAAAGTGTGGAGTCCACTGTCACAGAGAGTACAAAGACGGAGACTACCTCAGCGGAAACGTCAACGGCTGCTTCCGTTACATCGGAAAGCCCGGAACATGAGGGTACGGCAGATGAAGTCGTTTCCATTGAAGAGACGAAAAGCACGGAGGCCGAAACCGAAGAGGAGAGCACCAGCGCTACAAGCCGCACGCTTCCTGGTTCCGCTGTATCATACGCCAAGGGTTCTGCGGAACTCTCTGGGCCGGTACTTTTAGAGCCGAGTGTGGAAATTCCGGACGGGTATGATGGAGTCCGCTGGTATTCGGATGAACTTCACACAATTCAAATCCGGTTCCCGTTTGTGATTACAAGCGAAGCAAGGCAGAACGGAATTGATTTATACCCGGTATATTACGCTTATTGACTGATGGAGGCGCTATGAAAGAAACATTATATTTGAAGCTGTCCGATGAGGGCAGTGAGAACGTAGCAGAGTTTTCCAATCTGCTTGCGGCTAAGAACCTGGTAATTGTGGATCCGAACTTTGAAATGTACGGGGCGAGGATTGTTGAACTCATGCACCGGCTTACATATGCCGGATATACGGGAGAAATCCAGTTCTTCTGCAAAACACCAGATATCAGACGGTGGGCAGAACGCACGATCGTGGAGGAAGCAGGCCGGATTATCCTGTATTTTACCGAACAGGACGTAAAAAAGGATGCCGGACGGCTTTCCAGACTGGTGCGATTTGTGAGTACATCCAATGATCCGCCGGATATTACTCTCATGATTGATACGAAACTTTCCAGGCGTACAGATATTCAGGAGATCGGCATTGACCGGCTGGCTGATGTGAAATGGACAGCAGCGGATGAAATCCTCAGGATACGCACGGAATACGAGGAAAACTGCGTATCGTTTCACATCCTTGGGGAATAAGCGGCACCGCGAATGAATGAAAAAGCAGATTTTCCATAATTATAACAGAATCATTAATTGCCGGAAATCTACATCTATCCGGCAAAGAAAAGGAGGTAAGTATGTTAAGCAACTTTCAAACCATGCTCTACCACATCAGGCGGACAGTCAGCTTCCTGCTGGCGGTCGCGTTGCTTGTGACCGGAATTCAGTTCCCGGCCTATGCGGAGAGTTATTCAAACTATCTGGACGGCTGGAAGGTAAGCTGCGCCTGGTCCACGCTTTCTACAGATTATACATGGGACGCGACGACAGATTCCAGCAAACAACCAAAGATCGTGGTCACGTACCGGCTGGAAAATGCCGAGCATGATTATGCAGCAGGAGATATCCAATTTGATATCCCAGGAATCCGGAACGCTAATAGGGCTAATAATCTGATGGCTTCTGACCTGTCAAGTGACGCAGAAGATTCCGACTGGGAATGCGAATGGGATCAGGAGAATGATATTTACACGTTTACAAACACATTTACGGTATCAACTGGTCAGTCGGTATCCGGAGGATTTGAACTTCTCTGGACGCTCTCAGCAAGAGATACCGAAAATGGGTATACGCAGAGTAAGAGTCCGGTATTCCGTGTCAAAGATGAAAGCGGTGAGACTAGCTCAATTACCATGACACCACTCACTTTCACTTTTACATCCGTGCGTGACCGGTACCGAATTTATATGGATTATTCCAAGCTGGAAGCCTCTGACTGGGATGCGGCTGATCAGGATTACATCTGGTACGAGATTACCACACGGTTCGATAATGACTGGTTGGCCAGAGGCCTGTTT
>JAJQCO010000035.1:0-3862 GCA_021202655.1 Clostridiales bacterium | reverse complement strand
TCTCACGGAGATTGTGATAGAGGACGGGGAGACTGTTTTTGGCTTCTACCCATTTGAGAACCGATCAGGTAAAATCGGAAGTAACAGTTTTACTTATTCCTATACTTTTCAAATCGGTTTTTTAAAGAGTGCATTTGTTCAGCCGGACGGGAGTTACGGCACTGTCACTGTCAAGGGACATTTAAACCGCCTGTATTACGATGAGTCAGAATGGGTGACGACCGCTGGAACAAACGAAAAGGTAGATGATTCAGTTAGCTTTACCATTGAAGATTACGGATTTAATTGGGCTGGTTACATCTATAACCATGAAAAATGGAATGATAAATATGAATATTCCAGATATAATCATAACTCTCCAAGCAAATACAAAAGTCGGCTTAATACCATCAATATTTATAATGGTACAGCGGTTACATTTTATCTGTATGGCATAGCGAACCGGAATTACGCGAGCAGCTATTCCATGCGCTCCCGATCAGCCAATACCACTGGTGTCAGCCAGATTGGAATAAACGGAAACGAGGACAATTATGCACTTGTATTGGGCGATGACAAATTGGCTGTAGTCCTGACTGACGGCAGTATCCGTAACCTCACGGATGATGAATACGATATATCCTATATTACGATACCGTATGATTCATACGGATATGACTACGAGGTATTCGGGGCATATACGCAGGATACTGAATTTGATAATTATTTTTCTATAGGTACTGGAAACACAGCATCCAAAAAAACCATTAATTTTCCTGATAACATCAAGGCTATGTACATCCGTGTCAATGACATCACGGGAAGCTACAATTATACAGTTTACGTCAGCGTTAAACTCCATCTGGACTGGGATGAAGAACAAACTAAAGCTGCGGCTGGGGAAGCAACCGTTGACCCAGAAGGACATCTTATCAACTTTTCGTATTTGCGTTCACTTTATTATGATACGACGCAAGAATGTGAACTCAATGATTGTGGCATGAGTGCAGATAACTATAGCGGTTCATATGGTGAAGCATTAGCAGCGCGGGATATCAATATATATGATGAATATTTAATGAGAGCATATTCAAATGTATGGCTTCGTTCACCAACTATGAGTTTGTCAGCATCTACGCAATTAAGAGGCCTTTCAGGAATAGAGGACAGTGATAATAATTTCGGAGCATACATAGTGTCTGAAGGATCTATTTCCTCTGACTCCGAAGACGATTCCTTGACATCTTTTTCCCTTTATTCCGTACTTCCGGAAGGAATGGAGCCAAATTTTGATAAAGAAGGAATCACTCTTGCTGGATCAGGCACTTCCACATCTGGCACTAAATTATCATCCAGCGATTTTGAAAATCATGTTACATATTCAATTGGAGAATACAATGGGAAAACGATGATTATCGCTGATTTTAATTTCTCTGACATGCCGCTCGATGCAAGCCAATATACAGAGATTTCTATTGGATATTATGCAACGCTTTCCTATATGGACTACCTTATGTACGGTAATACCTACAGAGCATACACATATTTAATGGTACATGACGACGGTATTGAAAATATTACAGGCTCGTCAATTATGGCCGATCGATATGATATTGACGGAAATGGATTAACAACTGATAAAATGGCATATGACAGTGCTTCAAAAACTATATCTGACCCAGCGATACAATGGCAAGAACACGCATCAAAAAACGTAAAAACTTACTACAGTGAAGGCTATGTTACGGATGCTTTAACAGTCCCTTATGATGGAACCGCTGATGCAGAATCCATTGAGAAAGCTTCTTATTCATACCGTTTGGAATTTGGCCTTGGATCAAATAGCGCAAAGAATATTGACTTCTTTGACCGAATCGAGCAGGGAGCAAGTATTGCGACAAATGAAAATGAGAATGAGTATACGGATATTTCCACTGAATGGCGGGGGACATTTCAATCAGTCGACACATCCTATGCTGAAAAAATTGGGCTTATTCCAACAATATATTACAGCACAAATGAAAACCAAGAACTCAAAACAACAGATAATGGTGGTACAGGTTGGACAGATGTGGCACCAAATGATTTATCAGATGTAAAAGCCGTTTGGATCCATCTTGATACATCAAATAAAGAAAATGAGGTCATGAATAATAATGAAGTGGCTTACATCATCATCAATATGCTGGCGCCAGAAGATGAAACACTGGTACATAAAAAAGCAGTAAATCAATATTATGTCCAGTATGACGCTTATGGCATCACTTCCACAGATGACTTTGAAGCTCGCTATGAACTTCCATCAGCGGAAACTTATGTTACGCTTTTAAATAATATTGGATCAATCACCTTAAAAAAGGTGGATGGCGATCACGAGATTGGAACAGACAGCGCTGGCAACACAATCTACGCTTCCCTTTCTGGAGCGGTATTCCAGATCTATGATTCAAGTGGAAATGCACTTTACGGAGAGGATGGCATTTCCCTGAACGCATTGAATCAGATTGATATTAAAAACGTAGAATGTGGGCTCTACTATTGGCAGGAAATCTCCGCTCCGGAAGGATATATGGAAGACAATGAGCTGCATCCATTTACCATTGATACAGATAGAGACGAGCTTATTATTAAAAACTATCATGATCCCGGAGAAGTAATTTTAACGAAATATGATTCGGATAATACAAATGCAGATCCGTTAGCAGGCGCATCATATGAGCTTTATACATCCACAGATGATCTGGTATTTGCTGAAAACGGAGACAATGATGGTGAATACATATATTCAGAGACAGGAACCATTAGTACCTTTACGACAAATGAATCTGGTACGATTACGGTAACTAATTTACCATGGGGAAGCTATTATTTCGTAGAAACCGAAGCGCCGTTGGGTTATGATTTGAACAGTAATGGGATTTCATTTACTGTTGGCCGTTATAACCTGACCGCAGAAGTTAACGGAAAAGATACCGAACAGACAGCATCTGTACTATTAACGAAAAAGGACGCATCGGATAATTCCATCACCTTAAAAAATGCGTATTACGATTTATACCGTCAGACAGATAGTGAGGAATGGGAGAAAATTTACGAGCGGCAAAAGACGAACGCAGCGGGTGAAATGTTAATTGAAAATCTGAAGTTCGGAAACTATAAATTCGTAGAAGTCCAGTCTCCTATAGGATACGAACTAGCAACAGGAGAATCAGGGGAAGTCACCTTTACCCTGGATGCCACAACAGTAGGAAAGGTTGTAACAGTCTCTCATACTGATATCCGTAAAAATGGATTGGTAACTCTGCGTAAAACATCTGATAATGGGTTTCCTCTTCCCGGAGCAGTATTTGATCTATATTATGGTGGGACTATAATCCAATCAGGTATTACTACCGGAGAAAACGGCTATACAGATACGATAACCGATCTTGAATGGGGAGATTATTATTTCCTGGAAACATCCGCACCAAAAGGCTATTCTGTAAGTACGGAGCCAATCGCATTTACAATTAATGCAAATAATGCAGGTGTTATTACAGAAGTAACGGCGGTTGATACACGGATTAAAGGAAGCGTAAAATTGGTCAAGAAAGATGAAGATACTCAGAAGGAATTACTTCATGGAGCAGTATTTTCCCTTTATACCAATGATGGCGTACTGGTACAATCTAACATTATTACCGGTGATGACGGCACGGTTACTGTGACAGACCTTGATTGGGGAAGCTACTATTTTGAAGAAACGAAAGCACCAGACGGTTATCAGGTATCCAACAACCTGGTACGGTTCTCTATCAATGCAGATAACTGTGCACTAGTACAGGAAGATACCTGTTATGATCCGATCGGGAAAGCACAGATTACAGTTAAAAAAGTAATAAAT
>JAJQCO010000240.1:3084-3661 GCA_021202655.1 Clostridiales bacterium | reverse complement strand
CCTGGCACTTATTACTGGGAAGAAACTGAAGCACCTGAAGGATATGTCCGTAGCAAGGGTCTTCATGAGTTTACGATTACTGATGATGGAAACACGACTCAAATGCCAAACTACAAGCGGTCAGATCTGAAAAAGGTGGATTCTGTGACTGGTGCAGTACTGGTCGGCGGCGTGTTTAATATTTATGACGCAGATGAAAACCTGCTGCTTGAAAACGTCACAACCGACGCCAATGGCCTGATCCAGTTAGAAGATATGGAACCCGGCACATACTATTGGGAAGAAGTATCTGCTCCGGACGGCTACTTAAAGGCGGTAGGTAAGACAGAATTTACGATCGAAGGAACCGGCAATGTGATTGAGATCCCGAATGATCCGAAGTCCAAACTGATCAAGTTAGATATGTACAGCAAAGAGGTTCTGGCAAGCGATGGTTCGTTTAACATCTATGATGCGGATATGAACTTGATCCTGCAGGATGTAACACCAGATGCAGACGGATACATTGAACTCCCTGGCAACACCCTGACAAAAGGGACATACTATTGGGAAGAGAATTATGCAGCAGATGGTTACC
>JAJQCO010000240.1:0-3074 GCA_021202655.1 Clostridiales bacterium | reverse complement strand
AGACTGAAGGGCTTAATGAAATCACAATGGATGGCACAGGTGCCGACATTGAGATGGAAAACGACCGGATCAAAGGTATTGTAATCATCACCAAGAAAGACATCGAGGATCCAGATGGAGATCCGCTTCCGAACGCCGGATATACGGTGTACATGAATGACGGAGCCGGGAATTATATAGCTGTCAAAGCGATTGATACTGGTACATCGACTGACGGTATATATGAAATTTCGGATGACGGTACAGAAGAAATCATGTATACCGGATCAGAAGTTGGCGGAGAGTATTACGGAATGCTTCGTATCGAAGGTCTGAACTGGGGTATGTATTACTACGAAGAAGTAGAAGCTCCAATTGGCTATGAAGTTGATACAGAAAAACAGTTCTTCGATGTAACGAAGGACAACACACACATTCGCAACGCAGATATGACACAGACGGAGACTCCGCAGAAGTTTAGCGAAACAGATAATCAGCTGGCGGCGCCTGTTACGCTGACAAAGAAGGATGCAGAAGACGGAAGTGTCCTGGCTAACGCAACCTTTGAACTATATGTTAAGGATAAAACAAGCGGAGAGTGGTCAAAGGCAGATGATTCCTACTATATCACCGACGATGACGGAACCTTTACGGCATATGTGAAATTCGGTACGTATAAGTTCAAAGAGATTACAGCGCCGTCTGGGTACAAACTGGCGGATAATGAAGATGATCGATACACGGATGAGTTTACAGTAACGGCAGCATCAACCGTAACCGGCGTCAGTATCTCTATGGATAACGAGAGAAAGACCGGTTCCGCACAGCTGTATAAGACGGATCCGGATGGAGTGACTTTATCCGGTGCTATATACAATTTGTATCGTACAAGTGATGATGAATTGATTGCGGAAGATCTTACTACGGATTCAACCGGATATACTTTCGTTGTGGAGGGGCTTACCTGGGGCAGCTATTATTTCCTGGAAACCGAACCGCCACTGCACCATGAACTAAGCACAGAAAAAATCGAAGTAACGATCAGTGCGTCTACGGTTGAAGTCACGCAGATCGTAACAGCGGTTGACCAGCATAAAAAGGGTTCTGTTGAGATCATCAAGATGGATGACGGGAAGAACTATTTCCTGGAAGGCGCAGTCTTCAGCCTGTATTCCAGTGATGGAACCCTGATTCAGGAAGGGATCACAACTGATGCAGATGGACATGCGAAGATCGAAAACCTGGAATGGGGTTCCTATTACCTGATTGAAACAGAGGCTCCGACAAACTATCTGGTATATGACGGGCAGGTGAATTTCTCTGTCGGCGCGGATACCTGCGAAATTGTCCAGCCGGTATACTGCTATGATGAGCCGAACCTGTATAGGATCATCATCGATAAGGAACTGCTGATGCAGTATGAGGAGTACGGCAAAGGCACTTTCCTGTTTAAGATCACCTGCACATCCGGGCAGGATGAAGGAAAAGTATTATATCGTGCCATTGATATGTCCAATTCTCTGACCGGAAGCGTAACGGTGACTGGGCTTTATGCTGGCACTTACGTTGTAGAAGAAGTATCGACCACGCGGTATGGATTAAGCGAGACAGAAGATGTTTACGGATTTACAATAAATGGCGATACTGGAGAAACTACTTTAAGCGATGCACTGGAAGAAGCAGAGATTAAATTTACGAATGACATTCAGAACTGGGAGAAGGACAACCACGAAGTATACGTCCAGAACTCCGTCCAGAAGATGCGGCTGCCCGTGTCCTTGGAAGTAACCTGGCTTGGCCCGGATACCATTGAGTCCGATACGGCATCGGAATACTTCTTTACCGCAGATGATCTGACCGCCGTGGTTTCGTTTGATAACGATACATCGGAAAATGTTGCGTTCTCAGACCTGGAATTCAGTCCGGAATGGATTGATGGTAGCATGAATGGATCGGCAGTCACGGTTGTAGTATCGTATACGGTTAACGGAATAACAGTATCTGACACATTTAATGTGGCGGTCAAGCTGCAGGCACCGCTACAGTCCTTCCGTCTGATTTACGACGGTAACGGCGGCACCATCGATGGCAATGCGCAGAATGCGGTAACTTACAAATGGAATCCGAAGAATCTGGAACAGGAGCTTCAGAGCGGATCGTACACTGAACCGTCCCGTGTTGGCTATTCCTTTACCGGATGGTACCTGAATGCAGATGGGACCGGAGATACATTTGACAGTGATTCTTTCCTGGCTGAAAAGAGGGATACTGACCTGACTGTATATGCTGCATGGCAGATCAACAGTTACACCGCTTCCTTTGATTCGAACGGAGGATCCACGGTGTCTACGACCATCACAAAGGTTTATAATACCGCGCTTGGAACACTCCCGGCTGACCCGACCAGAACCGGTTATACATTTGCCGGATGGTATACGGCAGCAACCGGCGGAACCAGCGTGACAGAAGATACGCTTATGCCTGGATACAATCCGACCTATTATGCGCACTGGACCGTCAATTCGTATACATTGACCTTTGACGCAAATGGAGGTTCCACAGCAAGCCCGAAAACGATAACAAAGAATTACGGCACAGCGATTGGCACGCTGCCGACCACATCCAGAACCGGTTATACCTTTAACGGCTGGTATACAGCAGAATCGGGCGGAACAAAGCTTTCGGCATCTGATACTATGCCGGCAGCAAATAAGACCTATTATGCACAGTGGACAATCAATACTTTTACTGTTACTCTGAACCCGCAAAGCGGAACTATTTCGTCCTGGTCAGGCGGAAGCCAGTCTGGAACGAACTGGGTAAAGACATATGATTATAACACCACACTTGGTACACTTCCTACGCCGACAAGAAGCGGATATGATTTTGACGGATGGTACACAGCAGCATCTGGTGGAACTGCATATTCTTCTTCTACAAAAGTAACAGCAGACCAGACCTATTACGCACACTGGTCGCAGCAGACAGTAACTGTATATATTTGTATATCAGAAAATGCATATGCGGATTCTTCATTGACAACTTCAGCCAGAGACGCTTATGCGAATCTGTATGGTATGTATATTACCCGTACA
>JAJQCO010000122.1:5002-15807 GCA_021202655.1 Clostridiales bacterium | reverse complement strand
GTTCTTTATAAGAAGACCAAGCTCGAGGATACCTTTGGCGTGAATATGCTGGCGATCGCTCACGGAAGGCCGGAGACGCTGAGCCTGCGTGGCATACTGGAAAATTATCTGGAATTTCAGTATGAAAATACCGAGCGGAAGTACCGGGCGCTTCTGGAGAAGGAGCTGGAGAAGAAGGAGATCCGTGAGGGTCTGATCCATGCCTGTGATGTGATCGACCTGATCATCGCGATTCTGCGCGGCGCGAAGAACCTAAAGGACGCCAAGGCCTGCCTGACGCAGGGAGACATCTCAAAGATTCATTTTCGCACGCCCGGTTTTGAGGAGGAGGCAAAGCAGCTGCGTTTTACGGAAAAGCAGGCGACCGCGATTCTGGAGATGCGTCTGTACCGCCTGATCGGCCTGGAGATTCTGGCGTTGAAAAAGGAATATGATGAGTGCGTGAAGAAGATCCGGCAGTATGAGAAAATTTTAAAGAGCCGCGTGAATATGAATCAGGTGATCAAGGAGGATCTTGATCAGATTCGCAGGGAATTTGCCACTCCGAGAAAGACGCGGATCGAGGATTCCGGTCAGATCGCCTATGAGGAGGCGCCCGCGCAGATTCAGGAGGTCGTCTTCGTCATGGACCGCTTCGGATACTGTAAGCTGCTTGACCGAAGCGTCTGCGAGCGCAATCAGGAAACGCTGGATCATGATTACCGCTATCAGATCCCGTGTCTCTCGACGGATAAGCTCTGCATCTTCACCGACATCGGGAATCTGCATCAGGTAAAGGTTTCGGATATCCCGGCGGGCAAGCTTCGGGACAAGGGTACGCCGATTGACAATCTCAGCAAGTATGACGGGTCGAAGGAGGAGATCATCTTCCTGGCAAGTCTTGGTCAGATGACCGGTCAGCTGCTTTTGTTTGCGACCAGGATGGGGATGGTCAAGCAGGTTCCGGCGGAGGAATTCCTCACGAATAACCGGACGGTGGCGGCGACCAGGCTTGCGGACGGCGACCGGCTTGCCGTGATACGGATTATCGGCGCGGAAAACGATCTGGTTTTGCAGACAACGGGCGGCATGTTTCTTCGTTTCTCCATGGAGGAAATCCCGGAGATGAAAAAGAACAGCCGCGGCGTGCGCGGAATCAAGCTGGGAGAGGGAGACGAGCTTGACGCGGTCTGGTTTGTCAGTCTGGAACCGCAGATCCGTTATAAAGAAAAGGAAGTCAGTTTGAACCGTTTGAGGATTGCCCGCAGAGATACGAAGGGAACAAAGGTCCGTCTGTGACGGTTTGGTATCTGTCCTGATTGGAACGACAAAGGGAGCTGTCTTAAGGCAGCTCCCTTTGTATGTAAGGAGATGGCAAGCCTATGCGGCCGGCTTGCTGTCATTTTTTCGGCGTTCCAGCATATTGGCAAACAGGGTAATGGCAAACGCCGCGCCCATGGCGACAAGCATCGCCGCCGCGAACGCGAGTCCGCGTCCTTCATTTGCCATGAAGGGAGCGACAATCGCAGGGACATAGGCCGTTCCTTTCACATTGAACATGCCGACGACCGCGCCGGACAGCGTCGCGCTGATGAGAGCGCCGGCAAAAACCAGCCGGTTGGAGAACATGAAGGGGTATGCCGCCTCCACAAAGGTTCCGAAGCCGATGTTGATGATGCATCCGGGCAGCGCGACCGCCGCTTCGCCTTTTTGCTTCGGCATGATTACGTTCGCCAGCGTGATGCCGGCGGATACCATGACCAGACCGGTCATATCAATGGCGCCGAGAAAGCTGAATCCCATTTCTTCCATTTCCAGGAGTACGATAGGAAGAATTGCCGCATGATAGACGCCGCCGATGATGGCAGGCCAGATCAGAAGTCCGGAAATCGCCCCTGCAAAAACCGGGTTGAAGCTAATGGCGGCATTGATGATGGAACAGATTCCGTTGCCGATCATCAGCGCAATGGGCGCGATGGCAAATTTTCCGATGATTCCGGCAATCAGTCCGCCCAGGCCGCCTGCCGCGATATTGGCAGTCGTGCCCGGAACCTTATGTCGGAAGCAGAATACGATGATGTAGTAGGAGAGAACGCCGGCCAGAATACCGACAATCAGTCCGCCTAAAATACCTCCGTCCACGGCCAGAATTCCTGCTGTGATACCGGCTACGACGCCAACCTCATCAAGCCCGGATACCTGTTTGGCGGCGATTGCGCAGATCACGATGGGCAATGCGCCGACCAGCGTGTCGAACACGTCGGCCATAACGGAGAGCCCCGGGATGTTGCTGATAGCCAGACACAGCGCCATGGTAATAAAAGCCGGCAGGCTGGTCATCATGATTCCGCGGAAGTTGATGCGCTGCCTGAGATTTCCCTCAGTCTTTTGCGCCGCGCCCTCTCCGGTGTTGCCGATCACGGGCATATAATGGATATCCCAGTTTTTGGCAAGGGCGGTTGTGAAGGCTACGGCCCTTGTGCGGTTTGTCGTCCCGGTGGTGCCGGAGGCGGAGATGACATTGCATCCCAGATTCTGGATGCGCGACACGCCGCTTCCTCCGGTGCCTGCCATGGGGATGCCGGCTTTGGCGGCGGCGGAAGCTGCCTTCTGGTTTGCGCCGTCCGGATCCGCACTGACAAACATGATGCCGTCGATCTGTCCGTCTTCAATCAGTTTTGCCAGTTCCTGATCGGCCTGGGCTGCTGTTTCGTTTACTTCGATGAGAGTGCCGGAAAAGCTTTTCTGCACCTGTGTGCCGTCCCACAGATACAGATCCGCCGGGCTGTTTGCCGAAACCGTGTCCAGACTTCCGGAAGCCATGACATACTGAACAAAAACGATCTGCATGTCAGCCGCTCCGGTCTGGAGCAACACTTCCTTCATCATGCCGTTGATATCATTGCCGCCCTGTTTGTATAAATTTCCTCCGCTGCTCCCGATAAAGGCAATCCGTTTCTTCATTTGCAATCTACCTCTTTATTATGTTATCGTGTTAATGAATTAAAGTGACGTGTTTACTATATCACCTCAGGGATATTTTGTAAAGGTAAAAATGGGCAACTACAGAACCTGCCACCGGCAGCTTCTTCCGTATGTTATGGCAAAAAAACTGCCACCCGCTTTGTGATTTACGGCGGATGACAGCTTTCGTTTGCCTAAAGGATACGTGTCGTTGTATAAATGAAAAAATCAGATTGTGGAAAACCGGTAGATCGTGGTCGTCCGGTATTCCTTCCCTTCCTTCAGGAGAGGCGATGCGAACTGCGGTTTGTTGATGGCGTCCGGGAAATACTGGGTTTCAAAGCAGTATCCGCCGCGCGGGCCGTAGTTTGCGCCGTTCTTTCCGATGTTCGGCTTAAGGCCGTTTGCCGTGTAAAACTGGACGCCAGGAAGATCGGTATAGATATCCATCACGCGTCCGGATTTCTCGTCGATCACCCGGGCGGAGAGCGCCAGCTCGCCCGGCGCGTGGTTGAAGGCCCAGTTGTGATCATAGCCACCCGCAAAGTTCAGCTGGTCAAAGTCGGCGTCGATTCCGGCGCCGATTGCCGTCGGCGTCGTAAAATCCATCGGCGTTCCTTTGACCGGGCGAAGCTCGCCGGTCGGGATCGATTCCGCGTCCGCGACGGTCCACGTATCGGCGTCAATCCAGACCTTCTGATCAAGGATTGTCCCCGCGTCGTGCCCAGCGAGATTGAAATAGGCGTGGTTGGTAAAATTGGCGATGGTATCCGCGTCAGACACCATATAATAATCCAGCCGCAGGCTGTTTTCCGGCGTCAGCGTATAGCTGACGGTGATTTTGGCGTTGCCGGGATAATTCTGGTCGCCGTCCGGGCTGAACAGAGTAAAGGAGATCGTCGTCCCCTGCTCAGATTCCTCCACCTCCGCATCCCAGAGACGGTCGCGGTAATAATCCGGGCCGCTGTGCAGGTTATTCTTTGAACCGGAATTCACCGCCAGCGTATAAGTCTTGTCGCCAATTGCAAACGCCGCGCCGCCGATGCGGTTGGCGTTCCTGCCGACGATCTCGCCGAGATGTCCGCTGTTGTGCAGGCAGCCCTCTACGCTGTCCCATCCCAAAAGCACGTCGCTTAGACTTCCGGTGCGGTCCGGCACGACCATCGAAAGCCAGATCCCCCCAAGATCGGTAAACGCCGCGGAAGCTCCCTTTCCGTTCATCAGCGTATATTTATGCGCCTTCGTTCCGTCTGGCAGAGTTCCGAACGGTTCTTTACTCCATGGCATAGTCTGATCCCTCTCCTTCTATAAAATGATAAAATCATGTTGAACATATCGTTCGGTTATTGATCACTGCTTTGCCCCGATATATCCCTGTGCGGTCAGAAGCTCCGCGCAGAGCACTGCGCCGCCCGCGGCGCCGCGAAGCGTATTGTGGGACAGGCCGACAAACTTGTAGTCATAGACCGTATCCTCGCGCAGACGACCGACGGAGATGCCCATGCCCCGTTCGTAATCCACATCCAGAGCGACCTGCGGTCGGTTGTCCTCCTCCATATAGCGGATGAACTGCTTCGGCGCGCTCGGGAGCGCAAGCTCCTGCGGCAGACCACGGAAGGCGCGAAGCTTTTCGATCAGCTGTTCCTTCGTCGGTTTTTTGCGGAATTTGACGAAAACTGCCGCCGTATGGCCGTTTAAGACCGGCACGCGGATGCACTGGCAGGTGATAACCGGTTCTTCCGCTTTGACAATCACGCCGTTCTCGATCTTTCCCCACAGACGAAGCGGCTCCTGTTCGCTCTTTTCCTCCTCGCCGCCGATGTAAGGGATGATATTTCCCTCCATCTCCGGCCAGTCCTTAAACGTCTTTCCCGCTCCGGATATCGCCTGATAGGTCGTCGCGACCACCTCGTAGGGTTCAAACTCCTTCCAGGCGGTCAGCACCGGCGCGTAGCTCTGGATCGAGCAGTTTGGCTTGACGGCGACGAAACCGCGCGTCGTTCCCAGACGCTTCTTCTGGTAAGGAATGACTTCAAAATGCTCCGGGTTGATCTCCGGCACAACCATTGGTACATCCGGGGTCCAGCGGTGGGCGCTGTTGTTGGAAACCACCGGCGTTTCCGTCTTTGCGTAGGCTTCTTCAATCGCGCGGATTTCTTCTTTTGTCATATCGACTGCGCTGAACACGAAATCCACGTCCCTGGAGACCTCTTCGACCTCATTGACATTCTTCACAATCAGCTTTTTCACGCTCTCAGGCATCGGGGTCGTCATCTTCCAGCGCCCGCCGACCGCTTCCTCATAGGTCTTGCCCGCGGAGCGCGCGCTCGCCGCTACCGTGACGACCTCGTACCACGGATGATTCTCCAGGATGGAGAGAAATCTCTGTCCAACCATGCCGGTCGCTCCGAGAACGCCGACCTTTAACTTTTTATCCATTGCTCTGCCTGTTCCTCTTTTCCTCTGTTATTTTCTTCCGGTTTCTAATTGCGCTCAGTTTCCCGGACTCTCGATTATCCTATCTCAAAATACGCAAAAAAGCAATATCTATTCGCCACAAAAATACATTTGTTTTTCTGCCGCGGACGGTCATTCTCAACAAAGCGGACTGCATTTTTTCCGCCCATTTTATGACAGCTTAAACAGAAGCTTCTAGTGTAATCTGAGCCATCTTTCACATACTAACCCTGTAACACGAAAACAAAACCAGCCGTAAATCCGGGCGGGCATGACGTCTCACCTGCGGTTGCGGCAGGTGAGACTGAAAGGAGGCCAATCACATGGCAGGAAGTTCTTCTAACAGAGCGGAAGTGCCGGAGGCAAAGGAAGCCCTGGACAAGTTTAAGATGGAGGTAGCAAACGAGCTTGGCGTACCGTTATCCAACGGCTACAACGGCAACCTGACCTCCGCCCAGAACGGTTCCGTCGGCGGTCATATGGTAAAGAAGATGATTGAGGCGCAGGAAAAGCAGATGGCGGATAAGTAAAAGATCCGGCGTCAGAGATTGCGCATATCCCCCGGATGGACTTCTTCCGGGGGATTCCTTTTTTGCCAAAGCATACGGAGGGAGCTGCCTGTGGCAGGTCCTGTAGTTGCCATGCCATATGCAAAGAAGCCGCCATTTTTTTGAATAAACTGCTTGAGAAATGCGGGGAATGCCTATATAATGGTACAAGATAATCATGGAGGAGAGGCGGGATCCCTATGCGAGTGATTGCCGGAAGCGCGAGGCGGATGCTGCTGCAGACGCCGAAGGGTTTGAATACGCGTCCGACGCAGGACCGGATCAAGGAGACGTTGTTTAATATGCTCCAGTATGACCTGGCAGACGCGGTGTTCCTGGATTTGTTTGCGGGAAGCGGCGGGATCGGAATCGAGGCGCTCAGCCGCGGCGCTGCGCAGGCAGTGTTTGTGGAACAGAATGCCGGGGCGGCGGACATCGTGCGGCAGAATTTAAAGACGACCGGGCTTTCGGACCGCGCCGTGGTCATGCACTGCGACGCGCTGACCGCGCTTGGACGGATGGAGGGGAAATTCCGTTTTGATTTTATCTTTATGGATCCGCCTTACAATCATGGGCTGGAGCGGCAGATGCTTGCATATCTGCGCCATTCCGCTCTGATTGACCGGCAGAGCACGGTGATCATAGAAGCGTCGCTGGAGACGGATTTTGATTATCTGGACAGCCTGGGTTTTACATTAGAGAAAATAAAACAATATAAGACAAACAAGCATGTGTTTGTTTATCGGGGAGATGAAAATGGCGACAGCAGTATATCCGGGCAGCTTTGACCCGGTGACCCTGGGACATCTGGATATCATCGAGCGCTCGGCGAAGATGATGGATCATGTGATTATCGGAGTTTTAAAGAATTATTCAAAAACTCCGTTGTTTTCTGCCCAGGAACGTGTTAATATGTTAAAGAGTATTACGGCGCATCTGGACAATGTAGAGGTGCAGTCCTTTGGCGGCCTGCTGGTTGATTTTGTACATATGAATCACGCGGATCTGATTATTCGCGGCCTGCGGGCAGTCTCGGATTTTGAGTATGAGCTGCAGGTCGCGCAGGCGAACCGCGTCATTGCTACGGATATTGACACGATATTTTTGACGACGAATATTAAGTACTCTTATCTCAGCTCCAGTATTGTGAAGGAGGTCGCCGCGTTTGGCGGCAATATCAATGAATTCCTTCCGCCGTCTGTGGCAGACCAGGTGAGAAAGAAGCTTTCGGAACAGAAAGGGTGAACCGTCCGGATATCTCAGAGGAGGATCATTCGGATAGAGGGTAAGGAGAGAAAAAGAAGATGAGCATGAGCAGAATTGAGCAGTTGATCGGCGAGATCGAGGAATATGTGGACAGCTGTAAGTATCAGCCCTTGTCCAGCACGAAGATCCTTGTGAATAAGGAGGAGCTGGAGGAGCTGTTAGTCGAGCTGCGGCTGCGGGTGCCGGATGAGATCAAGAAGTATCAGAAGATCATCAGCAACCAGGATGCGATCTTAAACGAGGCGCATTCTCAGGCCGACGCGATCCTGGCCGAGGCGACTGCGCAGACGAATGAGCTGGTCAACGAGCATGAGATCATGCAGAAGGCTTATGCGGAGGCCAACCGGATTGTCGAGGAGGCACAGTATCAGGCGCAGCAGATTGTGGACAGTGCGATCGCGGACGCGAACAGCATCCGCCAGGGTTCCATCAACTATACGGATGACATGCTGCGCAGTCTGCAGACCATCATCAGCCATTCCATGGAGGAATCCCAGAGCCGTTATAATGCGTTTCTCTCTTCCATGCAGAACACCTATGACATTGTGACGTCCAACCGCAACGAGCTGGCGGCAGGCGTATCTAACGAGGAAGAGCAGGCAGAGATACCTGTAGAAGAGCCGCAGCAGTAAGGCCGGAGAGGCAGGCGTGCAGAAGCTTCCAGATGATGTAATCATTTCCCAGAGGGGAAGAGGGATCACCAAAACGATGCCGGATTGTCAGAGATCCGGCTTTTTTCGGTATCTGGCCGGATGAGACATGTTCGGAGAGGACGCTTTTCGTCTGCAGGAGGCCGGACAGTCCGCCGAAGGAAGCCGCGGCGAGGGAGAGAGGGATGGCTGTTTGGGGCGGCAAAGCCAGGCAGAGCGCATGAATTCCGCTTGTCATCTCGAAAACTGCCGCAAGTAATGCCCTGGCCATGGATGGCAGCGCCGGAACTGCGGATACCCAGGCAGACAGGATAGTAAACAGCATGAGGTAGCCGCCGATCAGGATCATCGTCTCGAAGGAGGAGAGAATGATTTCATTCGGGCGCAGCCGGTTTGAGTCGGCCGAATTCGGATTTGCTTCCAGCCGATTTCTGCCGTCAGCGGGATGAGCCGAAACCATGTCTGACTGTGCGGAGGATCGGTTCGTTTTCCCATGAAACCGGTAACAGGCTGCGGCTATGGCATACAGCGGAAAAACCGGAAGATAGACGGCCAGAAGCAGAATAGCCGGAGAAACGGACACCGGCAGCTGTTCGGAGACGTAGCCAAGAAGGAACATGGGGCTCGGATGATTGCAGACGGCTAAAAGTGTGTGAGCTTCCTCGTCAGACAGCGTTCCCTGTCCGTGAAACATGGCGCAGAGGCTGGCGCCGACAGGATAGCCGCATACCAGGCCGCAGAGGAGGGCGTAGGCGCCCTCGGGCTGAAAGCCGAAGATCCGGCGGATGGCCGGATAGACCGGCGCCAGGAGAAAACGGATCCCGTCCAGGGAGGCGATCATCCGGGTGCAGATCAGAAAGGGAAGCAGGGTCGGAAGCACGACGTGAAACCAGAGCAGAAGTCCCTCCGACGCGCCCCGGACAGAGACGGACGGGAAGAGGAGAAGGAGAAGCAGGGGAAGGATGACGAGCGCCCGAACCCCGTGCCTTCGGATGGCTGTGACAGGCAAGGAAAGTCCCTCCGGGGCTTTTTCCATATTTTATGACAGAGAGAGCGTTCATTATGATGAAACTGCCAGATTCATTTTTACAGGAGATGAGGACTCTGCTCGGCGGAGAGTATGATGTGTGGCTTTCCTCCTGTGACGGACGTCCGGCTCAGGGACTTCGGATTCATTCCGGGAAGCTTTCTGCCGGACGGTGGGAACAGATGGCTCCCTTTCCGGTAGATCCGGTGCCGTGGACGCCGAACGGCTACTATATTCCGGAGGGAGAGCGTCCGTCGAAGGATCCCCGGTATGACGCGGGGCTTTATTATATTCAGGAGCCAAGCGCCATGGCGCCGGCGGCACTGCTTTGCGTAAAGCCGGGTGACCGGGTGCTGGACCTGTGCGCGGCGCCGGGCGGCAAGAGCACGGAGCTGGGTGTGCGGCTTGGCGGCGAGGGTCTTCTGGTTTCCAATGATATCAGCCATTCCCGCGCCAGGGCTCTGCTCCGAAATCTGGAGCGCTTTGGCATTCTGAATCTCTGTGTGACGTGTGAGGAGCCGGAAAAGCTGGCGGATACCTTCGGCCCGTATTTTGACGCCGTTTTAGTGGACGCGCCCTGCTCCGGCGAAGGAATGTTCCGCAAGGATCCCGGTCTGATAAAAAGCTGGCTGGAGCGCGGGCCGGAATATTATGCGCCGATTCAGCGAAGGATCCTGACGGAGGCCGTGCGGATGCTGAAGCCGGGCGGTTTTCTCTTATATTCGACCTGTACCTTTTCCAGGATGGAGGACGAGGACGTCCTGCATGGGCTTCTGGAGGACTGTCCGGAGATGGAGCTCTCGCCGCTTGAGCCGTTTGCGGGATCGCTGCCGGGAATCGACGGGGAGCCGGTGATCCGACTGTTCCCGCATCGGATTCGCGGAGAGGGGCATTTCGCCGCCCTTTTGAGAAAACGGGAGGGAGCGGAAACGCAGGAAGAAGAGCGGGCGCAGAAGGAAGAGAGAGGACAGAGAGCAGATTCTCTTCGGAGGCGAGGGCGGAAGGAGGAAGCTTCGGGTGCGGAGCGTGAGGCAATCCGCTTTCTGGAGCAGGAGACGGACTTTCTGGCCTGGGAGAGCATGCTGACATCTCCTTATGACCGGAATCGGATGAGGATTCAGGGCGATCAGGTTTATCTGCTGCCGGAGGACTTTGACCGGAGCTGGAAGCTTCGCTTCCTGCGAACCGGCCTTCTCATTGGAAGCCGGAAGGGAAAGCGCTTTGAGCCGTCACAGGCTGCCGCCATGTCGCTTCGACCGGAAGCGTTTTCTCAGACGGTTTCTTTTTCCTGCTCGGACGAGCGGGTGCTTCGTTACCTTAAGGGAGAGACGGTATTTCCCGATGCGGATGCCCGGCTGAAAAAGGGATGGACGTTAGTCTGCATGGAGGAGTTCCCGATCGGCTGGGCGAAATATACGGGGACTGCGCTGAAAAATAAATTTGACGCGGGCTGGCGGATCCAGTGAGACGCCGCCCTTTTCAGAAAAGAGGAGCATATGGCGAAAGCAATCCGACTGGACCGCTTCCTGTCTGAGATGAACCGGGGCAGCCGCAGCCAGATACGGGAGGCGGCGAGAAAGGGGCGGATCCTGGTAAACGGCGTTCCGGAAAAGAAGGCCGACCGAAAGATTGATCCGGAGCAGGATACGGTTGTGCTTGACGGATCGCCGGTTCGATATCGAAAGCTGGAATATTATATGCTGAATAAACCACAGGGAGTCGTCTCTGCGACGGAGGATCACCGCCATCGCACCGTGATCGATCTTCTGGACGGGGAAAACCGCAGGGATCTTTTCCCGGCAGGGCGTCTGGACATTGACACAGAGGGGCTTCTTCTTCTGACAAATGACGGAGACCTGGCGCACCGGCTGCTCGCGCCGGGAAAGCATGTGGATAAGCAGTATTACGCAGAGT
>JAJQCO010000122.1:0-4992 GCA_021202655.1 Clostridiales bacterium | reverse complement strand
GGACGGAACCGCGCTTCTCCCGGCTGACCTGACGATTCCCGGCGCGGGAAGGGCGCTTCTCACGATCCGCGAGGGGAAATTTCATCAGGTCAAGCGTATGTTTGAGACGTTCGGATGCCGGGTGACCTATTTAAAGCGCCTTTCGATGGGAAGCCTGAGACTGGATGAAAGCCTGGCCGCGGGGGAATACCGGGAGCTTTCCGAACAGGAGCTTTCCGATCTTTTTTGCCATGGAATGCGAAAGGAGCTGCCGGTGAAAGGTCCTTCCGTATGCAGCCTTGGCGACGTGGATTCTGGAGACATCGAAGACAAAAGGAGGGATCAGGATGAACCGTCTGGCTGCGACAGCTGACGCCGGAATTTTGGGGCAGCTTGAGGAGAAGAGGGCCGTACTCTTTGATCTGGACGGCACGCTGGTTGATTCCATGTGGATGTGGCGCAGAATTGATATTGAATATCTGGGGCGGTTTGGGATCGAGCTGCCGCCGGGGCTTCAGAAAACGATCGAGGGGATGAGCTTTTCCGAGACTGCAATTTACTTTAAGAGGGAATTCCATATCCCGGATTCGCTTGAGGAGATCAAGCAGGCATGGATTGATATGAGCATTGAGAAATATCGTTGCGAGGTGCCGCTGAAAAAAGGGGTCCGGCGCTTCCTGGAATATCTGAAATCCAGAGACATCCGCATGGGGATTGCGACCAGCAACGGTCGGGATATGGTTGACGCGGTCCTACAGTCGCTTGCGATTGGAGATTATTTTCAGATGGTGACGACGGCCTGCGAGGTGGCGGCGGGAAAGCCCGCGCCGGACATTTATCTGAAGGTTGCCGACGGCCTTGGCGTCCTTCCCCGGGACTGTATGGTGTTTGAGGATGTGACGGCCGGTATTCTGGCCGGAAAGGCGGCGGGCATGCAGGTCTGCGCGGTGGAGGACGCGTATTCCTCGGATACGCGAGAGGAGAAAAGACGGCTTGCCGATTTTTATATTATGGATTATGATGAGATCTTTGCACAGTCGCCGGGAATAGGATTCCAGGATGTGGAAGGGATGCTGAGTGAAAGACAGGGCGGAGGCGTGAGATGAATATCGCAATCGTAACCGGAGCCTCCTCCGGGATGGGGCGCGAGATGGTAATTCAGCTTGCGGAGCGTTTCGGCGGAAAGCTTGCGGAGATCTGGGTGATCGCGAGAAGAGAAGAAAGGCTGGATGCGCTTTGCGCGGAGGTTTCCGTTCCGCTTCGCATCTTTGCACTGGATCTGACGGATGAGGCTTCCCGGGACGTCCTGAAACGGGAGCTGTCATGCCGTCGCCCGCGGGTTCGTTTCCTGGTCAACGCAGCCGGATGCGGTCGTATGGGCGCTGTCGGGGCGAATTCTTTAGAAGAGGAAACCGGCATGGTGCGCGTAAACTGCGAAGCGCTCTGCGCGGTCACTCATATGGTGCTGCCCTGGATGCCGGATCACAGCCGGATCCTCCACTTTGCCTCTGCGGCGGCCTTCCTTCCGCAGCCGGGATTTGCCATTTATGCGGCGACAAAGGCCTTTGTCTTAAGCTACAGCCGGGCGCTTTCCGCGGAGCTTCGCCCGCGCGATATTGCGGTGACGGCAGTCTGCCCGGGGGCGGTGAAGACAGAGTTTTTCCGCGCAGCCGGGATCCGTCGGATTCCATGTTACAAAAGGCTTGTGATGGCCGACTGCAGGAAGGTGGTGCGGCTTGCCATCCGCGACAGTGTACGGGGCCGAGAGGTGTCTGTGTACGGGCCGGTGATGAAGGCGTTCCGGCTTTTGACAAAAATGGCGCCGCACAGGATCATTCTGAAGCTGACGGAGCTTTCGGGTTCCATGAAGACTTCCTGATGCCATAGGATACGGAAGAAACTGCGAATGGCAGGCTCTGGAGTTTTAAGACAGGAGAGGATGAAAGAATCATGAAGATCGAGAAGGGTGAATACGGATACCGGAACCGGAGGAAGCGCAATCATACCATTTGCGTGCTGGCGATTGCCGCCGTAATCCTCCTTCAGCTGGGGGCAAGGTGGTTTGTGAAGACCGACATGACAAGAACCATCCTCACGGTCACGGCGATATTAACCGTCCTGCCGTTGGCTAATATTGCGTCGCCGCTTCTGGCCTCCCTTCCATACCGGACGCCGGATCAGGATTTTTATGAGCGGATGAAGCCCTATGAGGATCGCTGTCAGCTGCTCTATGATCTGATTCTGACCACGAAGGAACAGATCATTCCGGCAGATGCGGCTTTTGTCCATCCGAACGGCGTATGTCTGTACTGCCCGCTCCAGAAGCTTGATGTGTCCCGGGCAGAGTCCGCCTTAAACCAGATGTTTGCGGCAAACAAATGCAAGCTTCATATCCGTATTCTTCGCGAGGAGAAGGGGTTTACGCGCCGCCTGGACAGCTTAAAGCCCATGTCGGAATATGAAGACGACGGAACGGTCGATTACGCGGTGCGGCTTTTAAAGAGCCAGTCCATGTAGACAGGAGCAAAAAGAACATGAAGACGATTGTCATCCGCGATCAGGAGGCCGGACAGCGCCTGGATAAGCTTTTGGGGAAATATCTGAATCTGGCCGGGAAGGGATTTATTTACCGGATGATCCGCAAAAAAAATATCACACTGAACGGAAAGCGCTGCGACGGTTCTGAGAAGCTGGCCTGTGGCGACGAGATCCGCCTGTTTCTCGCCGACGAAACGATTGAGAAGTTCAGCGAGCTGCGCGTCGGACAGGTCAGAAAGGCCAGACTGGATATTGTGTATGAGGATGAGAAAATCATCCTGGTCAACAAGCCGTCCGGCATGCTTTCCCAGAAGGCAAAGGACAGCGATGAGTCGCTGGTGGAATACCTCATAGATTATCTGCTGGAGAGCGGATCGCTGCAGAGGGACGATCTGCGAACCTTTCGTCCGTCTGTCACCAACCGTCTGGACCGCAACACAAGCGGACTGGTGGCGGCGGGAAAGACCCTGGCCGGGCTGCAGATGCTCTCTGACGTTTTTCAGAAGCGCAGCCTGGACAAATATTACCTCTGCGCGGTTTCGGGTAGCCTGACAGAAAAACAGCTGATCAGCGGATATCTGAAGAAGGATGAGAGGACGAATCAGGTGCAGATCTTTGCTCGGGAGACGGAAGGAAGCCTGCCGATCCGGACCGCATATGAGCCTCTGGCGGAGAAAAACGGCTATACGCTTCTGAAGGTAAAGCTGATCACCGGGCGTTCTCACCAGATCCGGGCGCATCTGGCCTCGGTCGGTCACCCGGTTGTCGGGGATTACAAGTACGGAAAGGCGGATGTAAACCGGGCGGCGCAGAAGAAGTATGGAGTCCGCTCTCAGATGCTGCACTCCTGGATGATGGTATTTCCGGAGCTTGAGGGAGCGTTTTCCTATCTGTCCGGCAGAAGCTTTACTGCGGATCCGCCGGAGGAATTTGGAAGAATATTCAGATAGAGAGAAAGGACAGGGAGAGTCGTACCATGGGAACCTGGAACAGCCGTGGTCTTCGCGGTTCCACGCTTGAAGACATGATCAATCACAGCAACGAAGCATACCGGGAGAAGCGCCTGGCGCTGATTCAGAAAATTCCCACGCCGATCACGCCGATTGCAATCGACAAGGAGTCCCGGCATATCACGCTGGCCTACTTTGATCAGAAAAGCACCGTGGATTATATCGGAGCGGTTCAGGGCATCCCGGTCTGTTTTGACGCCAAGGAATGTGCGGTCCGCACCTTTCCTCTGCAGAACGTGCATCCGCACCAGATCCGTTTTATGAGCGAATTTGAAGAGCAGGGCGGGATCGCCTTTATCATCCTGGATTTTACGTCGGAGGATGAGATGTATTATATTCCCTTTCGCGATCTCCATCGCTTCTGGAGGCGGATGGAGGAGGGAGGCCGAAAGAGCTTCACCTATGAAGAAATCGACCGCAGCTATCGGATCCGCCGACAGAGAGATGTCCTGGTCCATTACCTGGAAATGATTCAGAAGGATCTGGACCAGAGGGAAGCTACCAGGAAATGATCTCGTAGCCGTTTTCTGTGACCAGCACCTGGATCTCCCACTGGGCAGACGGCAGGCCGTCGTCGGTGCGGATCGTCCAGCCGTTATCTTCATCCTGGTAGATATCGGCGCGCCCCATGTTGATCATCGGCTCGATCGTAAACATCAGTCCGGGCGTCATGACCATTTCGTGTCCTCGTCTGCTGACGTAGCTGACCCAGGGCTCTTCGTGGAAGGCCAGGCCGACGCCGTGTCCGCCGATCTCACGGACGACGCTGTAACCGTTTTTGCGGATAAAGTCATGGATGGCCTGTCCCATATCGCCGAGATATCCCCACGGCTTTACCTCTGCCAGCCCCACATCGAGCGACTGCCTGGTGATCTCCACCAGGCGTTTTTTCTCCGGGGAGACGTCGCCAATGAGGAACATCCGCGACGAATCAGAGAAATAGCCGTCCAGGTTGGTGGAGCAGTCGACGTTGATGATGTCCCCGTCCTTTAGGACAACATCGGGAGAGGGGATCCCGTGACAGACCTCCTCGTTGACAGAGGTGCAGACACTCTTGGGAAACCCTTCAAAATGAAGCGGGGCGGGAATTGCGCCCATGCGGATGGTCTCCTCGTAGACCCAGCGGTCGATCTCCTCGGTCGTGATCCCGGCCTTGATATGAGCCGCCACATAATCGAGAACCGCGACGTTAACCTTCGCGCTTTCCCGGATCTTTTCCACCTGCTCCGGCGTCTTGATCAGATTGTGCCCCGGAACCTGATGGCCCTGCAGGCGAAGCAGATGACATCTGTTGTCAAAATCTGCATGACAGCTTTTATATTTTTTGTGACTGCCGCACCAGCACATATCATTTCGTCCTAATAATTTCAAAATAAGCCACTCCCTTTTTGTATTGATTTGTGTCATCATTATAGCATAGTTTTTTCACTTCGGAACCGGATTTTTTCTCGATATGGCTTGACTT
>JAJQCO010000197.1 GCA_021202655.1 Clostridiales bacterium | reverse complement strand
CCGTCGTCGTCGATCAGCTTGTCGGTCGCCATCGCGCCGCCCTCTTCGCCGTCGAGCCAATACCAGTTGTCGCCGGACTTCTTCCACTCGTCCTCGACGATGTTGCCATCGCTGTCATAGTAATACCAGACGCCGTCTTCCTCGACCCAGCCCGCTGCTGCGAAAGAGGTCATGGAAGCGCCGATGGCAAGCAGTGCCGCTGCGGATGCGACCGCAACTACTTTTGTCTGCTTTCTCATAATGAATGCACTCTCCTTTTTGAATTTTTGAAACCTTCCGGCCGTAGAAACGACCGAAATTGCATTACAGAGATGATTATACTTCTGACAAGGTAAATTATCAATAGCTTTTTAACATTTTTTTCATGAAAATGGAATAAATGTCATCTTTGGCTACCTAATCGGGAAGCTCCTCACCTCTCCATCACACTGACAGTATAATACACTTTCTTCGGAAATGCTATAACGAAACCCTAAGCATTTTCTTACGAAAATCTTACGGAAAGCGAATTTTTCACGAAAAATGTTTTAAAAAGAGAACAATTTTCCTTTAAGACTGGATTATTTTTTTCCGCTGTGCTATGATTGTTCAAGGCGATCGAAATTCGCAAAATTTTGAACGCACTTACAATATAAAAATGACAGAAGCATGCAGAGGGAGAGACAAGTATGGATCGCATCGGACTGATCTGTCGATATCTGAAAGAAAATCCTCACGCGAGCCAGCGGGAGCTGGCGGCGAAAACCGGCCTGTCGCTGGGGACGGTAAATACGTTAATTAAGGAGTGCGCCGCCAAACGGCTGATCGCACAGGGCAAGAGCGTCGCCGGAACCTATGAGCTCACGGACCTGGGGAACGACACACTGGAACGCTTTCGGGTAGACGGAGCGTTGATCCTCGCGGCGGGATTCGGTTCCCGTTTCGTCCCTCTGACCTTTGAAACGCCAAAGGGGCTTCTGGACGTATTCGGCGAGCGGATGATTGAACGGCAGATCCGCCAGCTCCGCGAGGTCGGCGTGACGGATATCACCGTCGCCGTGGGATATTTAAAGGAAAAATTTGAATACCTGACCGATCGCTACGGGGCAAAGCTCATCTACAATCCGGAATATGCCTCTAAAAATACGCTGGCGACGATCTATTACTGCCGCTCCGCCCTGGAAGGGCGCAACATGTATATCCTCTCCTCGGATAACTGGCTGCGCGACAATATGTTCCACACATACGAGTGCGGCGCATGGTACTCTTCCTCTTATATGAATGGAAAAACCTCCGAGTGGGTTCTCTCCTGCAATAAAAAAGGAAGGATCACCGATGTTCAGGTAGGCGGGGAGGACGCCTGGGTTATGTACGGCCCGGCTTACTTTTCCAGAGAATTTTCCGCGACCTTTCTTCCGCTTGTAGAGCAGGCCTACCAGACGCCCGGAACAGAAGCCTTTTATTGGGAGGAGATTCTGCGGGAGCACATAGACGAGCTGGAAATGGATATCAATCGGCAGCCGGCCGACCAGGTATATGAATTTGAAAATCTGGAGGAGTTGCGGGCGTTCGATCCGAAATATCAGAACCACTCGGACAATGCCGCGCTCCGGCTGGTCTCTCAGGTTTTCCGGGCGCCGGAATCCGAAGTACATGAGATTCGCTGCCTGAAATCTGGCATGACAAACAAATCCTTCCTCTTTACCCTGCGCGGTCGGTCGTACATCTGCCGGATCCCGGGGCCGGGAACGGAGCTTCTGATTAATCGGAAGCAGGAAGCGGCGGTCTATGACGCGATCCGACCGCTGAATCTATCCGAGCATGTGATCTATATTAACGGTCAGACCGGATACAAAATTGCGGAATATTACGAGGGCGCGCGCAACGCAGACCCGGAGAGCCGGGAGGATATGGAAATCTGCATGTCCCTTGCCCGCAGGCTGCACACCTCCGGCCTTACCGTAAGGCACCGGTTTGATATCCGGGAACGGATTGATTTCTATGAAAGCCTGTGCAAAGCTCATGGCGGCACACGTTTTGAGGATTATGAAACCATCCGCGCACAGATGGATGAGCTGATGGAGCAGCTGGAACAGCTCGGACGCCCGGAGGTTCTCTCGCATATCGACGTCGTTGCCGATAATGTCCTGATCCTGCCGGACGGCTCCAGCCGTCTGATCGACTGGGAATACGCCGGCATGTGCGATCCGCTGATTGACATTGCCATGTGCGCCATCTATTCCTATTATAGCGAAGAAAAAGTCGAAGACCTCATGGAGCTCTATTTCCAGCGCAGCCCCACGGCAGAGGAGCGGTTTGTCGTATATTCCTATATCGCGCTCGGCGGCTTTCTGTGGAGCCTGTGGGCTGTATACAAATCCTCTCTCGGCGAGGAATTTGGGGAATATACCATGATCATGTACCGCTACGCCAGGAATTATTATAAAAAAATAAAGAATCTGCCGTTTTCAATCCATTGAAAAGACTGGAGAGAACTGGCAGAAAAAGTTATGCCAATCGTAATAAATTCTTTATCATTTCAGAGGGAGGTTGTGCTATAATCGTAACCAGATGAGCAGAGCTTCATAAAATACGAGATTTTAAGGAGGATGACATATGAGAAACAGACGCTTTCTCACCGCCGCGGCGATCGTCGGCATGATGAGTATGATGACACTGGGAGGCAGCCTGACCGCCTACGCCGCCGGATGGGTTCAGAACGGGAACACCTACGTGTATTACGACGACGACGGGAGCCTGCATAAGGGCTGGGTGAGCACCTCGGACGGTTATTATTACACAGACCTTTCCACCGGGGAGATGGTCACCGGATGGAGAGTGATCAACAACAATACCTATTATTTCGGCGAAGACGGCAAGATGGTGACCGGCTTTCTCAGCCTGGATGGCAAGGGCTACTATCTGCTGAGCGACGGCACGCTCCATATCGATAACTGGCTGAAGATCAATGACAGCTACTATTACTTCGACGAAGACGGCGTGATGGTGACCGGATGGTTTGAAAAGGACGGAGACACGTACTACTTCAGCCCGACCGACGGCACCTGCATGGTCAATACGGCTGTCGAGATCGACGGCAGCTGGTATCTGTTCAACGCAGAAGGTAAGATGCAGACCGGATGGCAGCAGGTGGACGGCCATTATTTCTACTTCCACACAGACGGCAGGATGCTGACCGGATGGCTGAGCGACGGCACGAACAAGTATTATATGAAGCCGGACAGCGGCCAGATGGCCATCGGCGCGACAGTGATCGACGGATATTACTACTTCTTCAACAATGTCGGCCATCGTGTGACCGGATGGGTGAGTCTCGACGGTTCCTTCTATTATTTTGATCCGTCCGCAGACGGTCGGATGGTGGCAGGCACTACGATGACGATCAATGGCATCGCCTATACCTTTGAGGCAAATGGCGTCTGCAACAGCGATGTATCCGCAGTCAGCGCATACGACGGCAATTCTGTCACCGGGACGACCAGCACATCCTCTGACAGCTCCTCCTCCAGCGGAGTGAGCGGAGCCAACGGAGGCCCTGGGGTGAGCGCCTCCACCTCCGGTACGGTTACCGTCGGCGCAGATACCGCCGCTACGACAGGGACTGACACGACCAGCGGCGGCACCAGCCTGACGCCGGGCGCGACCACCGGACCGACCGCGTAATTCGCGCAAAT
>JAJQCO010000127.1 GCA_021202655.1 Clostridiales bacterium | reverse complement strand
GGAGAGGGAATGTCATGCCAATTATTCTTTTGATTATTGCCATATGTTTTGGAATTTCGCTGATTGGTAAGGTTTTCGGTCTTGTAAAAAAGTTTTTTAAAGTTCTGCTGGCGATAGGGGGAATTTGTTTATACCTTTACTTTTGTAATATAACATTCCCGATTACCGCTGTTGTGGTCGCTATATGGCTATTGGTAAAACTGTGCAGGAAGATAGGCCAAATGCGGGAGAAGAAAAGACAACAGAAAATCCTTAAGGAAAACAGGAAAGCAAATAAAGCATGGATAGTGAAAAATGCTGTCCAGATGGAGGACGTTGCTGTCGATGAGCTTTTATATCCGGCGGTAGAAAAAATAGCAGGAGGGGATAAAAATTCGTCTGATTATAAATTCACCATGTACGAATTACCGTTTGGGCGGGTTAATTCTTTCCTGAATTACTTTGGAAAAAGTATTTTCAATGAAGAGGTATATTACTTTTCGGCGAAGCCGAGTAAAGATAAAAATGAGTTCAGAGAGTATGGGACTCTGATTGCAAGAACAGGAATCTACAAGAGTGTGCAATATCTTTCGGGAGAGAAATATATTTGCAAGGATTTCTTTATCCCATTTGCGGGGGTAAGAAAGGTTAATCCTGTGGAGAATCGGATAGAGGCGCTGGTCATTGATAAAGAAACTTATGATTATAAGAAATATGTTATGGACAGCGGCGATTTTGATGTCAGCTCTTTGGCGGAACTGTTTCGTGTAGTAATAGAAAATAGAATTAATGCGGCGATTATTGCGGACAAGATAATTGATACATCTTATGCCGATGTAACGATGAAAAAAGCGGAAAGGAATTTTTCGAATGCTCAGGCAAAAACAGGAGCAACGAGAACGGCGACAGTTTCTGGCGTAGCATCGTCCGTTCACAAGATGGAAAAGACAACATTTGCTGAAGTTAAAAATTACATGAACAGTACACAGGGAGGAGGATACGCAGCTGAATATGTCAATAATACATTTGATCGTGTGTTGGGTAAACGGGTGCAAGGTGAAGATCGGGATGTGTCAGGAAGGCAGGCAAAGCATGGCGCGGATCGCACCGTGAATGGAGTGCAGATACAGACCAAATTTTACAGGACTGCAAGAGAGAGCGTCAATGCCGCATTTGAAAATCAGCAGGCCATATACCTGAGAACGGATGGAAGCGGTAAAATGATGCAGATCGAGGTACCCTCTGATCAATATCAAGAAGCACTGCGTGTGATGCAGCAGAAGATAGATTCCGGGCAGGTACCTAATGTAGAACCAGGGGAATCGGCAAAAAATTATGTCAGAAAAAGTTATTTTACATATACGCAGGCTAATAATGTGGCATTGGCCGGAAGCGTGGAAGGGCTTGCCGTAGACATATCCTCCGGATTGGTAGCCTCAAGAAATGCAGGAGGCATCTCAGCGATGATTGTTTTTGCTCAATCCGTATGGGCTGGCGACAGCCTGAGGGATTCGGCTAAAGCAGGGCTAGAGGCGGGTTTCCGGGTTGTGACATTTGGCACGATGGTCAATGTTTTATCCATGCAGTTATCGCGAGACAGGATTATAAATCCATTTAAAAAGGTCTATACGGCGGATCATCTTGAAAGGGCAAATGCAAGCATAGATAATCCCATCGCAAAACTGGCGGATAACATGGCAGAAACGATCTCCTCCTCTGATTTCGCACACTCCACAGTTGGAAAAACATTAGGACTGGATCAGTTGGATAATAAAGCGTTGATAGGAAGTACTGCTTCCATGGTCATGCTTTTTGGCCCTGATATATGGAAAACATTAAATGGGAGAATTTCATCAGACCAATTGATCAAAAACAGTGCGGTGGCCGCCGGTCAGGTAGTTGGCGCCGGCATCGGTCTTGCGGTAATACCGATTGTTGGCGGATTTATAGGTGGAAGCATCGGTAATTTTGTTGTAAAGAACATACTTGATAATTACATAGAAGATGATGCGGTAAAGATGTTCCAGATCCTGAAAGAAGAATTTATCGACGTAGTGTCAATGTCCCATTTAAACAAGGAAGAACTTGACAAGGTGGTCAATGATACGATAAGCAATCCGGAGCTGTCGAAGATTCTTGAAAATATGTATATGTCAGGAGAATACCGCGAATATGCAAGAATTTCTATCATAAATGCCTCTGTAGTGAATGTTTTATCGGAGCGGGAAAAGATAACAACCGAAATGATAGAGGAAGGATATGGGGAAGCTTGGCTGGAGCTGACTGCATAGAGTGGAAGGGGATAATGGAAATCAGAGAAGGGCGTAGATTTATTTAAAAATGAAAAGTTTATTTTAGGGACAAAAAATAATATTTCAGGAGGGTGAAAAAAATGGTAAAAAAGATAGTGAGTTTATTAATATTGAGCTGTGTTCTAACCGCATGCTCCGCGGATGGCTCATCTAAAAAGACGGAGAAACAGATGGAGTCTTTGGGGCAGGAGGTGGTTGATCAGGTATCAAATATTGTTCAGTCGGAGGAGGAGCATGTGCTGGCGGTAAAGAATGGTTCGCCGCAGACTTATCCGGATTATAATTATGGAGAGGTGTTTGATGCTTTTTTCGGTTCGCCGACCTGGAGATATTTTGAGGGAGAAAACGGAGAGGATGTAGTAGAATTTACCGGCTGGTGCGTTTATCAGGATGTAGAGGTGGAGGCCCGGCTGCAGTTCCTCCTTGACATGGAGAATGGGACATTTGAGACAGGAGCGATGTCCTTTAATGAGGTGCCGCAGACGAACCTTATTACATACGCATTGATAGAAAGGGCGTTTTCGGATTATGCGGAAGCGAACGGAGGAAGCTTGCAGGCGGATTCAGAGACTCAGGCAGAGAGCGGAATATTAGATCAGGAGCCGGAAAGCAGCTATGCTGAATTCACGGAAAGCAGCGCTGTGGAAAGTACCTATACCGGAACCGCCGCGGATATGCTGGCATATATCGGAAGCTGGGATGATAATCGATGCCATATCACAATCGAAGAGGCAGGGAGCGCACAGTTTCGTGTTGAGATTATGTGGGGAAGCAGCGCTTTTGAAGATTCAGAATGGGTGATGACGGCCGCTTTTGATGGCAATACCGGAATGTTAAATTATTCGAATTGCGTGCAGAAGGATGTTGTGTACTCAGACGATGGAAATGTCACAGAAACGGTCGTATATGAAAATGGTACAGGCTCGTTTTACATCGAAAATGGTTATTTATACTGGAATGATGAGACGGCGCATGCCGGAGATGAATGTCGGTTTGAAAGAAACGAATATGATGATTCGGCATCTGTGGCGATAAGTACGTCGGAGCCTCCGGTTGATCCGGACACGCCGTATTATGCCGAGGAAGGAGATATTTTGTTGATTCCGCATATCCTCATCGAGAACAGCCGCACCGAGTATTTAAGCGACGCAGATGTATATTTTTATACGCCGGAGCAGCTGAGATATGCGAAAAATGAGATATATGCGAGACATGGGCGCAGATTTACTGATGCCGAATTGCAGGCATGGTTTGACGCTCAGGCATGGTATCAGGGAACCATCGCGCCGGAGAATTTTGATGAGAGCCTTTTGTCAGAGCTGGAAAAGGCAAATATTCAGGTCATTCAGCATCGACTTGACGTAAACAGTCGGTAGTGTTTGCTG
>JAJQCO010000145.1 GCA_021202655.1 Clostridiales bacterium | reverse complement strand
CTATGATGCAGGCGCGGATGTAAGCGCTGGCGATGAGCTCCTGGCTCTGGTCACCTGCGATTACACGCAGGAGGATGGGAGACTGATGGTGCTTGCAAAAAGAATATAAGTATATTTTAAAGCGGCGGCCCATTGGGCCGCCTTTTTCCTTCGGAAAATATACATCTCTCCCCCATTTTATCCATTTTTCTTTTTTCCATAATAATCACAGATTCACGTAAGCTTCAAATCAGACAATTTAAGGAGGGAATGAACATGATGGCACTGTCAGAGTGCGCCATTGGCGCATATACGATCCTCTGGATCGTCGGAGCTGCGAAAGCGCTTCATTTTATCCGTTGCGGGAACCGCATTGAGGTTATCGCAAATTCCGGAGGAGGTGTAATCGTAAAATGCCTGGATGGCAGAAAATACGCGGTCAGCTCCGATATCGCAGGCCTGGTGAAGGTAAACCGGCAGGAGGTGGGCGCATGAGAAAGTATGTATACCATCTTACAACAAAGGAGAATGCAAAGCGCATTCTGAAGGAAGGGCTGCTGCCGCAGTGCGGGGAACATTCCATGCTTAACGGAGATACCGAAAAGTTCATCTACCTGACGGACCGAAAGGATATCCCTTACTGGAAGGCGATCATCGGCGGCGATACGATCCTTCGAATCGACCAATCTGCTATTGACGAATCCAAGCTTGAACGGTGGGAGTATCCGCAGTATGCGGAATACCTTTACACAGAGAAAATCCCTGCGGAAGCGGTATCAAAGGCGTACGGTGCGTTCAGCCTGGACCGTGAAAAGATGGCAGACTTATGTCTATCCTATCTGGACTCCGTTTCGAACCTCTGTGTTCGCTTTGCACAATGGGTGACCTATGAGGATGCAGAACCAGGGCCGTTAAAGGAGAGAGCAGATACCAGGGGCAGAGAAGTGCCTCTGGATGCAGAATCGCTCCTTTTTATCTTAAAGCGGCTGGACTTTTCGGCCGTTGATAAAAAGAGTCTGCGAAGGCATCTAAGGGAAGCCGGAGAGGACGGAGAATATACGGTCTGTGACCGCTACGATGTACCAGGCAGCAGGATGAGGCTGTATGAGCTTCTCGGCAAAGACTCCCATGCGACACCGGAAACAAAAGAAATTTACCAGCTCCTGGTAAAGGCTTTCGGACGCAGGGCCGTCAATTACCCACCACTTAACTCCTGCGGAGTTTGAAGTGGGGGGCTTGAAGCCAGGATTCGTCCTGGCTGAGAGCGGTTGACTAGCCTTAGCAGGCCGCATGCAGTCCGCTGCAGTAAGCCTGCTACGTTACAGGCATCATGACACAAACGGACAGTACCCCCATCCGATGCGTATCCATGCAACAGATGACCGGGCGGGTTCCGGTCACTGACGTGAGGTTTCAAGTGCCTGTAACATTGGCGAGGGGTTTACGCGTGAAAACGCGGGCAGGGCAGTGTTGTCCCTGCCAGACATAAGAAGAGAGGAGGCACCGGCATGAAGGTGTTTGTTATCGGGCAAAACGGCATCGGGCTGATGCCGACGACACCACGGAAAGCCCGCAAATTACTAAAGGCTGGCAAAGCTGACGTTGCGCAGATGAATCCATTCACGATACGTCTGAATTATAAGACCGGATCTGCCACTCAGGATATCACGTTTGGCATCGATACCGGTGAACAGCATATCGGTTTTGCCGTCATTTCAGGAGACACCGTTCAATATAAGAGTGAGGTTGATCTGCGCAAATCCATGGAGAAGCGTAAGCTGCTGGAGAAACGTAAGGAATACCGCCGGAACAGGCGTTACCGCAAGGTCCGGTACCGTCACCCAAAGTATAAGGCACACAGGATCCGCATGTATTCTGAAAAGCCTGATAAGAAAGGACGGCACTGGCATACTGCCAAAAGGCCGTACACATCAAACAGACAGAAGGGGTGGCTGCCTCCGTCCATACAGTCAAAAGTAGACCATCACATCAACTGGATCAGGAAATTTCAGAAGGCACTGCCAAAGCGCACGGTTACGAGGATAGAAGTCGCACGGTTTGATATCCAGCATATGATGGATCCGACGATTCGCGGCAAAGAGTACCAGCATGGACGTATGTACGGGTATGAGAATACCAAAGCTTATGTCCTCGCAAAGTTTAATTATAAGTGCGCGGTATGCGGGCATGCATTTGATCATGAGCACAGGGCAAGGCTTCATCATCTGACCTATAAATCAAAAGGTGCTACGGATAATCCGGATGAGATGGCACCGGTCTGCGAGAAATGCCATACGCCGGATAACCATTATCCGGATCAGGTGCTCGATAAGATGCGACGTGCCTGCAAGAGGAAGGAATACCGTGAACCGACGTTCATGAACATCCTGCGCAGACGGCTCTTTCAAGCATTTCCAGATGCCGAATTCACATACGGCAACATGACTAAGGCAGACAGGGAAACACTGGGACTTGAGAAGACACATGCCAATGATGCGGTTGCTGTTGCCATGAAAGGAAAGGATTCCGTACATGACCTGGACCATACTGTGTATATTCAGCAGGTGAGACGTAAGAAACGCTCCTTGCATGAAGCAAAACCACGTAAAGGCCGTAAGGAACCCAACAGGAAAGCTGTCCGGAATAAGAAGAATACGAAACAGGTCAAGGGGTTTCATATCTGGGACACCGTGCTTTATAAAGGTCAGGTCAGTTATATCACAGGCTTTAGTGGAGATGACGATGCGTATATCAAAGACTTTGACGGCAATTACATACTGCCTGATAGCAAAAAGTACAAGCAGATATCCCTGTCCCAGTTGAAGCTTATTCAGGTGAGGACAAACAATTACGTTGCTCTCGTAAGGTGAGGCAATTTGCCTGAAAGGCATGCCCTGCGGGTACATCCCCCACCTATAGAGGTGGGGGAATTCTTGCCGAATTATGTTAAGCGTTGATACCGGCGGCTGGACAGGCTGAAAGAACCATCAATCAATTTGAGAAACAATTATCCAATTCATACTTATACAAATTTCAGGAGGACAAAGACATGGAACCGACAAAAAGAGGCTGGGTGTACAAATGGCGCGAAGGTGCGGCAGATGAAAGAAGGGTGGTCGTCGTTTCTCCCGATTTCAGAGGAAATGAGAAAATGATCAGTGCCCTGATGTTCGGATCTGCCCCGCTTGGTAGGGATGTAGTAGAAGTCCATAATAAGGCGCTCGGAGATGACTGCTATCTGCATGTGGGTATGATGACCTATGTAAAGCGGACGGATCTTTCTGATAAACCGCTGTTCCAGCTTAGCGAACGGCAGCTGGCGCATTTGAATAAGCAGCTTTGTATCCAGCTCGGCCTTTGCACGGAAGAGCTCATGGCAGAACTGAACTTCTATCAGAAGAAATGCAATGAGTTGATCCAACAGTACGGCAACGTCAATTTCGCAATTTAACGAAGGAGGACAAATGGAAAGAAAAACATTATTCCTGATTGCAGGGCGGACGGCAAGTGGAAAATCCAGCGTTACAAAAGAAGTCTGTAAGGATCTGGGTCTGATCCAGGTGCGATCTTATGCAATACGTCCCATGCGGCCAGATGAGGCCGCTGACCCGGAACATTCTGACCACATCTTTATTACAGAGGACGAGATGGAGCAGTACCGCGATGATATTACTGCGTACACATACATCAACGGATCTCATTACTTCACCACGACAGATATCCTTGACCGGTCAGACTGCTACGTGATTGACCCTCTTGGAATCAAGGATCTGAAAGCCCGATACAAAGAGCGCTACCGGTTCGTCATAATCGAACTGAGGCAGAGAGATAAGAATACTGCCCTGAAACGATATCTGAAGCGCAAGGGAACAAAGGAAACTTTCGAGGCCAGATGGGCTGACGAGGATGCGCAGTTTACTGAATTCGAATCCGATATTGGTATCGGTTCCAGAAACAGTACCCATGTCATCCATACCACGAACCGCACCAAGCGGCAGGTTGTTGAAGTCGTAAAGAAGATTATTATCGAAGAAAAGCTGAAAGGTGCGTTCTCGGCACAGCAGTTTGAGGATGTGCTTCGCCGATGCGCTTCATCTGACTCCATTACGGAGGAAACCAGAACGCTTCTTAAGCTTTGCGGCTTCGGAGAAGACCAGCTCCACCGTCTGGCGGAGCAGTACAGGAAGGAGAAAAACTGATGGATAAGAAAGAATTTACTAAGAAAAAACTCATTGTCTCGACGGAGGACATTCTCCGCCTGATGGCAAATGACCCGGATATCACCTGGCCGGTGACTATTTGTATCCGAAAGGCAAGAACGGAAGGCTCGTACATCGCCCATTCCAAAGAGGAGCTGACAAAACTTGTCGGCATCTCGGATATCCATTATGGGTATCTTTCATCCCTTTCCAAAGGGCCGAAGGGTACATATGTGGAGGTGCAGCGTAACGGATCGCTATTCGTTGATGTTGCAGTGCTTCCCGCATACCGCCATATGAGTGAACTGTATGACCAGGCTGCGACCGACCTCTACCACATTCTTTTATATCCGGAAGCTTATACCTTGGATGGGAGTAAGGTAAAGGAGGACGTTTATGCCTGATTCAAGGACAGAGGCATGTAAAGCTACAGCTCAAAAAGAAACATGCCGCTTGGTCAATGAAATGTCTTTTCTACGACAAGAGGCAAATCTGACACAAAAACAGTTTGCAAAACAAGTTGGAATTTCCTACAGAACCATTCAAACAACAGAAGAAAAGAAAAATGTGCCAAATTTACGCACATTTTGCCTTTTTCTGGATGCGCTCGGATACAAACTGGAGATTGCAAAGAAATAAAACTAACAAAGGAGAAATTGATACGATGACGATTTGCATCGGAATGGGGCAGAAGCGGAAAGCGAAATCCGAATTCAGCTGCTCGAAAAGATCGAACGCCTGGAAAACCTAATTCCGCGATATTTTCATTGACAAAGGAGAGGATATCATGACACAATGGATAGTAACAGACCCGGATTCCATGCAGATCCGGAGAAAATATGATGCAGGAATTTTCGAGTTGTTCCAGATTCAGCTGATTTCTGATGAGGATGAGCCACGATACGCGATTGCACATGCGGCGGTATATACAAAATATATCGACAATGAAGAAGCAGATGATATCGTCCGTTCCTACGGGTATGACTCGCTTTCCGAACTGAGGGAAGAATGCGGTGATGAGACGGACGAGATCCTTGCCGAATGCAAATTTGAACTGGATTCCCAGGCATTTTCTAACCTGATGCCCCGTAAAAAGGCAGAAGGATATACATGGGAAGAAGCACAGCGGATGATTATAGGACTTTCCGGATACGGAAGAGAGGAAGAGTGTGGTGGATAAGAAGGAAAAAGAGCTGGTGCTGCAGTCCGGCGGCAAGAAAGCGCTGAAAAAGCGCGGAGCGTTGGATCGAGCGCCAATGGTGCCTATGAACACTGGAACCCGCGTACATGCGGATCAGCGCTACAAAGATCCGAAACATAAGGGCCGGATGTTCGAGGAATAGTAAAGTTTTATATGGATGGATGTGAAAAGAGTTTCCTTTCGGGGAGACTCTTTTTTTTGTTCTGGAATTTTCCGTTTGAAACCAGATTTTCCATAATATCAACGAAAAATTCAGAAAGGAGGTAGACTGGTGACTTTTTAAAAGTCAAACCAGTGTCACTTTATGGAAAACACATCAGAATCTACTGAAAAGGTTGTCTATGAGGTATCGGATATAGAAAACCTTCTTGGGATGAAACGAACATCTGTTTATAACTTCATCCGCCATGCATATCAAAGCCAGGAACCGTTCCGCGTATTGAAAATCAATGGAATATACCGGATTCCAAAATGCAGCTTTGATGCATGGATCGCCGGCAAACAATAAGTCGTGAAACAAAAAGTATGGAGTATTCTAACATTTTGTGGTAAAATGGACACGCCTGTTGGGAACTCTATTCACAAATGGAGAACTCACAATATGAACAATAAACAACAACCGACTCCCGTCTATTTCAATGAAGATGATGGGCAATGGCACTTTAACAAAAAAGTCCTGACATCTAAGATGGAAATTCAGTACGTCAGGGATAAGCACGGGTTTGACGGCCCAGAGGAGGCGATGGAAGCATATCTGGCATATAACCGGATATTTAAAGAGAAGATCGCAAAAATCAGTCAGCAAAAAGCACCGGATTCATCTCTGCTAACTGACATGGAACGGTGGTTTCACAAAGAGTTTGTTCCAACGCGCAGCAGCGCAACAGTTACAGGATCATCCTATGTATTATATCGGTTTATCATACCAAACCTTGGAAGCCTTGCTGATAAACCTCTGGCTCATGTTACAACGAGTGATATCAATGACCTGATCAAACAAACTGATGGATTTTGCAGCACATCCAAGGCACAGGTATATAAATTCCTGAATGCGTATTTTAGTGATGCTTATGCGGAACATAAGATACGCGACAATATCATGGCTCCCATATCGCCAGACTACCCATCTGATCAGCGGAAAGAACGAGTGATCTACAATCCGGATCAGCTTGTTCGGTTTCTGAAAGGAGCAAGAAAAACCGGTCATTTTTTTGAATTTTATCTTGCACTTCTGGGGCTAAGGACCGGAGAAATCCGCGGAATCGCCCCTCAGGATTTTTCAGAAGAAACCGGGACACTCAGTATTCGGCGTCAGATCGTGCGTGCTAATGAACCAGCGTATGCTGTGGACGAAAACATGCTGCTTGAATCGAATGGGATTGAATGCAAACCGCCAAAAAGCGAGGCAAGCATGCGCGTCATCGAGGTACCGCCGATCACTTTTGATTTGTTAAGAGAAAGGGAAACAGAACTTTGCTGGATGCAGAAAGCCTACGAAAGCAAGGAAGGAAGAAAATGGGATCCTGCTTTGGCTCAGTTCCTCTGCCTCAGCTATCAAGGAACCTTCAAATCTACAAATACGCTGAACGCATCATTAAAACGTATCTGTTCATCCCTTGGCCTCCCGGTTATTTCAATGCATGGTCTCAGACACATGACTGCCACCTACCTCTTTGCATATGGACTTGACGAGGGTAGTACAAGCGATGAAGCATTAGAACGTGTCTCTCATTACCTCGGCCACTCGTCCGTTAATATTACGTTTGATGTTTACGTCCATTACATGAAAGAGATCAGCCGTATAAGGGATGTACTGGATAACACTGCAGATCCGTTCCTGCAATTTAGCGGAGAATGGAGGGTATGCGCAGGATGAATGCCAAACCAATTTGTTATCCACCCAAAAACAAGGACTTAAGCAGAGGTGCTATCGTAAGCTGGAAATTCCGTGAAAACATCACGCTTTCCCATGGAATTTATGTGATTCGCTTCACCGTTTGGTTCCAGGATGGCAGTTGTGTCCACAAAGAGAAAGGCGGCTTTCACACGAAAAAGGAAGCACTTGCTGCGAGGGAAGACATTATCAGTATGTTGAACTGCCATGAGTATGTCATTATTAACGTAAGCGTAGAAGATTTTCTGGAATATTGGCTTCACTACTACATGATAGACGAACAGAAAATCGCCTATGCAACCTATGTGACTTACCGCAGTGCAATTCGCAATGATATTGTCCCGGAAATTGGGAAACTGAAATTAAACGATCTGTCAAAAAGCGATATCCTGTCTGTTCTGGAAAAAGCCCGAAGTCCGTCGATACTTCAGCGGATGTACGGAGTGTTCGGAGCTTCGTTTCGGTACGCAAAGCAGATGAACCTGGTTCGTTATAATTATGCAATTCCTGCCATTAAAACAAAACGCAGGATGGTTCGGTTAAAAAAGCAAAAGCTGGAGGCATCGGATCCAACCCTGCCTCCGCAGCCAGCGTTGAAGAAACGCAGGAGCCTGACCGCTGGTCAGATATGCAGCCTGCTTTATCTTTGTAAAACTGAGATCCCGGAGTTTTATATACCGCTTCTCCTCGCATGTACAACTGGATGCCGGATCAGCGAATTGATTGCGTTGCGGTTTCGCGACATTGATTTCCTCCGGAAGGAGATTCACATCAAAGGACAGATTGGGCGGCCTGTCGACATTACAGACATTCCTACGGGACAAGTCACCAAACAGCACCTTCAGGCAAAATCTGCTGCGGGAAAACGGGTCATCCCAATCCCAGAATTCACGATGGAAGAGCTTGTAGCTTATAAATGTCGCACCGTGAAAGAAAAAAGTCTGACTAATGAAAGAATCTGGGACACATATATCTGGTGCAGAGCAGATGGTTCTTCTCACGGACGCCGGGATTACCAGGAACCGTTTAAACGCCTGAAAGAAAAGCTTGGGATTCCAGAAGATTTCCACTGGCATGATTTGCGACATTCCTATGCAACCATCATGGAAAACAACCATGTGAACCTTAAGGAAATGGCATCTGTACTCGGTCATACATCCGGAGAATTTACGCTTCAGGTATATGTAGACAAATCAACTCCCGAGTTTCCCGGAGTAAAGAAGTATTTTGACTTCCTGAAAGACAGTGTACAACAAGCTATGAAAATCGAAACAACCCATATTGAACCAGGGTATTCCGTGTTTCTGACAAAATTACTGCAATAGTCGCGGAAATAATGCTCACATAGAATGAAACTCTGCTTGCTTGTTTAAGTGAAATCTTCTATAATTGATGCATAGCACGTGTTAAATATTCCAGAAGATTAGGCTCACATCC
This sequence comes from Clostridiales bacterium, assembly GCA_021202655.1. Lineage (GTDB taxonomy): Bacteria > Bacillota > Clostridia > Lachnospirales > Lachnospiraceae > Brotaphodocola. Next base: position 7,224 of record JAJQCO010000145.1, on the reverse strand, counting down.
GGGAATTTATGTTTTACTACCAGAGTGTCCGGAATCGTCCGGATTTCACGAGCAAAAGAAAATTGTCGTTTTTTGAAATTTTGCCAAATTTTACCAGTGAAAATCGAGTCAATAAAGACTTTGTAAAAAGAAATCTGTGAAAGACAAAAATAAATTTGTTCGGACAGATTTACTATTGGAACAGGCATCAAATTTCGTACAATATTAACAATAATGGTAGAGAAATATATGAGAAAATTAGCATTAAGTGATGAAATCCTGCTGTCCATACAGCAGCCGGCCCGATACCTCGGGAATGAAATGAACGTGGTCAAGAAAGACGTAGACCAGGTGGACATTCGGTTTGCGATGTGTTTTCCGGATGTGTACGAGATCGGCATGTCCCATCTGGGGATGCAGATTCTCTATGCGATGTTCAATCGACGGGAGGATGTGTATTGTGAGCGGGTATTTTCTCCGTGGGCTGATCTCGATCAGGTGAAGAGGGAGAAGCATATCCGCCTTTTTGCGTTGGAATCACAGGATCCGATCCGCAGCTTTGATTTCCTCGGTTTTACCATCCAGTATGAGATGTGTTACACAAATATTCTTCAGGTGCTGGATTTGAGCGATATCCCGCTTCATGCGGAGGATCGGAAGGAGAATGATCCGATTGTGATCGGCGGCGGGCCGTGTACATACAATCCGGAGCCGCTGGCCCCTTTTTTTGACCTTTTCTATATCGGGGAAGGGGAGACGCAATATGACGCCCTGTTTGACCTGTATAAGCAGAACCATTTAAACGGGGGAAACCGCTGGAGCTTCTTAGAGGAAGCGGCGAAGCTCCCGGGGATCTATTGCCCGATGTTTTATGATGTGATGTACCGGGAGGATGGCACGATCGCGCGATTTGCGCCAAATACGCCGGGAATTCCGGAGACGGTGACGAAGGAGCTTCTGGTCGATATGAAGGACGCGCCTTATATTGAGAAGCCCATCGTTCCGTTTTTAAAGGTGACGCAGGATCGCGTGGTGCTGGAGATTCAGCGCGGCTGTATCCGCGGCTGCCGCTTCTGCCAGGCGGGGAACATTTATCGCCCGCTGCGGGAACGTCCGCTGGAGGAGCTCAAAAAATACGCATATCAGATGCTGAAAAATTCAGGCCACGAAGAAATTTCCTTAAGCTCCTTAAGCTCCAGCGACTATACAAAGCTGAAGGAGCTGCTGGATTTTCTGCTGGAGGAATTCCACGGCAAGGGCATCAACGTATCCCTGCCATCTCTGCGTATCGACGCTTTTTCGCTGGATGTGATGAGCCGGGTGCAGGACGTGAAAAAATCAAGTCTGACCTTTGCGCCGGAGGCGGGAAGCCAGCGGATGCGCGACGTGATCAACAAGGGACTGACGGAGGAGGTCATCCTGAAGGGGGCTTCCGACGCCTTTCACGGCGGATGGAACCGGGTAAAGCTTTATTTTATGCTGGGGCTTCCCACGGAGACGGTTGAGGATATGGAGGGCATCGCGGAGCTTTCCGAGAAGATTGCGGAGCTTTACTACGATGAGATCCCGAAGGAGCAGAGAAACGGTAAGGTGCAGGTCGTCGCCAGCTCCTCCTTCTTTGTGCCAAAGCCTTTTACTCCCTTCCAGTGGGCGAGGATGAACACGAAGGATGAGTTTTTGCAGAAGGCCTGGCTGGTAAAGGACAAGTTCCGCCAGATGAAAAATTTCAAGAGCCTGAAATACAACTATCACGAGGCCGATTTGTCGGTGCTGGAGGGCGTGCTCGCCCGCGGCGACCGGAGAGTGGCGGCGGTTGTGGAGGAGGCCTATCACAAGGGCGCGATGTTTGACTCCTGGGGCGAGTTCTTCCACAATGAGATCTGGATACAGGCGTTTCAGGACTGTGGCGTTGATCTGGAGTTTTATACCACGCGGGAGAGGAGTCTGGATGAGATCTTCCCCTGGGATTTTATCGACTGTGGCGTGACGAAGGATTTTCTGAAACGGGAATGGAAGCAGGCGATGAAGGAGGCCGTCACGCCGAATTGTCGCCAGAGCTGTTCCGGCTGCGGCGCGCGGCGTTTTGGGGGAGGTGTCTGTTATGAAAATTCGAATTAAGTTTTCCAAGGAAGGCGACATGAAATTCATCGGGCATATTGACATCATGCGGTATTTTCAGAAGGTCATGCGGCTGGCGGATGTGGATATCCGCTACAGCGAAGGATTCTCTCCGCATCAGATCATGTCGTTTGCCAGCCCGCTCGGCGTCGGGATGGAGAGCCGCGGCGAATATGTGGATATTGAGGTGCTAAGCACCGATTCCTCGCAGGAGATGATGCGGCGCATGAATGCGGCGATGGTGGAGGGAATGTCCGTTTTAAGCTATAAACGGCTGCCGGATCAGGCGGCAAACGCCATGTCGATCGTCGCGGCGGCAGATTACCGGGTTCGCTTCCGCGACGGCTACGAGCCGGAGAATTTTGATGCCTTTGTGGAATGGATCCCGTCCTTCCTGGATCTCGCCTCCATCTATATGATGAAGAAGACAAAGAAGGATGAAAAAGAGATCGACATCCGTCCGCTGATTTATGATTTTCATGCGGAGGGACATGAGCTGGTTATGAAAATTGCCGCCGGCAGCGCGGCCAATTTAAAGCCGGATGTCGTGATGCGCGCCTACATGAAGGAACAGGGGCTCACTCTTCCTGATTTTGCCCTGGCTGTCACGCGCACGGAGGTCTATGGAACGCGAAAGACCGGCGAAAAAACCGAAGTAATTCCATTGGAGGCATTTGGAGAAGACATTGAATAAAATGATCATTACCCGGTGGAAGGGACAGCTTCTGACCGCCACATTTACCGACGAAAAACCGGTGGAACTGGGAATCGAAGCAGACACCTCCATTCTCGGCAACATTTATATTGGAATTGTGAAGAGGATCGTCAGGAACCTGAATGCGGCGTTTGTCGATTTCGGCGAAGCGAGGACCGGTTATTACAGCCTGTCGGACAATCCCGTTTCCCTGCACGCGGACGGCACAGCGGGAGCAGTCCGCTGCGGCGACGAAATCATTGTCCAGGTGGCAAAGGAGGCCGTGAAGACCAAGGATCCCGTCCTCACGGCTAACCTGACCTTTCCGGGGCGTTATGCGATCCTGACCGCAAGACAGAGCGTGGGATTTTCCGCCCGGATCAATGACAGGGAGTGGAAGGACGCGCTTCGACCAGAGCTTACGGAAGCTCTGGACGGCAGGGCGGGCGTCATTGTTCGCACAAACGCCTGGCAGAACGAGGATGCTCTGTTCCGGGAGCTTTCGCTTTTGATGGAAGCCTTTCAGAAGGTGATGCAGGGCGCCCCTTATCGAAAGGCGTTCAGCCTGCTTTGGGAGGCAGAGCCGGAATATGTGAGGAGCATTCAGAATTGCCCGCCCGGCTCCTTTGAAGAGATTATCACGGATGTCAGCGAGGTCTGCCAGACGCTGACCGCTTTCTTTCGGCGTTGTGAGCCGGAGAGCGTGGAGCGGGTGCGGTTTTATGAGGACAAAAATCTGAGTCTGGAAAAGCTGTATTCTCTGGAAACGGTCCTCGAGCGGGCGCTACAGAAGCGCGTCTGGCTGAACTCCGGCGGCTATCTGGTGATTGAACCGACTGAGGCCCTGACGGTGATTGACGTCAACACGGGCAAATATACCGGGAAGAAGAGCCAGGAGGAGACGATCCGCCTGATCAATCTGGAAGCGGCGCGGGAAATCGCGCATCAGGTTCGTCTGCGGAACATTTCCGGGATTGTGATGATTGATTTCATCGATATGAAATCCGAGGAGAATAAAAAGCAGCTTCTGGAAACACTTCGCCAGGCCGTCCGCCCGGATCCGGTAAAGACGACCGTCGTTGATATGACGGCGCTTGATCTGGTCGAGATGACGCGAAAAAAGGAAAAGAAGCCTCTTTGGGAACAGATTGCCCACATGGAGAAGGGATGATACATGAAAATTATAATTGTAGGATGCGGAAAAGTAGGACATACTCTGGCAGAACAGCTCTACCATGAGGGCCACGAAATTACGGTGATCGACCGGGACAGCGCGGTGCTGCGCAACGTCACGGACAGCCTTGACGTCATGGGCGTGGAAGGAAACGGAGCCATCTACGATGTGCAGCGGGAGGCCGGCATACGGAATACGGATCTTCTGATTGCCACGACCGATTCCGACGAGCTGAACATGCTCTGCTGTCTGATTGCCAAGAAGGCCGGAGACTGTCATACGATTGCCCGGATCCGCAATCCGGAATATGCCCAGGAGATCCAGTATATCCGCGAGGAGCTGAACCTTTCCCTGGCGATCAATCCGGATCAGGCGGCCGCCATGGAAATTTCCAGACTGTCAAAATTTCCGTCGGCCATTAACATTGATACCTTTAACAGGGGCCGGGTGGAGCTGATGAAGTTTATCATTCCGGAGGGCTCCGTTCTGCATGATACGCAGGTGCTGGAGGTTCCGACCAGGCTTGGCTGCAATGTACTGATCTGCGCCGTCGAGCGCGGGAATGACGTCTTCATTCCGGACGGCAGATTCCGGATGATGGCCGGAGACAAGATCTCCTTTATCGGGAATCCGAAGGACGCCAACGCCTTTTTCCGGCAGATTGGCATTGCCAATACCACCATCAAGTCAGCCATGTTTGTCGGAGGCAGCCGTCTGACGTATTATCTGACCAAGCTTCTGGAGCCGACCGACATCAAGGTTAAGATCATTGAACAGAATCTGGATCGCTGCCGTGAGCTCAGCGAGCTTCTGCCGAAGGCCATGATTATCCACGGAGACGGATCTGACGAGCAGCTTCTCATGGAGGAGGGCATCACGAGGACAGAGGCTTTTGCGGCGCTGACCGGGTTTGACGAGGAAAATATCATGCTTTCTCTCTATGCCTCCAGCCTGACAAAGGCCAAGCTGGTCACAAAGATCAACCGGATTGCCTTTGAGGATGTGGTTGCAAAGCTCAATCTCGGCAGCATCATCCATCCAAAGCTGATCACCGCGGATCTGATCACACAGTATGTCCGCGCCATGCAAAACTCGATGGGAAGCAATGTGGAGACGCTTTATAAGATCGTCGCCAACAGGGCGGAGGCGCTGGAATTCCGCGTGGAAAAGGACGCGCCGCTGATTGGCATTCCGCTCGAAAAGCTCTCATTCAAGGATAATCTTCTGATCGCCTGCATTACCCGTGGCTCCAGGGTCATTACCCCGCGCGGCAAGGATGTGATCGAACCCGGAGACCGTGTCATCGTCGTCACGACACATTCCGGACTTCGCGATCTGAAGGATATACTAAAGAATTCCGGCTCCTACGGAGGAAAACAGCAACCGGAACGGCAGAAAAGGAAGGTCATATCGGTATGAATCTCGGTATTGTGGTCTATTTTCTCGGATGTATTCTGACGATAGAGGGGATTCTGATGATCTTTCCCTGCGTCATCGCATGTATCTATCGGGAAACGTCCGGGTTCTGGTTTCTCGGCATCGGCTGTATCTGCGGCCTCATCGGATGGCTGATGGCTCACCGGAGGCCCCAAAATTCCGTTGTCTATGCGAAGGAAGGCTTTGTCGCAGTTTCGCTCTCATGGATTGTCCTGAGTCTGTTCGGCGCGCTTCCCTTCTGGCTGAGCCGTGAAATTTCACGATTTGAGGACGCCCTGTTTGAAGTGATTTCCGGTTTTACGACCACCGGGTCAAGCATTCTCAACGACGTGGAGGCGCTCAGCCATTGTATGCTTGCCTGGCGCAGCTTTACACACTGGATCGGCGGCATGGGCGTGCTTGTGTTCCTGCTCGCCATCCTGCCCATGGGCGCGGGCTACAACATCCACATCATGAGGGCAGAGAGCCCGGGACCGGTGGTCAGCAAGCTGGTTCCCCGGGTGAAGACGTCGGCCAGTATTCTTTATATGATTTATACCGGAATGACTGTCGCGCAGATTCTGTTGCTTTTGGCCGGAGGGATGCACTGGTTTGACGCGATCTGCATTTCCTTTGGCAGCGCCGGGACAGGAGGCTTTGGCGTCCTGAACGACAGCTGCGGCTCCTATACCGTCTATCAGCAGGTCGTCACGACCATATTTATGATTCTTTTTGGCGTGAATTTTAACTTCTATTACCTGCTGCTGATCCGCAAGCCGAAGGATGCGTTTAAGAGCGAGGAGGTCCGGGCGTACCTGGCGATTATCTTCGCCAGCGCCCTGCTCATTACCTGGAACATCCGCGGGGATTTTTCCAGCCTGCTCACCGCGTTTCAGCAGAGCATGTTCCAGGTTGCCTCCATCATCACGACAACCGGATTTTCTTCGCTGGATTTTGATCTGTGGCCCAGCTTTTCCAAATGGATTCTGGTCATGCTGATGTTCATCGGAGCCTGCGCGGGCAGTACGGGAGGAGGACTTAAGGTCTCCCGCGTGGTGATGGCGGTCAAGACCGGGGCAAGGGAAATCCAGTCGCTCATTCATCCGCGCAGCATCAAGGTGCTGAAATTTGAGGGAAAGCCCATGGAATCGTCGCTGATCCGCTCGCTTGGCGTCTATTTCGCGATTTATTTTGTGACGCTTTTTGTTTCGATTCTGGTGCTCAGCCTGGAGAATTATGATCTGGAGACAAATTTCACGGCTGTCGCGGCCACGCGCAACAACATCGGGCCGGGGCTTTCCAAAGTCGGCGCGACCTGCAATTTTTCCTTCTTCAATCCACTTTCCAAGGTGGTCCTCATGTTTGACATGCTGGCCGGGCGTCTGGAGCTGTTCCCCATGCTCGTCTTATTCTCCCCGCAGACATGGACGCAGGCGCTGAAAAAGGGATAAAAGAAGCTTGACTTTTGAGAAAGCGCATGCTATTATTTTTAAGTATGCCGCACAGTGAGGTGGGAAAGTTCTGCTCTGCAGACACCGAAGCTGGCGAGTAATGATAAGAGGAGGTGCCAGTATGTACGCGATTATTGCAACAGGCGGTAAGCAGTACAGGGTAGCGGAAGGCGATGTCATTAAGGTAGAAAAGCTTGGTGTAAACGCCGGTGAGACCGTGACGTTTGATCAGGTTCTCGCAGTGAGCGACGGGGAGCTTCAGATCGGGACTCCGACCGTGGCCGGTGCGACTGTGACTGCGACCGTTGAGAAGGAAGCGAAGGCGAAGAAGGTCATTGTCTACAAGTACAAGAGAAAGACCGGCTATCACAAGAAGAACGGCCACAGACAGT
>JAJQCO010000248.1 GCA_021202655.1 Clostridiales bacterium | reverse complement strand
AGATTTTCTTGTGCGAATTGTTTGAATTTAATTGATTTTATCAGCCAGAAAGGGTAAAATGATGTCAAAACGTCACAGAAATGTGGAATAGGAGGCAGAAAGCAGCGATGAAGAAAATCTTAAACGCGGATGTGTCAAACGTAGTAGATGAGATGCTGGCCGGATATCTTGCGGCCTACAAGAGATATTATAAGAAAATTGGCGATTATAACGCGATTCAGTACCGGAATAACAGGAAGGATAAGGTTGCCCTTGTCATCGGAGGCGGAACCGGCCATGAGCCGCTGTTTTCCGGCTTCTGCGGCGCGGGTCTTGCAGACGCCGTTGCCTGTGGCAATATCTGCGCATCCCCGAACCCGGAGCTGATCTATGAGACGGCGAAGGCGGTCGATCAGGGAAAAGGCGTGCTGTTCATCTACGGCTGCTATGCGGGCGACAATCTGAATTTCGATATGGCGGAGGAGATGTGCCAGGCAGACGGGATCCGCACTGCGCATGTGCGCGTGTGGGATGATTTCGCCTCTGCTCCGAAGGAGAGGATCACGGACCGTCGCGGAATCGCGGGGGATGTATTTGTGATCAAGGTCGCTGGGGCGGCCTGCGACGCCGGACTGGAGTTTGACGAGGTGGTTCGCATTGCCGAGAAGGCGAGGGACAACATCAACACGATCGGCGTCGCGACCTTCCCGGGGACGCTTCCGGGCAATGACAAGCCGACGTTTGAGCTCGCAGATGACGAGATGGAATTTGGCATGGGCCTCCACGGCGAGGCGGGGATTGAACGCACCAAGATGATGTCGGCGGACGATATGGTTGACCGGATGTACCGGGAGATCAAGGCCGAGATGAATTTAAAGGAAGGGGATCGGATCGCGGTCATGGTGAACGGTCTCGGATCGACCCCGCTCCTGGAGCTGAACCTTGTCTATTATGATCTGCATAAGCGTCTGGTAAAGGACGGGCTGATCATCCATGACGCCGAGATCAAGGTTTACTGCACCTGCATGGAGATGGGAGGCTTCTCGATCACAATCCTGCGTCTGGACGACGAGCTGATTCGCTACATCGACGCGCCGTGTTATTCCCCGTATTACGCCAAGGGCGAGCTGACCGGCGGAGTCACACCGATGGAAGAAATTGAGGAAGAGGAAGAAGTAGAGTTCGACGAGAACGATGTGGAGGCGGCGCCGATTACGCGCAGCAGAGAAGGCGAGCTTGACAAACTGAATGCGGAAGACGCCAGAAACATGCTGATCTATATTGCGGATAAGATCATTGAGAAGAAGCCGTATCTCACCGAGGTAGACAGCGCGATCGGCGACGGCGATCACGGGATCGGAATGGCCGGCGGCATGCAGAAGGCGAAGAAAAAGCTCCTGGGGATGAAGGGCGAGGAAAACGTCTATCAGATGTTTGAGACGGCGGGTCGCGCGATGCTGATGTCCATGGGCGGCGCGTCCGGCGTGATCTTCGGAAGCCTCTATCTGGCCGGGGCAAAGGATATGGAACCGAAGGCGGCGTTAAGTGCCGGCGACCTTGCCGACATGGAGAAAAAGAGCCTCGCCGCCATTCAGGAGAGAGGGAAGGCTGAGGTCGGAGACAAGACCATGGTCGACGCCCTTTCGCCGGCAGTCGACGCCCTGGAAGCCAATCGCGAAAAGGGGCTTCTCGAAATGTTAAAGGCGGCCGAGGAAGCGGCTCGTCAGGGCATGGAGAATACGAAGCAGTATATTGCCAAGTTTGGCCGTGCGAAGTCTCTCCTTGAGCGGGCGATCGGACATCAGGACGCCGGGGCGACCTCCGTGTATCTGATCTTCCAGGGAATGCGCGAGTTCGTGGAGGGCAGTATTTAAAAAGCCTGGTTATTTTGACTGGAGATAGAACTACAGGACCTGCCACCGGCAGCTCCTTCCGTATGCTATGGCAAATAAGAAAATGCCTCGAAGATGGATATCGTCTTCGGGGCATTGTTTAATGAGTGGTTGTCGACGTTTAGGGTACGATAATTTTCTGGAACGGCTTCACATCCCGCACGGCGTCAGCCGGTGAGATCACGGCGTCTTCGTGGTCGATATCAATCAGCGAGTAGCGGTCATTGCCCATCTGCAGCTCCTTCATATAGGAGAGCTGGCGCAGACCGTGGCGGGTCTCAATGCGGCGCACGAGATCCCAGTGGTCGTCCTCCTTCAGGGCGTAGACCAGGTCAACGGACGCCTGATCGATCGCCAGAATGTCCAGGGAAGCCAGAATGCCGATGTTCGGTGTGACGACAGGCTGTGCGGCGACGCCTTCGCAGTCACAGGAGACAGACATGTTGCGCAGGACATTGACGAAGGTGATGTGCTCGCCGAAGTGGTCGACCACAGACTTGGCGGACTCGGTCATCCGCTCCATGAATTCCTCCTTGGCGATATCCCACTGGTTGTCAGAACCCGGCGTGGTATGGATCATGGCCTTCCCGATGCGTCCGTCTGCACAGCCGATGCCAATGTTCTTGTTTGATCCGCCAAAGCCTCCCTGGGTATGCCCTTTGAAATGGGTCAGGACGAACAGGGAATCGTAATTCAGAAGATTTTTCCCTACCGACATCTCGGTGAACCATTTGCCGTTCTTTATCGGCAGCATGGCAGTCCCGTCTTCATCCATGATATCGACCGGGCAGAAGGTCCATCCGTTGATCTCCAGCGTTTTTCTGTGCTGCTCGGTGGTGTAGCGGTCGCCGTCGTAATAGGTGTTGGTCTCCACAATGGAAGCCTCAGGAAGATCTGTTTCGATCAGATGGCGTACCCAGGATCTGGGGATGATGTTGGGGCCGTGCGGCTCGCCGGTGTGCAGCTTGACTGCGACACGGCCTGTCATGGCGGCATTCACCCGCTCATAAATCCTTTTTAAGCCCTCTGCGGAAAGGTCGCGTGTGAAATAGACCGTTGATTCCTCCCCGGAACGCGCTTCGTACGGGATATAGTTTCTGCCGCCCGTTCCCGGCACCTTTTTTTCAGACATAATGATTCTCCTCTCTTTTCTGCATGCACTCATATCCCTATTATAGCAGGTAATCCGGCGTTTGTCGTGAAAATTTTATAATCGTTTTATGGAACCTTTATTGAATTTCCAGGTGGAAAGGTTTAAAATAGAAAAGCAAACATGAGACGGAATAGCGGGATGGCAGGATAGCCATCCGTAAAAAACGAGTAGTGCGGCCCTGTGGTAGAGGGGAAACGACTACTCCTTTTGTCGTGTATTGACAAAAATGTGCTGGCGGCGTTCTATTATGAATGAAAGTCGATTGCTTTGCGCTTACGCGCTCCGGGATTTTCATAGTATAGAATACCGAAATATGGCAAAAATGAAACTAGATGTTTGAAATGACGGCATCCTCTGACGCCCGACGGGCGCCGGGTCACCGGAAAGAAAGGGGAAAAGATATGACTCTGGAAGAACATGCATTTGTTAAATTTATGGAGAGGTTCGACGCGCATCCGTATGAGATGGAGGTCGGAGGCGAGACGGTTCGCATTGGGGAAGGTGAGCCGACGTTTCGGGTGATTTTTCACAAGATTCCATCTATGGGGATGCTTTTAAAGAGCACTTCGATTGCACTCGGCGAGGCCTACATGGATGGAGAGCTGGAGATCGAGGGGGATCTTTATACGGCTCTGAACCATTTCCTGGGACAGATGGGGAAGTTTTCTACGGATACGGGCGCGCTCAAGAAGCTGATTTTCTCCTCTACAGGCAAGGACAATCAGAAGAAAGAGGTCTCTTCGCATTATGACATCGGAAATGATTTTTATAAGCTGTGGCTGGATGAGACGATGAGCTATTCCTGCGGATATTTCCGGGAGGAGACCGATACGCTTGAGCAGGCGCAGCGCAATAAGGTGGAGCGGATCCTTGCGAAGCTGGATCTGAAGGAGGGCATGACGCTCTGCGACATTGGCTGCGGCTGGGGCTTTCTGTTGCTGGAGGCGGCCAAAAAATACGGCGTCCATGGCGTTGGAATCACCTTGAGCGAGGAGCAGAAGAAAAAATTTGAGGAGCGTATCGCGGAGAATGGACTGGAAGAAAAGCTGGAGGTTCGGCTGCTGGATTACCGGGATCTTCCGACGCTGGGGATATTGTTTGACCGAGTTGTGAGCGTCGGCATGGTAGAGCATGTCGGGCGCGACAATTATCCGATCTTTATGGAGAGCGTCAGGAAGGTCATGAAGCCGGGCGGCCTGTTTCTGCTCCATTTTATCAGCGCCCTGAAGGAGCATCCGGGCGACGCCTGGATCAAGAAATACATCTTCCCGGGCGGAGTCGTGCCAAGCCTGCGGGAGATGATGCACATCGCGGGAGATGAGAATTTTTATACGGTGGACGTCGAGAGCCTGCGCCGCCATTACAACCGCACGCTGCTTTGCTGGAACCATAATTTCCAGGAACACCGCGACGAGGTGGTTGCGATGTTTAACGAGCGGTTTGCGCGAATGTGGGAGCTGTACCTGTGCTCCTGCGCGGCTACCTTTATGAACGGGATCATTGATGTGCATCAGATCCTGTTTACGAACAGCGTGAATAATGAGATTCCCATGACTCGCTGGTATGAAAAATAAAAGATGCTTTTCTTTTGCATTCTGTTGAGGTAAGATAGAGGCATTGATGCGGAATCTGCCAGATCTTGGCGGCAGCTTCCGCGAATGCGGGAGGAAGCAGAATGGAAGAGAAACGAGTCAGGATCCGGATCGCGTCCACGGACGATGTGCGGGAGCTTCTGGAAATCTACCGGCCATATGTGGAAAAGACGGTGATCACGTTTGAGTATGACGTACCCACTCCGGAGGAGTTTGAGACCAGGATGAAACGGACGCTGGCAAGATATCCATATCTCGTCGCGGAGCAGGACGGAGCGCTTCTCGGGTATGCGTATACGGGACCCTTTGTCGGGAGGGCGGCGTATGCCTGGGGAGTCGAGACGACCATCTATCTGCGGGAGGAAGTAAGGAGGATGGGCGTCGGCAGGAAGCTGTACACGGTTCTGGAGGAGATATCCAGGGCGCAGAATATCCGGAATATGAACGCCTGCATCGGATATCCGGCGGTCGAGGACGAGCATCTGACCATGGCCAGCGTGAGATTTCACGAGCATATGGAATATCGGATGGTGGGAGAGTTTCATCAGTGCGGGTATAAGTTCGGGCGATGGTATCACATGGTATGGATGGAAAAGCTGATCGCCGGGCATCCGTCGGATCCGGCTCCCGTCCTGCCATTTCCGGAGCTTTGCGCGGAGCAGGTAAGAAAAATCTGTGACAGTGTCTGAAGGAAAAGAAGGCAGGAGACTGGTGACGGCTCATCGGTTTCCTGCTTTTCGATTTGCCATAGCATACGGAGGAAGCTGCCTGTGTCAGGTCCCGTAGTTTTCATAAAAACGTCAGCGAATATTAAGATCCGATGTCATAGTTTCATCACAAAAATATGAAACAATAAGCGGAAGTAAATCGGGGAGGGTAGCTGTACACGCATGACAAAAGGCGAATGGAATTTCAGTGCTTATTTTCGGAAAGGAATGAAACGCGTATGACGATAAAAAATCGGACCGAACAGAAGACAGATAGAGGAAAACGAATGATAAGGGCAGCGATCGGCGGCCTTCTGACGGCCAGCCTCCTGGCGGGAAATCTGCTGCCCGCCTTTGCGGCGGATCAGGATGAAGAGGCGAGGGCGATCTATGAGGCGCAGGCAGGTCCGGGAGACGGCGGCTTCTGGAGACCCGGAATGCCGGGAATGATGCCGCAGCCCGGTCCACAGGAGGAGCCGGGGGATCGTTCCGAAAGCAATACCGGAAGCACCTCTTCGGAGATCGATTTGTCGTCCGGCGGTTCCCTTTATCAGTATCAGTGGGGACTGAAAAATAACGGAAACATTCAGCGTGTGACCTCCAGTCTTTCGATCCCGATTACGCGCGCGCCGGGCGAGCGTTCCTGGAGGAATGTGGCAGAGAATGGTATGAGCGCTTACGTGACAGAGACCGTCACAAACAGTGTGGAGGGAACGGATATCAATATCGAACCGGCCTGGGAATACTATGAATCGACTTCAGAGAGAAGAAGCGTTACAGTGGCCCTGATTGATACCGGGGTAGACATTACACATTCCGAGCTGCAGAATGCGATCTGGGTCAATGAGGACGAGATCCCGGGGGACGGCATTGATAACGACGGAAACGGCTATATTGACGACGTCAACGGATGGAATTTCTTTTCGAATACGAATGAAGTGTATGCCGGAAGCGAGGATGATCACGGGACACACGGAGCAGGGACGATCGCTGCGGCCTGGGACGGGACGGGGACGACCGGAATTGCAGATTCGGATGTGGTAAAAATCATGGTATTGAAGGCGCTTGGCACGGAAGCAGGCTATGGCACGGCAGACAGCATCATTGAGGCGATCCAATATGCCGAGGCGAACGGCGCGGACATCTGCAACCTGAGCCTGGGAGCCGTCGGCTACAGCGAGCAGCTGAAGGAGGCGATTGAGAATTCTTCCATGCTGTTTGTGATTTCAGCCGGGAACGGAGACAGCGCCGGGATCGGCTATGACATTGATACCTGGCCGGTATACCCAGCCTCGTTTGACAGCGATAACATCATCTCGGTAGCGAATCTGATGTTTGACGGATCGCTGGACGAAAGCTCAAATTTCGGCGCTACAGGCGTGGATGTCGCGGCGCCAGGAACCTACATTTTAAGCACAACGACAGGCGGAGGCTACGGCTTCATGTCAGGCACGTCCATGGCGGCGCCGATGGTAACCGGCGTGGCGGCTCTGGTGTATTCCTGCCGTACAGACCTGACGTTAGCCGACGTCAGGAACGCGATCCTCTCGTCGGCCAGGCAGGTGGACGGACTCGCCGGAAAGCTGGCGTCCGGCGGAATTGTGGACGCCTATGCGGCGATCACGTACGGATTATAGCAGAGGAGGCGCTCCTGACAGAGACCACCTGTGCAGCGATTTCATTGGCCCCTTCGATGGCGGATCGCATGCTTTTCCCTTTCTGCAGGCCGGAGAGAAGGGCTCCGATATGGGCGTCCCCCGCGCCGATGGTATCCACGACTATGACCTTTTTGCCGGGTACAAGGTATGGTTCTCCGGTCTTCTCCAGGCAGCAGGCGCCGTCCGGGCCGAGCGTGATAATCACAGTATTGCCGGTGGTTTCCCGGATCCGGTATGCGGCCTCGGCTATCTCCTCGCAACCGGACAGGATGCGGCTTTCGGTTTGATTGATGTGGAGAATCGGTGACAGGGCAAACAGACGCTTCATCCGATCCGGATCAATATGAGCCACCCTCGGGCCGGGGGCGAAAAAGATCTGCAGCCCGGGATGTTCCTCCAGCCATGACACCAGAATTTCCCCGGTCGGTTCTTCCACCTCCAGGCCGCAGATATAAACCATACCGTAGTCCGATATGTGAAACGGCTCCATCCATTCTTTGCGGAAGCTGTATTCCACACCATGAACGGACATAAAGGTGCGCTCGCCGCCCGCCTCCACCAGGCAGTAGCAGCAGCCGTTTTCCTCCGGAAGCTTCACATGGATGGGAAAGCCCTTCTGTTTCAGGCATTTTTCCACGTAATCTCCATACATTCCGCTCCCCACCGGGCTGACGAATGTGAAATCGGCGTCCGTCTGTCGGAGCATGTTGGCAACATTAAACGCACATCCGCCCAATGCCATCGTCTGGCTGAACGGGTGGATATCCTCTTCCGTCACCGGAAGATGGTCAATATTGATAATCAGATCCACACAGGTGGAGCCAATTACAAGAATCGATTTGTTCATTTTGTATTCCTGACTTTCTTAATCGTAATAGACAGTTATATCGTATGATAAATTCTTTCAAACGTCAATTTCCGGATGAAATTTTACTCTGTAGGCGGGCATTTCCCAATTTTGTACTTTTTTGATACTTTCCTTGCTTTCCCGGATATTATATGGTATACTCTCACAGT
The DNA here is from genome assembly GCA_021202655.1 of Clostridiales bacterium. Lineage (GTDB taxonomy): Bacteria > Bacillota > Clostridia > Lachnospirales > Lachnospiraceae > Brotaphodocola. The sequence goes on along the minus strand of JAJQCO010000248.1, from coordinate 7,975 downwards.
CTGAAAAGCCCGTGTTTAAGGGCCTTCCGACAAAATATAACGGTCAGTTCGAGACCTTCCTGACCTAAAATAAAACTAAAGGAGAACTGAATATGAAACGAGTGTATCTGATTACCTATGGCGCGATGATCGCGGCGATCTACACGGCGCTCACCCTGATGATTGAACCGATTGCCTCCGGGCCGATCCAGTTTCGGATTTCTGAGGCGCTGTGCATCCTGCCGTATTTTACACCGGCGGCGATTCCCGGTGTGACGGTCGGCTGTCTGCTCTCCAATCTGCTGATGGGAAGCGCGGCCATGGATGTGGTCTTCGGCAGTGTGGCAACGCTCATCGGGGCGGTCGGCTCCTACGCGGTGCGAAAGTCAAAGTGGCTGGTCTGCGTGCCGCCGATTCTGTCAAACACGGTGATTGTCCCGTGGGTGTTAAAGTATGCCTACGGAACCCCCTATACGATCCCGTTTACCATGCTGACGGTCGGAGTCGGCGAGGTGCTTGCGATCGGTGTCCTTGGCAATGTGCTGCTGGCCGTTCTGGACAGGCAGAGCGAGAGAATTTTTATCGGGCAGGTGCGCCGGTAAAGGATCGGTGATCGGCAAACGCCGGATCAACGGACGTACCCGTTTCACGGGAGAGAACAGAGATATCACAGGGAAAGCTTCTGTCTGGCGCAGGCTTTCCCTGTTTTTTATATTTTTGCGATGCGTCTTGCTTTTATAAGGGAAAAAGGGTAGAATGTTTTTAAGTATCTGACAGGGAGACAGGAAAATTCATGAATAAAAATCATCAGTTATATTTGGAATGCGAAACCGGAATCAGCGGGGATATGACCGTCGCGGCGCTCCTGGATCTGGGGGCGGATGAGCAGGCGCTGCGCGACGCGCTTGCCAGTCTTCCGATTGACGGATTTGAGATAAGGATCGGACGGGTGAAGAAATCCGGCCTGGACGCCTGTGACTTCAGCGTGATCCTTGATCATGAGCATGAGAATCACGATCACGATATGGCGTATCTGCATGGGACGGCGCACGAGCACATTCATGAGCATCATCATCCGGGAGACGGGGATGCTTCTCATGATTCTTCCCACAGCCATGCGCATTCAGAGGAGCAGGGCGAGACGGCAGAAGACGGCCATGGACATGGGGAAGGGCACAGCCATGAGCACGGGCATTCCCATCATCACGAGCATCGGGGGATGCGGGAGATCCGGGAGATTATCGGACGTTCCTCCATTTCCGGGCGCGCGAAGGAGACGGCGCTCCATATTTTTGAGATTCTCGGCGAGGCTGAGGCGAAGGCGCACGGGGAGACGCTGGATACCGTGCATTTCCATGAGGTGGGCGCGGTGGATTCGATTGTTGATATTGTGGCGACCGCGGTCTGTCTGGATAATCTGGGAATCGGTGAGGTGATTGTGCCATTTCTCTGCGAGGGAGGCGGATCAATCCGCTGTGCCCACGGAATTCTGCCGGTGCCGGTTCCGGCGGTGACGAATATTGTGGCGGCGCATGGCCTGAAGCTGCGTATGACCGGCATGCAGGGCGAATATGTGACGCCGACCGGCGCCGCGATTGCGGCGGCGGTGTGTACGTCGGACCGGCTGCCACAGGAGTTTGTTGTGGAGCGGTTTGGCCTGGGAGCCGGGAAACGGGATTACCAGAGACCGGGGTTATTGCGTGCCTTCCTGATTCGTGACACAGCATGCGAGGCTTCGCGCGATGATGAAATCTGGAAGCTGGAAAGCAATGTGGACGACGCGAGCGGCGAAAATTTCGGCTATGTGATGAACCGGCTGCTGGAAGCCGGCGCGAGAGATGTGTTTTATATCCCGGTATACATGAAGAAGAATCGCCCGGCGTATATGCTGAGCGTCCTTTGTGACAGAGAGAAGATTCCGGCGATGGAGGATATTATATTCCGGGAGACGACGACGATTGGAATTCGCAGGAACCGGATGGAGCGCACGATCCTTGCCCGGCGTCTTGAGACGGTTCAGACGCCGTTTGGCGAGGCGACCGTCAAGATATGTGAGCTGCCGCATTCTTCGGAGGAGACGGATGGGGATACTATGATCCGCTGCTATCCGGAGTATGAGAGCGTCGTCCGGTTGTGCCGGGAGCATGGGCTTTCTTACGGTGAGGCATATGACCTGATTACTGGGTCGTATCAGAAGGAGAAGTCATGCCTTCCAAAAAGCGGATGCGCCCGCTGACAGAAGTGGGGATCGGCCAGGAGGTTCGCAGAGTAAGAGGATGAATATGGATGTAAAAGAATTGCTGGAGGGCGTGAAGGCCGGAACGGTTTCTGTCGAGCAGGCAGAGAGCCAGCTTAAGAAGCAGCCGTTTGAAGAGCTTGGCTTTGCCAAGCTTGATCTGCATCGGAAGGTCCGGTCCGGCTTCGCGGAGGTCGTTTTCTGCGCCGGAAAGAAGGATGAATACCTGGTTCAGATCTTTGAAAAGCTGTATCAGGCAGAGGGCGAGGTCATGGGCACGCGGGCGACTCCAGAGCAGTATGAACGGGTCAGGACTGTCTGTCCCGAGGCTGTCTACGACCCGGTTTCGCGGATTATCCGGATTGACCGCGCGGATAAGGAATCCATTGGCAGTATCGCGGTGTGTACCGCAGGGACGTCAGATATTCCGGTGGCGGAGGAGGCTGCTCAGACTGCGGAATATTTTGGCTCTCATGTAGAGCGCTTCTATGATGTGGGAATCAGCGGGCTGCATCGCCTGCTCTCGAAGCTGGATCAGATTCAGCGCGCAAACTGCGTGATTGCGATCGCAGGCATGGAAGGGGCCTTGGCCAGCGTGATCGGCGGTCTGGTGGACAAGCCGGTGATTGCGGTTCCGACCTCGATCGGATATGGCGCCAGTATGAACGGACTGTCTGCGCTCCTGACGATGATCAATTCCTGTGCCAACGGGATTTCGGTTGTGAATATTGATAACGGATACGGCGCGGGATACATTGCGACGCAGATCAACCGCCTGGCGGAAAGGCGGTAAAGGGATGACGGGAGAGATGAGTGAGAGCGTCGTTCAGGCGCAGGAGCTGACCTTTGCCTATGAGAGCGTGCAGCCGACGCAGGCGAGGGATGTGCTTTCCATGATTTCCTTTTCGATCCGTGAGGGAGAGGCCGTGGGGATTATCGGGGGAAACGGCGCGGGGAAATCGACCCTGTTAAAGCTGTTAGTCGGTCTGATGCTCTCTTACCGAGGAAGCCTGAAGGTCTATGGACTGGATGTGGACAGGGGAAACCTGAAGGAGATCCGCAGAAGAGTCGGCTATGTATTCCAGGATTCAGACAGCCAGCTGTTTATGCCGACGGTCTATGCGGACGTGTCCTTTGCCCCGCGCAATTATGGCCTGGCAGAGGAGCAGGTGCAGGCATGTACGATGGAGGCTCTGAGCCGGGTAGGGATGGAGGAGCAGCGCGACCGGCATATCTATCAGCTTTCGGGCGGGCAGAAAAAGCTGGCGGCGATCGCCGGAATTCTCGCCATGGATCAGAAGCTGATCCTGATGGACGAGCCCTCCGCGGCGCTTGATCCCAAAAACCGCAGAAACCTGATCCGGCTGATCAATGAGCTGGAGGCGGGGAAGATCATCGCCTCGCATGATCTGGATTTTGTGCTGGATACCTGCAGCCGGGTGATCCTGCTCGACCGGGGGAGGCTGATCGCGGACGGACCGGCCGACGAGATTCTCCGTGACCGGGAGCTTCTGGAGGCGCACAGCCTGGAGCTGCCGCTCTCGCTGTATGGGAACGGAGCAGGGTAAAAAAAGGAAGGAGCAGAAGATGAATATTGCAGCAGTCAAGCCGATGGATATTGCAAACGGGCCGGGAGTCAGGGTGTCTCTGTTTGTCAGCGGCTGCCCTCATCACTGTCCGGGCTGCTTCAACGAAGAGGCCTGGGATTATGATTACGGAGTTCCTTTTACGAAGGAAAAAGAGGATGAGGTGATGCGGTATCTCAGACCGGATTATATCAGGGGACTTACGCTTCTCGGCGGGGAACCGATGGATACGGGAAATCAGGCCGGGCTGCTGCCTCTGGTCCGGCGTGTGCGCGCGGAATTCCCCGACAAGACGATCTGGTGTTTTACCGGATATGACTTTGACCGCGATATTCTGGGCAGGATGATGCAGCAGGAGGTAACAAGGGAATTAGTCCCCCTGTTCGATGTGATGGTGGACGGTCCGTTTATCCAGGCTAAAAAGAATCTGGGACTAAGGTTCCGCGGCTCTGAGAATCAGAGGGTTCTGGATGTCCGCCGATCTCTTGCGGAGAACAGGGGCGTATGGCTGGAGGAATTTCGATAGTTTCGCTTGACGGATTCCTGCTTTTGAAGTAGAATAGACAGCAGAAAAGCAGTGCATACAGGTGCACGGTATGATTTGGGGAGCAGAGAGATTTGCTGAGAGGGAGTTCGGCTCCGACCCATGACCAGATTCGGATAATGCCGACGTTGGGAAATCAAACGCCAAGAGTTTACAGAAGCAGAACGCCGGGTCCGGTTATCTGCTTTTTTGTTTTATCGGGCTTTTCGGTAAGAGAAACGGGCAAAGGGGGAGCTCCCTGGGTCCGGCCGGAAAGCTGCGCGCGATGGGAGCCCGTATGCCGGGCTGAGAGGAGACCAGAGTTCTCGACCGACCGATGGATTGCCCTTTTGGGGCGGCTTCGGTTTTCCCGCAGGGGGAGTCGCGAATCCTCTTTGCGGAGACTAAACGAAAAGAGGAATCTGTTATGAATCGAAATTCGTCACTTCTTCGCCTGACCACGCTGGCTATGCTGGTTGCTCTCGGAGTTATCATTTCCCCGATTCTGCGTGTGGAAGGGATGTGTCCCATGGCGCACCTGATTAACATCGTCTGCGCTGTCCTGCTCGGCCCCTGGTATTCTCTGCTCTGTGCGACCGTGATCGGCATCCTGCGGATGATTTTTATGGGAATTCCGCCGCTTGCGCTAACCGGCGCGATTTTCGGCGCGTTCTTTTCGGGCGTCTTTTACCGTGCCTCCGGCGGCCGCCTGATCTTCGGTGTGCTGGGAGAGATTTTTGGAACCGGTATTATCGGCGCGATTGTCTCGACGCCGGTGATGACGCTGCTCTGGGGCTATGAAGGACTGACGCTGTTTTATTATGTGCCGTCCTTTATCTGCGGCACGCTGATCGGCGGAAGCGTGGCCTTCCTGCTGTTAAAGCAGCTTGCGAGAAACGGAATGCTGTTCCAGATGCAGGCGCAGCTGGGGGCGAAGGTATTTGACACGCCGGTCAGCGCGGCCGGCGAGGCGCTGGCGATCGCCGCGGTGGGGATGATTGCCTGGCTTGCGGTGAAGGTAGCGCTCAAATCCTTCTTTGGACTGACCGGCGCTTTTTTTGATATGCTGCCGATGATCGTCCTCTGTCTGTTCCTGATAGGCGCCGTTACCTACTATGTTTCCAGCCGAAAGGAAGCTGTTCATGGAATCTGATTTTTTTGACAGGACCGCCCTGACCGGGCGGTCCCGCCTGATTCATTGTATTACCAATCCCATTGCGATCAATGACTGTGCGAATCTGATCCTGGCGATGGGGGCGCAGCCGATGATGGCAGAGCACCCGGCAGAGGTGGAGGAAATCACACGGACGGCCGACGCGCTGGCATTGAACCTGGGAAATATCACAGACGCACGGTTAAAATCCATGCGGATTTCTGCTGCCTGCGCGCATGAGCATGGGATTCCGAGTCTTCTGGACTGCGTGGGAGTGGGAGCCAGTCCCCTTCGTCTGGATTATGCCCGGGCGCTGATACGGGAATCTGCCCCTTCCGTGATTAAGGGAAATTTAAGCGAGTGGAAGGTGCTTTGCGGTCTGGAGGCAAAGGTGCGGGGAGTAGATCTGACAGAGGCGGATCGACGGACAAGGTCCGTCGATTTTCTCGACATATTTGCCCGCTTTGCGCGCGAACATCACACGGTGGCGCTGGTTAGCGGAGAAGAGGATCTGGTGACGGACGGAGAGCATGCCGTCCTGGTGGCAAACGGCCATCCTCTGATGAGCCGTGTGACCGGAACCGGGTGCATGCTGGGAGCCCTGACAGCGACCTGGCTTTCCGTGGCGCCGCCGTTTTTGGCGGCGGTTCAGGCCTGCGCCATCTTTGGCCTGGCGGGAGAAGAGGCAGCCAGGCGCAGCCGGGGGCCGGGATCCTTTCGGGCGGAGCTTCTGGACGCAGTCTACCAGCTTGCAGATGAGATGCTCCGGCGGGAGGCACGGATCATCAGGTGTCCGCTGCGACAGGAAGAGTAAGAAAGCAGTCAAAATACAGACGCCGGAGCAGAAGCGTGTGGCGCGGCAGGCGAAAAAGAAAAGGAGAGTTATCTTATGAAACCGAAATTTGATTTGTCGCTGTATCTGGTGACAGACAGCTCTTACCATGAAGAACCGGAATTCCTGCGTCGGGTAGAGGCGGCATGCCGCGGGGGTGTGACGCTTGTACAGCTGCGTGAGAAGAACCGGACGAGCCGGGAATATTATGAGCTGGCCTGTAAGGTCAAGGCGATCACGGATCGTTATGAAATTCCGCTTATCATAGACGACCGTGTGGATATCGCTCAGGCGTGCGGCGCTGCGGGCGTTCATCTGGGAGCGGCGGATCTGCCGGTGTCTGTGGCGAGGAAAATTCTGGGGCCGGATTACATTATCGGCGCGACGGCAAAGACTGTTCCCTGGGCGCTGGATGAGAAGGCGCAGGGGGCGGATTATCTGGGAGGCGGCGCGATGTTCCCGACTGCGACGAAGGTAACTACGGTGCTGACGCCGGTGACCACACTTGCGGACATCATCCGCGAGGTGCAGCTCCCGGTGGCGGCGATCGGCGGGCTGGATGCGGAAAACTGCGGCGTGCTGGAGGGCATTCCGGTGGATGGGATTGCCGTCGTGCGGGCGCTGATGCTGGCGGAGGATCCGGAGCAGGCCGCGCGGAAGCTGCGAAGCCGGGCGGAGGAGCTGCGTCAGATAAAAAAGGGAGAATGACCTCTCTTCTTCGTGAAAATCGTCCAAAACAGACGTGCAAATAAAGAATTTTTTGGTTAATCATTTGAAAAATGGCGTGTTATAATACAGATATAGCAGTTGGCAAAGATATTTGCATGATCAGAGTTTGGAGGAAGAGATAACATGGATACTTTAAAAGCTGAGAAGAGAGACATGTCAGTTAAAGCGAAGAAGCTGAGAAGGGAAGGATATGTGACCGGCAATATTATCGGCCGTGAGATTGAACATTCCATTCCGGTGAAGATTTCCGAGAGAGAGGCGGAACGCCTGTTTAAAACGAAGAGAAAAGGAAGTCAGCTGATTCTTGACCTGGAAGGGCAGAAGATGAATGTCCTGGTCAAGGACATCGCATACAATACGATGAAGAGAAAGATCGAAGAGATGGATTTCCAGGCGCTGGTAAGCGGAGAAAAGGTCCATTCCGTAGCCGAGGTTGTCATCCTGAATCATGATAAGGTGCAGGGCGCTGTGATTCAGCAGGTGCTGGAGGAGATCGCATATACGGCGCTTCCATCTGCCCTGGTTGAGACTGTGGAGATCGACGCCGCCAATCTGAAGGTGGGCGACGTAGTCAAGGTGAAGGATCTTTCGATTGCTTCGGATCAGGATGTGGAGCTGCACACGAGTCCGGACAGCGTGGTTCTCATGGTCACGCTGCCGCACAATTCTTCTCTGCCTGAGGAAGAGGCTCCGGCAGAAGGAGAAGGGGAATCGAAATAATCGTTTCCCGGAAGACGGATGCGCCAGCCGGACGGTTGACGAAAAATACGACAGGAAAAGAGACATGGCCGAGGCGGGCTGTGTCTCTTTTTTTGCCGTAGCATACGGAAGAAGCTGCCGGCGACAGATCCTGTAGTTCATAGTTTTGAATAAACCAGGCTCTTTTGGCTAAAAATAAAACCCGCGCTGCGTGGAAGGACGGAAAGAAATTTGTATG
>JAJQCO010000043.1:5383-16066 GCA_021202655.1 Clostridiales bacterium | reverse complement strand
GAATTAGAGAATATTGTGAGCGAAGATTCTGAGGCTGAAACGGAGGAATCTACAGAGGAAGTACAGGTAGCTGTGACGGAATATGCTTCAGAGACAGCGGAGGAAGCTTCCACAGAAAATGTTGCGCAGGTATCGCAGGCGGTTGCCGTTGATCTGTCGGGAGAAGGTTCAAAGAAATTTATCGGATATACCTTGGAGAAGACAGGAGAAATTGAATCTCAACAAGGCATGACGGTGCTTTCTAATTACATAAAAATAAATAAAGACAATGCATTTCAACTGGTTTCCGGTAAAGGGGAAATCCTGACAGATAGCTATTATGACGTCAGTTATTTGGGAAATGGATTTTTTGCTGTGAGAAACTCTGATACAGAGTTAAATTCAAAAGGTCTGATAGATGAAAACGGAGAACAATTGATTCCCTGTGAAGCCGCAGATATCGAATGGATGCGTTCGATTTTTTCGACGAATGATTTTTCGGAAGAAAATCGTTATTTAAAGGTAACATATGCTCTGGAAAAAACGGAAGACAAGGATGAAGCGTTTTTGTTCGTGACGGATAGAATGATAGCAATTTCCCCAGATGAAGACGATACGTTATATACTGGTTATGCGACCATTTATGACACGAAAGAACATCAATTTGTCAGTAATATTAAGATGACAAACAATGAGGGAGAAGTAAGCGGTGATAATCTGATGATTACTGATGACGATGGAATGTCGTATCTCTATGATGCGAATGGAAATATTTTGATGAAAACAGATAAATATTGGAGCAGTAATGCGGGGAAAGGGTATGTGATTACGCATGATGCAGGTTCCTATGAAGTATATGATGAAAAGGGCTCTTTGGCTTTTTCTTCAGCGAAAATGTTGGCCCGGGTGGTAAGCACAAGTCGTTTCCTGGAAAGAGCAGAAGAAGGGGGAGGATTTTCTCTTTTGGATATGGAAGGTAATATGGTCTTGCCAGGGGCGTATGAAACCATTCGGGAAATCTATGGAATGGTACAGGTGCGCTTAAAGGATAATACATATCAACTGACAGATTTGAATGGAACAGTGATCGCGTCTTCTGATAATGAGTTTAATATGTTGGAACCCGGATATTATTATTCAAAATGTGCTGATGATACCTATATGCTGGTTGGTCCGGAAGGAATCATTATGGAAGATTTGGAGCAATATCCCAACAAAGCGTGTGTTGTGGATGGAACAAAAGCTCTGGTTTTGAGCGAAAAAGAGTTTTCCTTGCAACTGGATGGGGATAAGATAACGCAGTTGAGCACCGGAATTATCGCTGTTCAATCGGATTCTTCCGGAAAAGTGGGAGTGTTTGATTTGTTTACAGGAAAGAAATTGTTAGATTATATGTACAGTGAGATAAAAGGTGGCGACGATTACCTTTTTGCGAGGTTGGGAGACACCTGGGAAATCTATAAGATAAACCGGGAATCCCGTTGATCCGCATGCGTTTTCCCTTAAAACTTTGACTCGGAAAAATGTGGTAGAGTGTATTCAGAGATGAAAAACACTCTGCCACATTTTTTAACGCAGAAATCAAGGAGGAATTGGTCATGAAGAGAAGTGTTCTGAAAATGAGATGGAAAAAGGCCGGGATGATTGCGGGAGTATCTGCCATCCTTTTGCTGGGCGGGACGGGAAGTGCGTTTGCCGGATGGAGGCAGGATTCGGTGGGATGGTGGTATGATAATGAGGATGGAAGCTATCCGGCGAATGCCTGGAAGCACACCGGAGATGCATGGTACTGTTTTGATGAAAATGGATATATGAGAACCGGTTGGATTGATAATACTTATTATTGTACGGAGAGTGGAGCCATGGCCACAGGCTGGAACCAGATCAATGGAAGCTGGTATTACTTCCGTGACGATGGAGCCGTGGCAAGGAGTCAGTGGGTTGGAGATGACTGGGTGGATGAAAACGGAAAATGGGATGCCGGTGCAGAGAAAGCATCCGTGGTCAGCAGCAATTCCGCTACAACCGTATCCAGAAGCCATGCTTCAAAAAATGAGACGAGCGAGACGACCGATAGCAATAAGGAGAAAAACAGCTCGTCAGTCGGTAACGCGGCGGTTTCTTCTGTGCCTGAGACAGCGAAGAGGACGGAAAACGCTTCAATGCAGGAAAATGGATCGGGAAGCGTTCGCGCAGAAAGCTCGCAGCTTTCGATCTCCAATCATGAGACGATTTCCGGCAGCTATGAAGTGGGGAGTTCCATTCCATTAACCGGGACGATTACCTCAAATTATGAGATCATCTCGGTGGAAATTGACCTGAAAGTTACATATCTGGGAGAGAAGCATTATACAAAGGAATATCCGACCAGTGGGAAAACGGTGAATCTGGAAGATCTGGATCTGAGCTATTTTGACACCAGCCGTCTGACGTGGGCGGGAGCGGGATATTGCTTTACGGTAAAGGCGACGGACGCGTCCGGAACGACTAGGGAGCTGTTTGAGGATTATTTTAAGATGGCATATCTGGAGCGGCTGGAATATTCCCTGGAGAATCATGAAGAAATTCCGGATATGGTAACCGAGGGAACCAATTATCAGTTGAACGGCGTGATTCAGGCAAACTATCCGATTACACAGATTATCGTTGAATTGAAGTCGACAAAGACAGGCGCGTCTTATGGATATGAAAAGGTGACGCCGTATACGTATACGTATGATCTGGCCGAACTGGCGGGCGGCTTTGACTTTTCTGCTCTGGAAGAAGGGAAATATCGCTATTATGTATCCGCACATATCGGGTCAAAAATTGATACGGTGATTGAGAAGAGATTTGAGGTTCAGGCAGAGAGCAGCGCGACGGTGGTTGTGATCAACGGCAATTTTGGAACGAGGGATGACGGGGCGGGATATGTGACCAACGATTCCCGCGACTTTAACGGCAGGATACTGGCGGATGCGTCTTCCCGAATTTCATCCAAATTCAAGAATTCCCATCCGTATGTGGAGTTCAAGTGGAAGAAGAGTGACGCGATTCGTTATAATCATGTCTATGCTCATTCAGAAGGAATCGTGACGAAGGTGGATAAATCGGCGGGTGTGGTTATGATTGATCATGGAAACGGATATGTAACCACCTATAAAGGATTGAGCAAAGATGCCATTTACGTCAGGCAGGGAACCGGAGTCGACGAAAACACGACGATTGGTGAAATCCCGAAAAACAAAAAGATTTCCGTGTATCTGGAGGATGAGGACGGGAATGCGCTGGATATCAGCGATTATCTGAATTCGGACTTTTGACGATGGGAGAGGAATATGGATCGGTCGAAACAATTGCCGCAAGTGGAGGTGACGATGGTCAGCCGGGTGGGGCAGAGACATTTCATGCGGGGCGAGCCGGGAGACGATGCGGTGTACGTGTACGAAAGCAGCCATTCGGATTTTGTCTTCTGCGGAGTCGCGGACGGTCAGAGCGGCATGTCGCACAGCCTGACTGGAGCCAGGGAAAGCCTTCTCGTGGCAGCGAATTATCTGGAGAAGGCGGGGATTACCTCATTGATGCAATATCCGTATCCGGATGAAATTCAGTTTAGATTCATCCGGAGAATCCGCGAGCGGATTGATTTGCTGGCAGAGCAATATGGTGTGGGCAGGGATGCGTTTTCCTCTACGTTGCTCGGGATTGCTCTGGAAAAAAAGTCCGGCAATTATGTGCTGGCGCATCTGGGAGACGGCTGCGGAATCGGGGTTTTGCGGGATGGGACGATGAAAATCATCAGCGTCCCCGACACCGGCGTCTCCGCTCAGTATACCTGGTTGACCACTTCGCCGCAGGCGTTGTCGCACCTGAGGATTTATTTTGGCAACCTTCAGAATTACCGGCGGATTTTGCTGATGACCGATGGAGCGGACTGCATCTGTAAGGGGAGAAATATCCAGCGTCGTGCGAGAGAAATCCTGCTCTCCCGAAATCCGGAGGATATCCGCACATATATGGAGAAATTTGTGGCTGTGGATGACGCAAGTTGCATAATGATTGACGGAAATCGCGAAGAATCCTCTTAACATTTGCAGATAAATATACTATAATCGTACCAACAAAAGAATTGGGGCGGGTATGAAATAGTATGGAAGAAAAAAGAACGTATCTGAAAACAGGAACGCAGCTGCAGTTTGACAGTGGAAGTCTGTATGAAATCACCGGCGATCCGATCGGACGCGGCGGCGGTTCTCTGATCTATCCGGCAAAGCGGTATGTGACGCATGGCGACAGGCTGGACTGTGACGGAATGATCTATGCGCTGAAGGAGTGTTATCCGTCGTCGCTGGGACACCGTTTCATTCGAGACGAGCAGGGGGAAATTGTGCCGGAAACCCGGAGCGAGGCGGATGCGTTTTATCTGGCATGTGTAAAAAGGCTGCAGCTTGACGAGCAGGCGATTACACAGTGGATTTACCGGACAGGCTCGCGGATTCTGCCGGTGCTTGAATCGGCGGAGCAGCTGATTCTCGCCGTGCCAGGGCAGGAGCCGACCCTGGTCAGGAATACGGTTACCGTGATGGAATCACTGGCCTCCAAAGGGCGTTCTCTGCATTCTTATATGGAGGAATATCAATCATTTACCCCGCTTCAGACATTTCATGTGATTCGGCAGATTCTGTTTGCCCTGCGTGAGATTCATGAGGCGGGTTTTTTGCACCTCGATATCCAGGACGGAAACGTATTTATCAAGGGAGCACTGGATGATGAGAGCAGCCTTGTGACGATGATTGATTTTGGTTCGGCTCGCGCAATGGTACACGGGAAAACGGAGCGCATTGCCGACCGTGTGATATTCACGACAGAAGGATTTTCTGCTCCGGAAATTCTTTTGCACAATGATGGCTCGCTTCGACTCGGGCCGGAGGCGGATCTTTACTCTGTGGGTTGTCTGATTCTGTATTTGCTGACGGGAAGCAAATACAGCGCGAATGCTCTGTTAAGCAACCAGACAGGGAAGTATCTGTCGCGGTTTAAATTAAGAAAGATTGATTGCCCGGCACATTTGCAGGAACGGATGCAGACGATTATCGCCCGTGCGCTTAAAATCGATCCGTCCGAACGGTATCACTCGGTGGATGAGATGCTTGAGGACGTCAGATCCTTTCTGAACGCACTGCAGCCGAACCAGAATAATCTGGAACTGTCTGCGTATGATGCGTTTGTCTGCTATAAGCACGGACCGATTGACAGCGAGGTTGCCAGGGTGCTTCGAAAAAGGCTGGAGCATTTTCGCGCGCCGAAGAGCATGGGTACGGGGACAGGGAGCCGGTCTTTCCGGCATGTATTTGTGGATGAAGGAGAGCTGTCAAGCTGCGCAGATTTTGGAGAACAGATCCGGACGGTATTAAAGAATTCAGAATGGCTGATTGTGATTTGTTCGCCGGACACGCCCAGGTCATCCTGGGTGAGACTGGAAATCGACACCTTTCTGGAATATCATGACCGCTCCCGGATTCTCGCTGTGCTGACCGGAGGCGAACCGGCTGAGTCTTTTCCGCCTCAGCTTCAGGGGCAAAAGGGAACCGATATGGTTTTGGCGGCGGATGCGAGAGGGAAGAATCGCAGGGAGGTATTGTCTCGTTTAAAAAGAGATGCGCTGCTGCGCATTGCAGCGCCGATGCTTTCCACAACGTACAGCGCTTTAAAGCGGCATCACAGGATTTTGGCGTTTCGGCAGATCGCGGCGGCGTCCGTGTCAGTCATCGTCATTTCGGGCGTTCTCATTTTGAGCCAGAGACGACCGACGGATCACCGGCCGGAGATGAAAACAGAAACCGTCGTATTCTCTGCGCAACCGGTAACACAAGAAGCGGAACAAGCAGCAGAAGAGGAAGCCGAGTCTGAAGCAGAAACCAGATCGGTTTCCGTATCCTCAGCGCTACATCCGACATTTATGGGATACAAGCTGGAGGAAACAGGAACGATTGCGGATCAGGACGGCATGCAGGTGAAAAATGGAATTCTGACGTTAAAACGTGAGGATGGATATTATGTGGTATCAGAGAGCGGATCTCTTTCCGCCCGCGGTTATGATGAGATCATTCAGTCATTGGGAAACGGGTGGGTTCTGGTAAATCAATCGGATCCCGATCTGGATTCTGTTGGCCTGGTCAATGTCGAGGGAGGGGAACAGATTTCCTGTGAAGCCGCTTACATCGAATGGCTTAAAAACAGCATAAATCAGGAGGACGCGAAGAGATATCTGAAGGTGGTATACGGAACCGGGACAACGACAGATATATCGGAGTGTTTTTTCTATAAAGGGAAAAGGCTTCCCCTGATCAGAATCGGTTCTGAAAGCTATCCGGACTGCGAGGATATTGAGGAACCGAGTGCAATGCTTGGTATCCCGACCACTTCAACGATGTATACGGGCTATGCCAGAATTTATGACGTTGAAAATAAACAATTCGTTGACGTTGATGAAATCACAAATCACGAGGGAAAGGCGTGCGGATCCGGTTTTACGCTTGTCGACGCGGACGGAACGACAAATCTCTATGGCGCGGATGGGACTGTGCGGATGAAATGGAAAAAAATACCGGATGTAGGAGTCGGATACCTTATCGCGCAGGATGAGAATGCTTATGAGGTATATGATGACGAAGGGACATTTTTGTTCAGCTCTGCCGCTCCGCTTTCGTTAATGGAGAGTACGAGTGGATTGATCAAAATATATAAAGATGAGAAATGGGGACTTGTAGACAGGAATGGAAATCAGGTGTTGCCTGCTTCGTACCGAAACATCACGGAAGAGCAATATGGGGTTGTCAATATCCGGACGGAAGATGACGGTTATGCGTTGGTTGATCTGGAAGGAAATGTTCTCGCGTCCTCGGAGGATAGTTTTACTTCACTTGGAATGGGATATTATTACGCGAAAAGCGGCGAGTCCTACATGCTGGCAGGGCCGGACGGCATTGTGGCAGAAAATCTGGACAATCTACCATCCAAAGCCTGTGTGACGGACGGTTCAACGGCGTTGGTATTGAAGGACAAGACCTTTTCGTTGCAATTGCAGGGAGAGCGGACGGTTTCTCTTGGAACCGGGCTGATCGCGGCGATGTCTGATACCAGTGGAAAGTGGGGCGTATATGACCTTTATACAGGGACACAGCTGCTAGATTATTCGTATGCGAAAATCGAGTCCGGAGATGGATATCTGTATGCGAGGCAGGGAGAGAACTGGTTTATTTATAAGATCAATCCGATTTATCGCTGAACGCATCAAAGGAGTTATAATGGAGGAGAACCTGAAGATGAAAGGAATTGTGAATATAGGCGTCGCGTGTGTGATTGCCTGTGCGCTGTCCGGATGCGGGTTGGAACGGGGCATGGTGAATGTCATAGAACATGTCATAGAGAATGGACAGAGCTCTCTTCTTGAAAAAGTGGATGAGATGGTTCCCGATGTGTTGGATATTGTCAACCCAAAAGAGGAGAAAACGATAGAAACGAAATCTGCGCGTGAATTTGCGGGATACACGCTCGAAGAAACCGGATCCATTGTGGATCAGGACGGCATGCAGGTGAGAAGAGAGGTTCTGACATTAAAACGTGAGGATAAATATTATGTGGTATCGGAGAGCGGAACACTCTCTGCGAGCGGCTATGATGATATCATTCGATCATTGGGAAATGGGTATGTTCTGGTAAATCAATCGGATCCCGGTCTGGATTATGTCGGCCTGATTAATGCCGAGGGAGAGGAACTGATTCCCTGTGAAGCAGCTTATATAGAATGGCTTGAAAACAGTGTAAACAAGGAGGCTGAGAAGAGATATCTGAAGGTGGTATATGATACCGGGGAAACGACAGATCCGTCAGAATGTTTTTTTTATGAGGGAAGTTGGCTTCCTAAGATCAGAATGAATTCTGAAACTTATCCGGATTGCGATGAGCTTGAGGAACCTGATGCAATAGTGGGAATTCCGGCCACTTCAACGATGCATACGGGATATGCCAGAATTTATGATGTTGAAAATAAGCGGTTTGTTGATGTCGGTGAAATCACAAATCCCGAGGAAAAGGCGTGTGGATCCGGTTTTACCGTTGTTGACGCAGAAGGAATTACGAAGCTTTATGACGATGATGGGAATGTACGATTGGAATTAAAAGAAACGCCGTATATAGGAGACGGCTACCTTATGATTTGGAATGAAAATTCTTATAAGGTGTATGATGACGAAGGGACATTTTTATTCCGTTCTATAGCGGATCTTTCTTTGATGGAGAGTACGAGCGGATTGATCAAAACATATCAAGATAGGAAATATGGCCTTGTGGACAGGAAGGGAGATCAGGTATTGCCTGCTTCGTACCGATACATCGAGGAAGAGCAATATGGGGTTGTCAGTATCTGGACGGAAGATGACGGTTATGCACTGATTGACTTGAAGGGAAATGTTCTTGCGTCTTCAGATAACAGTTTTTATTCGCTTGGAAAGGGATATTATTATACGAAGAGCGGTGAATCCTATATGTTGGCGGGGCCGGACGGCATTGTGGCGGAAAATCTGGACAATCTACCATCCAAAGCCTGTGTGACGGACGGTTCAAAGGCGTTGGTGCTGAAGGACAAGGCTTTCTCGTTGCAACTGGAAGGAGAGTTGACGGTTTCTCTTGGAACTGGGCTGATCGCGGCGATGTCTGATGTCAGTGGAAAGTGGGGCGTATATGATCTTTATACAGGGAAACAGCTGTTGGATTATTTGTATGCGAAAATAGAATCAGATTACTCGTATGCGAATATAGAATCTGAAGCCGGATATTTGTATGCAAGGCAGGGAGAGAACTGGTTTATTTACAAAATAACCGAAAAAGAAAATGAGATGGCTTCTGAGGTAGCAGACGAAGTTAATCATAAAGATGAGGAAATAATAGAAACAGAGACCGTTTCCGATTCAGAAGGAAGCGAGATCGCCTCATGGAGAGAAAAGGAGACATTTGGGGGATACACGCTGCAGGAAACCGGATCAATTGCGGATCAGGACGGCATGCAGGTGAGAAGAGGGGTTCTGACATTAAAATATGAGGATAAATATTATGTGGTATCGGAGAGCGGATCACTTTCTGTGTGCGGTTATGACGATATCGTGCGATCATTGGGAAACGGATATATTCTGGTAAATCAATCAGATCCTGGCCTGGATTTTGTTGGGCTGATTAATGATGAGGGAGAGGAACTGATTCCCTGTGAAGCGGCATATATCGAATGGCTTGGAAACAGTGTAAATCAGGAGAATGAGAAGAGGTATCTGAAGGTCGTATATGATACCGGAGAAACGCCAGCTCCGTCAGAATGTTTTTTCTATAAGGGAAAAAGAATGCAGCGGATGGATTGGTTGATGGATCCAGAAAGCTTTCCGGATTGCTATGATCTTGAGGAAACGAATGCATTTTTTGATATTCCCATCACTTCAACGATGCATACGGGCTATGCCAGAATTTATGACGTTGAAAATAAACAATTCGTTGACGTCGATGAAATCACAAATCACGAGGGAAAGACGTGCGGATCCGGTTTTACGCTTGTTGACGCGGATGGATTCACAAATCTTTATGATGCAGACGGGAATGTGAAATTTAAAAAGAAATCATATGTGAGAGTGGGAGACGGATACCTTATCGCGCAGGATGAGAATGCTTATGAGGTATATGATGACAAAGGGACACTTCTATTCAGTTCTGCAGCTTTACTTTCGTTAATGGAAAGTACGAGTGGATTGATCGAAATACATAAGGATGGGAAAGACGGACTTGTGGACAGGAAGGGAAATCAGGTATTGCCTATCGTGTATCAATCTATCAGTAGTGAAGAATATGGAATTGTCAACATTCGGTCAGAAGATGACGCTTATGCGCTGATTGACCTGGATGGAAATATCCTCGCGTCCTCGGATGGCGGTTTTTCTTCGATCGGAAAAGGATATTATTACACGAAGACTGGTGAATCTTACATGTTGGCAGGGCCGAACGGTATTGTGGTGGAAAATCTGGATAATAAACCAACCGATGCCTGTGTAACGGACGGTTCAAAGGCGCTGGTGCTGAAGGACAAGACCTTTTCGTTGCAATTACAGGGAGAGCAGACGGTTTCTCTTGGAACCGGGCTGATCGCGGTGATGTCTGATACCAGTGGAAAGTGGGGCGTATATGACCTTTATACGGGGACACAGTTGTTAGATTACTCGTATACGAAAATAGAAGCCGGAGATGGATATCTGTATGCGCGGCAGGGGGAGAGATGGATCATTTATAAAGTCAATTCGATTTAAAACACTTGTTTCCTTACTTTCATGCTACATTTATTCATAATGATAGCATGAAAGTGAGGTAGAACTGGATTGGTTATAAGATCAATCCGCATCCTGATATCTCTTGCATGTTCCTTAAAACTTTGATTCTGAAATATGTGATATGATATCCTCAGAGTTAAGAAAACAGATCTTTCAGAGAGAAATGAGGAGGAAAAAGAGATGAAGGATAAGATGTGGATTGTATGTACCTGTATATGTACGCTGTGCCTGTTATGTATGCTGAGCAACAGACCCGCTGAGACGAGGCGGATGCCGGAAAAGGAAAACAGAAGCATTACATATGAAGTGGAGCTGCCGGAGATCGTGAAAATGGTGGGCGCTGGCCGGGAGCGGCTGGAAA
>JAJQCO010000043.1:0-5373 GCA_021202655.1 Clostridiales bacterium | reverse complement strand
TGGAAACATGGCTTACGGTGGCCGTTCTTGATATTGTGGTACGGTGAGGCGAGCCGGACGAGGGAAAAAATAAACGACGTGAAAAGGGGAAGGAAATCCGAATGAAGAAGAGAGGGAAATTGGATACGATTCGCGGGAGTCTGATCGGCGGGGCGGTCGGTGACGCTCTTGGCTATGCGATAGAATTCTGGCAGGAGGATCAGATTTTTCATACCTATGGTTCTGACGGAATCACGGAATATGCTCTTGTCGATGGCAAGGCGCAGATTTCTGACGACACGCAGATGACGCTGTTTACCGCCGCCGGGATCCTTGTGGGCGATACCAGGATGAACATGAATGGGAACGGGGACAAGCCAAGGGCATATGTCGCCATGGCCTATCAGGACTGGCTTAAGACACAGCGATCGGATATTCACGGCATGAATCCGTATAAGCGGCATACCAGAGAAGGAGAAATTTCCTGGCTGCTGGATGTTCCGGAGCTGTATGCGCTGAGAGCGCCGGGAAATACCTGTCTTTCTTCGCTGGCGCAGCGTGGTTGTGGGGAGTATGTGGACGATTTTATGAAAAATCCGGTCAATCAGAGCAAGGGCTGCGGCGGAATTATGCGCATTGCTCCGCTCGCACTGCGGTTTCGGCTGGATAAAACACAGTCAGAGATGCTGGACAGTCTGGATATGGAAGCGGCTCAGATCGCTGCGATTACGCATGGTCATTCCCTCGGTTATATGCCGGCGGCGGTGGTAAACCATATCATCAGCAGAATTCTTTCATCCACACCGGAGATGACCTTAAAGGAGATCGTTTTGGAAGCAAGAGATACCGCCGCCAGGATTTTTGCAGGTGATCCGCATCTGTCGGAATTGACGGGAATCATAGATCGGGCGATCTGGTTATCGGAAAATGGCGGGAACGATCTTGCCAATATTCATGCGCTTGGCGAGGGCTGGGTCGCGGAGGAAACGCTCGGCATCGCGCTTTATTGTTCTCTGAAATACCAGGATGATTTTTCGAAGGCGATGATTGCCTCGGTTAATCACAAGGGCGACAGCGATTCGACGGGAGCGGTGACTGGAAATATCTTGGGAGCGCTGGTTGGCTATGAGGCGATCGAAGAAAAATGGAAGAATCATCTGGAGCTGTCCGATGTTATTCTGGAAATGGCAGACGATCTGTGCCAGGGCTGCCAGATGAGCGAATCCGGCAGCTATCCTGATCCGGCATGGGAATCCAAATATGTGCGGGGGCGTCGTTATCCCAGGATGTCATAAGTCGCCGGGCTGGTCACGCGGGAACACGTAAGATTTGAAAAGGGGGAGATGGCGGTATGGCAGATAAAGAAATTCGATTATGTATGGGGTGCATGAGAGAATATGACAGACAGTATGAGGTGTGCCCCTATTGCGGGTATTGGGTCAATACGCCGCATGAGGATGAAAGCATTCTCTCGCCGGGAACGATGCTGCGGGGCAGATACATAGTCGGTCAGGGCACGAGGGGTTACAGAGATGGCATGGGATTGATTGACTGCGTGCCAAAGATTGTTTATATGGGGCTTGATTGTGTTTCCGGAAAAAGACTTTGCGTAGAGGAATACTTCCCGGATGAGGGTCCGGTTGATGCGGCGGAACGGACTCAGAGAAAGGGATTATCGGTAAATCCCGAAAATGCGGAATCGTTTGAAAAAGAATTGCAGTCTGTTTTGGATTATGCGAAACAGGCGGGGCAGCTTCAGGGAGTGAACGGTATTGTCCAGGTATGTGATTTCTTTCGGGAAAATGGGACGGCGTATGTTTTGACAGAATACAGGGATGGCATATCACTGGGGAAATATTGCAGGTTGCACGGTTCAATTTCTGAGAACATGGCGCTTGATATCACAATCCAGGTTGCTTCCGCCGTCATCAAACTTTATCAGGTCGGTATCCAATCTGTTAATCTTGATATGAATTGTATTCGTATCCTGAATCCGGATGGAGCGGATCATCTGACGATAGAGTTATTTGATTTTGGAGATTATTGCTTCCGGATAGACAGGAAATATCTTGATATGATAGACATAATGCCGCCATCGAGCTACGTTGCGCCGGAACGATGTCTTGGGAAAAGTGAGCGGGGTCCCTGGACGGATGTCTATGCGTTGGCGGCGGTGTGTTATAAGCTTATAACCGGCGTAGCGCCGGAGGATTCCCGGGAAAGAGTAAGAGAGGATCATTTAAAAAAGCCGTCGGAACGGGGAATGGAAATCAGTCAGCCGGTGGAAACAGCACTGATGAATGCCTTGCGTCTTAAGGTAGAGGAACGGACCCGGACAATGGAGGAGTTTATCCGGGAATTGACAGCAGAAGAGGTTGCGGAGCATCCGGTAACAACGGGAGAATTTCTAACAAATGGCGAAACAGAGAATTCGGAACGTGGAATGAAGTGGTTCAAATTCATTATCTGGTTCCAGCTGTTTGCTTCTGCGATTGTGGGAATGCTTTCGGCGATGGTGTATATGAAGGGACTGCATCATGGCGGTAGCGCAGCGCTGGTCTACAGTCTGTTTGGAGGGATGAAAACGCTTGACCGGCTTGTCGGATCGGTTATGTTTGTGGAAGCTGTCGCCTGTATTGTGGTGAGACAGAAGCTGGCAGGGTTTCGCAAAGGCGCGCCTGCGATGTACCTGACGATAGGAGCAGTAACCACGTTCCTGCCGATTGTTTATCTGACGCTGGCGGCGTGGGTGATGCGGGTTTCCATACTTACTCTGTTAAACAGCTCCGTACTAACGAGCGTAATTACCGGGGTGGTATTGCTGGCTGTGAATGCGGTATATTTTGCAAACCGAGCGGATCTGTTTGTGAACTGACCGTATGGCAGACGCTGGATGGAAAATGGAGGAGAATCGGAAGATGAAGGGGATTGTGAACATAAGCATCGCGTGTGTGGTTGCCTGTGTTTTATCCGGATGCGGGGTGCAACGGCGCGTGGAAAATGGCATAGAGAATGCCATAAGGAATGCGATAGAAAAGGAAGAGAACTATGAGACGGCCTTTGTAGTACCAGATGAAGCGAATCATAAGGATGAGGAAACGGCAGAGACGGAGTCTGTTTCGGAAGCGGAGGATACGGGGACCAGGAACCAGTGGAGCTGCAAGGATGAACAATGGTATTATTATGATTCGGATGGAAACCAGGCTACCGGCTGGCAGGAAATAGAGGAGAAATGGTATTATTTCGATGAAGACGGCGTCATGGCGCATGACGAATGGGTTGAGGATTGTTATCTGGGAAGTGATGGAGCAATGCTTAAGGATACGGTTACACCGGACGGATACACAGTCAGAGCAGATGGGAAATGGACGGGATATACGGAAGATCAGCTCCTGGCGTTTATTGACGGGAGTGCTGTTGGCATACGCAGAACGTATATCACAGCAGATTTTAACGGAGATGGGAGAATAGAGGCCGTTGCGTTGATGGTTGATACGGGGGGAAGAGAAAGAGATTGTACCGCTTATCGATGGTATACAGATGGTCAGAATACGTATTGTTATGATCAGCAGGATTATTGGTGGCTGAAAGAGGATATGTTTTCTTTGATTACGACCGAAGATGGAATCCATCTGGGAGAAACTATTGTGGCAAGAACTGCCGCTGATTGGTGTGTGAGCAGCATTTTTAAATTTGATGAGGCCGGAGCTGAGCGGTTATTTTATGGAGAAAATATTTATATGACCGGATTTGAGATGAATCAGGTGATTTGCGAAGAGCAGTCTGCTACAGGCGCCTTATATGGATATCTGTTTTTGAATACGATTCAGAAGGGAAGATTGGTGTATGTCGACGGTGCATACAGCTGTGACTGGCTTTGCAGGAATCTGAAAGAAACGTATTATGATGAACTGGAATCGGATCGAAAAGCAAGTATGATAATTTATGCGGATAACGCTGTGGATTGCGGTGATTATTATAAAATGGATGCAGAAATAAATATCAATTCTTCGAATGGACCACAGGCTGTTTTGGGCGAGTTCCATACAGAAATTCGGCTTAAAAAGGATGCAATTGTTTTATGGAGAGAAGCTGAGATAATACAGTTGTCTTTGGACGAGTATGCTAATCGATTTGAGCCTGCAGGTGCAAATCGAGAATTCAGCAGTTGTCGAATGTGGGATGTCGTTCAGGATGAACAAGGGTATATTATTGAATTTTCAGATGTTAATGCGGGATAATGATACCGATTCCGATATGATTTAAATTCCTGCGTTATGAAGAAGAAAAGCGAGGAGAACAGATGAGGAAATATGGCAAACTATGGTTTTGGATAATAGCAATTTCCTGGCTGTTATGGGCTTTGACAGGCTGCGGTAAGAGGATAGAACAGAAGCTTCTGGAGCAGCTTGAGCTGGAGCAAAGGTCTACGGTATCTATGGAGTCACAAGAAAATGAATCAACGGAAATAGTTTCCGATTCAGAACTGGAATCGGCTGACAATGGTGTAGATGAATCTGTTAAAGAGAAGCATAAGAAAAATCCGATAAAGGAAATCTCGTATGATGGTGATGCAAATATAGAGGAATGGAAGGAATATACTTATGATAGCAAAGGAAATGCATTGACAGGAAAACAATATAAGGAAGATGGAAACCTGGTAGCCTGTTTTGAATACTCTTATATGGATATGGCCGATTCTGGGAAAAAGATAACTGGGACACAAATGACGGAAGATGGTGTTATATCAGAGGGAGAAACAATTTTGGATGAAGCAGGAAACGTATTAGAAGTGAATGCCAGGATTACATTTGGAGATGAAACGGACGATTACAGAGATAAAAATATCTTTGATACGGCGGGTAATCAGGTTGTCCATTTTACAGGAAATGCGGAGGAACTGAAAAGAAGGGAATTTACATATGACAGTTTTGGAAATCTGATAAGATACACAGTATATGATGAAACGGGGGACTTAATAGGCTGGAGCGAGTTTGTATATGATGAGGTCGGGATTGAACTGGAAATGACGGATTATGACAATATTGGAATCATAAATCTTTCGGAAAAATTTATTTATGATGACAGAGGCAATCTTCTGGAAATGAATCGTGTATCTTATAACGATGACGGAAGCACAGAAAATTCTTATCGTGTAGAAAGTTCTTATGATACAGACGGGAATCAAAAAACAGAAGTTACATATATGGATAATGGTATTTTGAAAAGCTGTAATTATATGTATGATAGCTATGGAAATATGCTGACAGAGATAGAGTATGATGGGGATGGAAATGCTGGGTATCGGTGCGAAATGGTTTATGATGGCAACGGAAACCTGCTGACAAAATCATACTATTACAACGATGGGAGCATATGGCGGCAGGAATATAC
>JAJQCO010000243.1:3326-3757 GCA_021202655.1 Clostridiales bacterium | reverse complement strand
TTGACGTAGTGTAGCTTGACTCCGATCTCATCCGGGTGACGGACTTGGTGATTGGGGAGGCGTTGTCTCTTGTTTATCCTTCCGTTCTTGATACCATGAAAAGGTCGATGGAGAATATCCGTTCCTACCATGAGAAGCAGAAGCGTTACAGCTGGTTCGATTCAAAGCCGGACGGCACCATTCTCGGACAGAAGGTAACGCCTCTTGCGAGCGTCGGCGTCTATGTGCCGGGCGGAAAGGCGGCGTATCCGTCGACGGTGCTGATGAACATTGTCCCGGCCAGGGTGGCCGGTGTCCCGAAGATTGTGATGGCGACGCCCCCGGGAAAGGACGGGAAAGTCAATCCGGTGACGCTCACCGCAGCGCATCTGGCCGGCGCGACCGAGGTGTACAAGGCAGGAGGGGCGCAGGCGATCGCCGCCCAGGCCTTT
>JAJQCO010000243.1:0-3316 GCA_021202655.1 Clostridiales bacterium | reverse complement strand
TTCCACGTGTGGATAAGATTACGGGACCAGGCAATATCTTCGTGGCGCTGGCGAAGAGGGAGGTATACGGACACGTCAGTATCGACAGCATTGCCGGGCCGAGTGAAATTCTGGTGCTTGCGGATGATTCTGCGAATCCGCGGTATGTGGCGGCGGATCTTCTGTCCCAGGCGGAGCACGATGAGCTGGCCAGCGCGATTCTGGTGACGACCAGCATGGAGCTTGCCGGGAGGGTGGCAGAGGAGGGCGACGGCTTCTTAAAATCTCTTTCCAGAAGGGAGATTCTGGAGAAGTCTCTGCAGAATTACGGTTATATTCTGGTGGCGGAGAATATGGACGACGCGATTGAGACGGCGAATCAGATTGCGTCCGAGCACCTGGAGATTGTGACGAGAAATCCGTTTGATGTCATGACAAGGATCCGCAACGCCGGCGCGATCTTCCTGGGCGAGTACAGCTCGGAGCCGCTGGGAGATTATTTTGCGGGGCCGAATCACGTGCTTCCGACCAACGGGACGGCCAGATTTTTCTCTCCGCTCGGCGTGGACGACTTTATCAAGAAGTCAAGTATCATTTATTATTCCAGGCAGGCCCTGGAGGCTGCGCATGAGGACATTGAGAGATTTGCGAAGGCGGAGCATCTGACCGCGCACGCAAATTCTGTTCATGTGAGATTCGAATAAAGGAGGAGGTATCAGTATGTCACGTTTGGCGAAGGTTGAGAGGAATACCGCTGAGACGAAGATTCGCGTCTCTCTGGATCTGGATGGAACAGGAAAAGCAGATATCAATACAGGGATCGGTTTTTTTGACCATATGCTGAATGGCTTTGCCCGCCATGGCCTGTTTGATCTGTCGGTGCAGGTGAAGGGGGATCTGGAGGTGGATACTCATCACACGATTGAGGATACGGGAATTGTGCTGGGTATGGTCATTCGGGAGGCGATCGGCGACAAGAAGGGGATCGTCCGCTATGGATCAAGCATCCTGCCGATGGATGAGGCGCTGATTCTCTGCGCGCTTGACCTCTGCGGCCGCCCATACCTGGGCTATGATCTGCGGCTGGACCGCGAGAAGGTGGGAGAGCTGGAGACGGAGATGGTGCGGGAATTTTTCTACGCGGTTTCCTATGGCGCCATGATGAATCTTCATCTGAAGCAGCTGGAGGGAGTCAATAACCATCACATCATTGAGGGCGCGTTTAAGGCATTTTCCAAGGCGTTGGACGCGGCGACCCGCTATGACAGCCGGATTGTGGATGTGCTTTCCACCAAAGGGACGCTGTAAAGGGAACGCGGCAGTTTCTGCAGAGAAAAAAGAAGGAAAACGGAGGTAACATACCATGCAGCTGTATCCGGCAATCGACATGAAGGGGGGCAAATGTGTCCGCCTGACGCAGGGACTTTTCGATAAGGTGAAGATATATTCCGATCATCCGGCAGATATGGCAAGACTGTGGGTTGACCGGGGGGCAACCTTCCTTCATCTGGTTGACCTGGACGGAGCGCTGGCCGGTCATTCGGTCAATGAGGACGCCATCCGCGCGATTACTGCGAGCGTGGATGTGCCGGTTGAGCTGGGCGGCGGCATCCGCAGCGCGGAAGCGGTCGATGAAATGTTAAGCTTAGGGGTCAGCCGCTGCATCATCGGGACAAAGGCGGTGAGAGAACCGGAATTTGTCCGCGAGCTGATCGAGAAATTTGGAGCGGAGCGGATCGTAGTCGGCGTCGACGCGAAGGACGGAATGGTCGCGGTCGACGGCTGGGAGCAGGTCAGCTCTGTTTCGGCGGCGGATCTCTGTCAGCGGATGAAAGCATATGGCGTCCGCCATATTGTATATACGGATATCTCCAGGGACGGGATGCTGACCGGGCCGAATGTGGCGGCAACGAAGGCGCTGACGGATCTGACCGGGCTTGATGTCATCGCCTCGGGCGGCGTTTCCTGTATGGAGGATCTGGATGCGCTGTATCGCAGCGGGATCCGGGGGGCGATCATTGGAAAGGCGCTGTATGAAAACCGGGTGGACCTGGCGGAAGCGGTTGCCCGCTATGAGAAGGAGGAGTATGGGAATGGCGAAATATAAGAGGCTCATGGCCGGAATCGGTTGCAAGGATGGAGCGGCGGTCTGTCTTTTCGGAGCAGAAACGGGCGTCGGCTTTGTTCCCGGGACCGAATTTGAGAAATCTCCTGCCGAGATTGGTTCCGATCTCAGCAACGAAGGCGCTGACGGATTTCTGATCTATGATTTTTCTGCGACGGACGAGGATCACGAGAGAACCATCGGACTGATCCGGGAGGCCGCGCGGGTGACGGACGTGCCGATCTATACCGGCGGACGTGTGAAGCGGCTGGAGGATGTAAAGAAATATCTCTATGCGGGGGCAAAATATGTCTTTCTGAGCGGGGACGACGAGGAGCAGATCGACCTGATCCGGGAGGCTGCCGGGCGCTTCGGCCCGGAGAAGATCTATGTCACGGCTTCCACGGAGGCATCCTTAAAGCGTGCGGGGGAATTCCGCCAGCTTGGAGCCGCTGGGCTGATTGCCGGCGGGATCTTTATCGACAACCTTCCTCAGGCTTCCTGTGTGATGCCGGACGGCATGGAGCTGTTTGCGATCGCCACCGGCGAGAGCACACTGGAGCTGACGGATCTTTTTGGGGCGAAAGGAGCCGACGGGGTTGTCCTGACTGTCCCGGAGGAGATGGTGGGATCCTTCATGGAGTTAAAATATGCTCTTGCCGGAACCGGACTTCCGATGGACATCCTGACAAGCACAGTGTCCTGGAGCGAGTTTAAGACAAACGCGGACGGTCTTATACCGACGATTGTGCAGGATTATAAGACCTCCGAGGTTCTGATGATGGCCTATATGAACGAGCAGGCATTTGCGGACACCCTGCGGACCGGGAAGATGCATTATTACAGCCGCAGCCGCAGGAGCCAGTGGATGAAGGGCGAGACCTCCGGCCATTTCCAGTATGTCCGGTCGCTTCATCTCGACTGTGACAACGATACGCTTCTGGCGAAGGTTCATCAGGTCGGCGCGGCCTGTCATACCGGTTCGCGCAGCTGCTTTTTCCAGACCCTGGCGAAGAAGGAGTACCGGGAGGAGAATCCTTTGAAGGTCTTTGAGGACGTCTTTGCGCTGATCCTTGACCGCAAGGAGCATCCGAAGGAGGGTTCTTATACCAATTATCTGTTCGACAAGGGAATTGATAAGATCTTAAAGAAGGTCGGAGAAGAGGCGACGGAGATTAACATCGCCGCCAAGAATCCGGATCCGGAGGAGATCCGGTATGAGATTTCAGATTT
>JAJQCO010000024.1 GCA_021202655.1 Clostridiales bacterium | reverse complement strand
GGATTACCGGACGCTGTATGAAAAGATTGTGACGGTTGGAAGCCTTTTGTCTGATATGGGAATCCGGCCGAAGGATCGGGTGTTGTTCACTGCGCTTTCAAAACCGGAATCGATCGTAGCATATCTGGGAATTCAGTATTGTGGCGGTATTGTTGTCTTTGTTGATAAGAATGCCTGCCCGGAAAGTATTTATCCCGTCTATGAGGATGCGTCCGCTTCCATGCTGCTTACAGATAAGCCGATGAAGGAGTGTGCGGATAAGATGCGGATTCATTCCCTGCGCCAGTTGTATCTCTCGGAGATGCCATCGCGGCAGGTGGAATATGTTGTTCCGGATGAGACGGATATTGCGGAGCTGCTTTTCACAACCGGCACAACCGGTAAGCCCAAAGGGGTTATGCTGACTTATAAGGCAGTTTATCACATCCTTTCAAATACAATTACCGGTATTGGTATAATACCAGAGGATCGTATTCTGCTTCCATTGCCTCTGAACCATTCGTTTGCGTTGCGGGTATTGCGGGCGGCAATTTATCAGGGGTGTACGGTCATATTGCAGAATGGGTTTGCTTTTGCAAAAGAAATTGAGGACAATCAGACAACTTTTGGCTGTACGGCGCTGGCAGCGGTTCCGGCTTCCATGGAGATTCTGCGAAATCAGATGCAGAATCGATTCGTGGATGTGCTGGGGGCATTTCGTTATATTGAAATCGGTGCGGGCAGTCTGACGATAGAGCAGCGGAAACGTCTTACGTCTCAGCTCCCTCATACGATTATTTATAATACCTGGGGATCCTCGGAAAGCGGGGGAGCCTTATTTACAAATGTCTCTGAAATTGCCGGTGATCCTAAAACGGTCAGTACAATTGGAAGGCCACTTCCCGGGATTGAAGTGGGAGTACTGGCTGAAGACGGCTCTTTCCTCAGTCACAGTGATGCGTCTCACCCCGGACGGTTGGCGCTGAAAGGCGAGATGCAGATGGCGGGCTATTGGAATCGGGAGGAACTGACAAGGGAAACGCTGAAAAACGGATGGCTGATTACCAGTGATCTTGTATACACGGATGAAAAGGGCTATGTATATATGCTGGGAAGGGCAGACGATATCATCAATGTGGGAGGCGAGAAGGTCTCTCCGATTGAAGTGGAAAATGTCGCCGGGCAGTATGAAATGATCCGGGAATGTGCGTGCATCGGGGGGAATGATCCCGACGGGATCACAGGACAGATTCCAGTATTGTTTGTTGTCAGCAGGGGAACCGGATTTTCGAAAGGCGGACTGCGGAAATTTCTTGTTGATAAGCTGGAACGGTATAAACTCCCCGGTAAGGTGGTTCAACTGCCGGAGCTTCCGAGAAACGCGATGGGGAAGATCGACCGCAAAAAGCTCCGCAGCATGTGGGGAGACCAGGAGAGTGGAATCCCGACGATAAATCCGGTCATTCAGGCTATTCTGACGAGACGTAGTATCCGTAAATTTACGGAGCAGCCCATCGCGCGCGAGCTTCTGGACATTATCCTGCAGGCGGGATACTATGCGCCTACTGGTCATAATATGCAGACGTGGCGGTTTAGCGTGATACAGAATCCGGAAAAAATTGCATTTTTGAAGGAAACGGTGAAGGCGGTCGCTACAGAAAAGCGCGTCCCATTTTATGGTTTCCAGAAACCGCCATGCCTGGTGCTGATATCAAATGATAAACGGAACCCGGATGGTTGTCAGGATTGCTCGTGTGCGGCGGAGAATATTTTCCTGGCGGCGCATTCTCTTGGCATCGGTTCTGTTTGGCTGAATCCGTTGATGACACTCTGCGACGAGCCGCCCATTCGTGATCTCCTTACCTCCTATGGGATACCGGAGAATCATCGGGTCTGGTGCATGGCTGCGCTCGGATACCCGGCGGGAGAGGGTACATTGCTCGCTAAAAAGAAAAATGTCGTTACTTATGTGGAATAAATCACACACTTTTTTGGGATTATGAATGCTGAAAATAAGATGCATGGGAATAACATACGAAGAAAAAAATGTCTGCTCCTGCTTCCGCGACCGGTGTTTCCGCTGGTCTGCGGCTATGCTCTGAAAAATTACAATCTGATTCGGATCCTAGCGTCCCGTTATGAGCTGCATCTGGTTATTCTGTCAGACCGCAGACTGGAGGCAGAGGAGAGAAGGTATTATGAGGACCTTGGCGTTTCCGTGCAGGTTCATCGGATTCCGAAATGGCGGAGCTATCTGCAGGCGTTGAGGGGATTGTTTTCCACACGGCCCTTGCAGGTTTGTTATTATTATGACCGCGGCCTGCAAAAGAAGCTGTGTCCGTTGCTTCAGGAATGCGACGTGCTGATTGCCGCCCTGGTGCGCACGTGCGAATATCTGAAACCAGCCGAGACTATGCCTGGTAAGACGATTGTTTTTGATATGGTTGATTCGATTGCCCTGAATTATATGAGATCCAGGGAGAAGACGGAATCCTTGTTCTGGAAGGTTCTTTACGGAGTAGAGGGAGGACGTCTCCTGCGCTATGAACGCTGTTGCGTAGAGAACAGTTCTGTCACGTATCTCTTTAATCCGCAGGAGCAGAAATACTGGAAGGGTTTCGGCCGCGTGGAGCGCCTGCCTCACGGCGTCAATGAGATGCTCTTTCATTATGAAAAGCAGGATCCGAAATGGAAAGATGCGGTTGTTTTCATTGGAAAGATGGATTATCAGCCGAATGTGGACGCCGCCGTCTGGTATATGCAGAAGGTGCATCCCATGATTGCAAAAGAGATTCCACTTGTTATTGTCGGCGCTTATCCATCAGAGAAGGTATTGTCCTGTGCCAGGGAGCTGCCAAATGTGACGGTTACCGGATTTGTGGAAGATCCTTATCTTTATGTCAATTCCGCGATGGCAGTTGTCGCGCCGATGCAGACCGGCGGCGGGATTCAGAATAAGGTGCTGGAAGGGATGGCGCTGGGGAAGATAAATATTCTTTCATCGCTTGCTGCAAAGCCGATCGCCGGGGCAAAAGACGGCGAGCATTTTCTTGTGGCGGATACGCCGGAGGAATATGTTCGCCTGATTCGAGAGATTGCTGCGAAACCGGAAAAATACGCGGCAATCGGAGAACGGGCAAGAGTGCTGATAGAGGAGCGGTACAGCTGGAAACGGTATGGGGAAATGTATCTGGCCGGGATTGAGGGAAACGAGAAGTAAAGAAACAGGATGGGGTTTCTGAGACAGGAAAGTTCGGGAGGCGATGGAGGAAATGATAGAATCCGGGAAGAAAGTCATGTGGCTAATTGCAGCCACGTTGCTTACCATCCATGCGTTCCTGTTCGATCGGATTTATGATGAGGGGAGTTCCGTTCTGTCCCAGTATGCGGCGAGGGAAGAGGGCGTCGGTATATTGTGGTGTGTGCTGGCATTGTTTGTGGCTTCGTTTTATTGTTTATATGAGAAGAAATATCGAAAAAAGATTCATGAATATTCCGGGGTCCATTGAGCCACCTGTCCGGACTTTTGGAGCCACCGTTCCGGAGCCTAAGAGCCACTTTTACAGGCTTTTTCCTCATAAATTTCTTTATACTGTAGCTACACACTTCGGTGTGAATACAGTTAAAGGAGGTCGTTATTATGACCAAATACCGCGAAATCCTGCGCTTAAAGAGCCTGGGATTCAGTGAGCGGAACATTGCGCAAAGCTGCAGTGTCTCGCGTAACACGGTCTCAAAGGTCGTCAAACGTGCTTCGGAACTGGGCATTTCCTGGCCGC
>JAJQCO010000177.1:14928-16272 GCA_021202655.1 Clostridiales bacterium | reverse complement strand
CTCCGCGCCCAGCGACTGCCCGATCAGAGTCGGCGCCGTATAGGAAACGCCGTAGGCCGCCAGATACAAAAGGCCCTCGGTCTGATTGGTCAGATAATGGGCGGCAAGAGGCTGTGTCCCCAGCCCGGAAATCATGGCCGTCAGGGCAACCTGCCCCAGGCACAGAGTGTTTCGTTCCAGAAGCACCGGTACCGTAATGCGCAGCAGCGTCCGCATCGACTGTCTCTGAAAACGGTAATCGCCCCGCACGGAAATCTGCGCCGCCGTCCGCGAACGATAAATATGATACAGGCACATGACTGCCCGCGCCCCATATGGAAATACTCCCTCCGCCAAAACCGGGCAGCGAAATCTGTCTGACCGGATAAATCAGCAGAAAGTTTCCGATGACATTGAGCAGATTCGACGTCAGGTTCACGGCCAGGGGAATCCTGGTATTCCCGGCAGAACGAAACACCGCGGAGAGCACCACCCCCAGCGTCTGCGGCACAAGGCCCAGACTCAGGATTCCCAGATAGGCCTGCGCGTTGGGCAGCACATCCGGCGCAGCACCCAAAAGCCTGGGAAGCTCCGAATGGACGACAAACACACAGACTGTCAGAAGCAGTCCCAGAAGCACAGACGCCGAAATGGACTGACGGACGGCGGATTCCGTTTTCCGGCGGTTTCCCTCCCCTACCGAGTGGGAGACCAGGAAGGAAAAGCCCACGCTGAGCGCGGTGATAAAGCTGTTGACCAGCCAGACGGTGGAAATATTGATGGCCACGGAGGCCGTCGCGGCAGCGCCGATGGATCCCACCATGGCCGTATCGATCAGAGAGGCCAGGCAGACCAGAAACTGCTCCAGGATGGCCGGGGCAGACAGCCGCAAAATGGTCTCCGGAATACTCTTTCCCAGATTCAGGACATTGTCAGGAGCTGTCTTTTCGGATCCCGAACCCGTTATTTTCTGATTCATCCCTTCAGACCCCTTTGCTTCAGAATCCAGGACGCCACCGCATAGTTTGTATCCATCCAGGCCCCGTGAGCCAGCATGTATCCGATCAGATCGCTCAGCATGTTTACCCGGCTGGCGCGGCCGATAAACTGCGGATGCAGCACGAAATTAATCATCCGGCCTTCCGCCGCCAGGGAATCAAACTCTTCCTTCCAGATCTCATACATTTCTCCCGGAGACTTTAACTCATACCGCTCCGGCGCGCTGTCCGTATAAAAATCATAAGCCGTATCGTCAAACACGGAATCCTTGGGAAGCTCCACCAACGGAACCTCCCGGCCTCCCACCCGGTGAATAAACGGCCCGTCGCTGTCGCGCCAGTTCGAGCTGTAAATATATCCTTGTTA
>JAJQCO010000177.1:0-14918 GCA_021202655.1 Clostridiales bacterium | reverse complement strand
TCCAGGAACAGCTCCAGGCTGTAATCGTGAATCACACCTCCCGGCGCCCGGTGCCCGGCCAGCTTCTGGCCGCAGATATCGTAGATGATCTTCTCCGCGCGGTGCATGGTGGCGTCCTCCTCCTCGCGGGTTGTCGCCGTCGATTCCTCGTGCAGATAACCGTGAAAACCGATCTCATGCCCCCTGCGGCTGATCTCCCGGACAACCTGCGGATATGTTTCCGCGATAACGCCCGGGATAAAGAAGGTCGCCCGGATTCCCCAGGTATCCAGCATATTCAGAATCCTGGGAACGCCCTGCTTCGGCCCGTATGCGCCCCGGGAAAGATTCGTGATATGATCGGCATTGCCGTCTCCGCGCGTCGTCCACATGGTCTCCGCATCAAGATCAAACGCCGGCATCACGGCGATCCGCTTGCCCTCCGGCCACACGGGAACCCCAGATGCAGACAGGTGAACAGAGGGGCAGGACATGTTCCGTTCCAGGGCTTTCGCCTCCGCAGGCTCCATCTCGTTGCGCCCTGACTTTTCCGCAACAATTTTCTCCCCCTGCCCGTCTATAGAAGGCTTCGTTCCGCCATCGTCAGCCATATGATCCCTCACATAACGCGCGACCTCCTCACAGGTGGCGATCCAGGCTCCGTGCCGCTGCATGTAGGCAATAAACTGCCCCAGGGCGGCGATCCGGCTGGCGCGTCCGATCATCTGCGGATGCAGCTTCAGCACGAAGATCTTATCCCCTTCCTCGGCCAGGCCGTCAAACTCGGCCTTCCAGTTCCCGATCACCTCACGGTTTGTATACATGGAGCGAACCGCCGGATCACTGAATGTAAAATAATAATAGGTAAAATCATCCATGGTCACGTCACAGGGAAGCTCTACCAGCGGAAGTGTGTGTTCTCTCCCATCTTCGCCTTTTGCTCTCCACAGATAAGCCCAGTCACAATCCTTCATAGAGGAGCTGTAGAGGTAGCCCCGTTCTACAAGCAGCTTCGGCGTAAACGGATGAATGATGCTTTCCGGCCCCCGGTGTCCCACCGGGCGCTTTCCGGTAATGGACGAAAGCAGCTCCTCGCTCTTTTCCAACCGCCGAATCTCTTCCTCTCTGGAAATTCCCCGCTCGGATTCATGCATATATCCGTGACAGGCCAGCTCGTGTCCCCGCTCGTGGATGCGGCGTACACTGTCCCCATACTGCTCAACCATGATGCCCGGCACAAAAAACGTCCCCTTCACGCCAAACGTATCAAGCATGTCAAGGCAGCGCGCCAGTCCCTCATGCGGGCCGTACTGCCCCCTCGAAAAATCAGTGAAACCGATGGTGGTTCCCTTGGACTTTGCCCGGGACATCCGCAGATATTCCGCGTCAAAATCAAAGGTCAGCATCACGGCGATCCGCCTGCCCTCCGGCCAGGATATCCCAGGCCCGTTTTTTCTCCCGTCCGGCGCATGAAGCGCCCCGTCGTCCTCCCGCTCGTCTGTCATTGATAACATAACTGTCCTTCTCTCCTGTATCCGTCCGATATTGTTTCCGGTAAGCTCTCCATCCGCCCAGGGCAGATGAAATTGCTGCCGTCCTGTTTCAACGAACCTAATTATAGCATTCTTCCCCGGTAATGCAAGCAAAAAGCATTTTTTGTCCATTCCTGTCATTGCACATTGACCGAGTTTATGCTATGATAAGGAATAACTGTTCCGGGCGATGGAGCCGCGAGGGAAGCTCCACGCTTTCTACACGGCTGTAAATCCCGCGGGGATCCGCCATCCGGATTACAGCAATCATCAATCATTTCCATCAAAAAATGAGGAGGAAGTAGCATTATGAAAAAAATCGCATTGTTTTTCTGCGCGGCTGTGACGGCAGCGGCTCTGACTGCCTGCGGCGGTTCAGCCCAGGAAACCACGGCGGCTCAGACAGAGGCAGCCGCTGAGACCACAGAAGCAGAAGCAGAAACCGAAGCTGAGACGGAAGCTGAGGAGGAGACCAAAGCTGAGACAGAGGCCGAAACCGAAGCGGAAGAGACAGAGGTCGCAGAGGATAACCCGTTCAACGGCCAGACCGTCAAGGTGGGCTGCTCCGCAACCTTTGTTCCTTTTGAATCGATCGAGATGGCCGCTGACGGAAGCAAAACCTACATCGGCATGAATATTGACATTATCACCGACATTGTAGAAAAGAACGGAGGCACGGTCGAATTTGTCGATATGCCGTTTAAGAGCCTGATCGCGGCGATCCAGGCCGGCCAGATTGATTTCTGCAGCGGCGGCATGGCGCCGACGGACGAGCGCAGAGAATCTCTGGACTTCTCTGAGATCTTCTTCTATCCGCGGAACGCGATCGTGTACCGCGCCGAGGACGATTACCCGGATCTGGATTCCCTGCAGGGCAAGACGATCGCCTATGTGTTCGGCACCAACTACCAGCAGGTGGCTGAGGGTGTAGAAGGCGCCGAGACGGTTGGCATCCAGGGAAGCCCTGCCTGCATCGAGGAGGTCAAGAGCAAGCGCGCGGACGCCTGTATCATTGACGGCGCCGGAGCGACCGAATTCCTGAAGCAGAACGACGGCCTGGCGATGAGCCTTCTGGATCGAACAGACGACTGCTTTGCGATCGGGTTCCCGAAGGAGTCTCCCTACTATGAGACCTTCAACAATACGTTAAAAGAGATGATGGAGAACGGCGAGCTGGATGCTATCATCGCCTCCCATCTGAACGAACAGTTCATCCTCGACTGATGAGAAAGGGCGGCACATATGAAACTTGATTTTTCCTGCGTATGGCAATACTGGCCATTTCTGTATCATGGCGCGCTTCTGACGCTGAAGATGACGGCTATCTGTGCGGTCTTCGGCTTCCTGCTCGGCGTGCTTCTCTCGCTGGTCAAGATTTGTAAGTGGCCGCCCCTCGTCTGGTTCGGACGGATTTATACCTCGATCTTCCGCGGGACGCCGCTGTTGGTCCAGCTCTGTATCGTCCACTTCGGCCTTCCTCAGCTGCTGGGCATCACCTTCACCACCACGCAGTCCGGTATCCTGACCTTCTCGCTGAACTCGGCGGCCTACGTCTCCGAAATCTTCCGCGGCGGGATCCAGGCGGTGGATCGGGGGCAGTCGGAGGCGGCTCAGTCGCTGGGGAGCGGCTACACGGATATGATGAAGGATATTATCATTCCGCAGGCGGTCCGGCATATCCTGCCAAGCCTGGTTAACGAGGCGATCGGCCTGTTAAAGGAGACCTCCATCCTGTCCTACATCGGCGCAGTGGAGCTGCTGCGCGCCGCGGATCAGATCACCGTCATGAGCTTCCGCTTCTTCGAGCCGTACCTGGTGATCGCATTTATTTATTACATATTTGTCATGATTCTGTCCATGTTTGCAAATCGTCTGGAAAGGTGGGTGAACCGCAGTGATCAGGCTGTGTGATGTGTATAAGAACTTTGGCCGGCTCGAAGTCCTCAAGGGAATCAACTTTTCCATTGACCGGGGACAGGTCGTGACCCTGATCGGCCCCTCCGGCTCCGGCAAATCCACGATTCTGCGGTGCATCAACCTGCTGGAGCGCCCGACAAAGGGACAGGTATTCATCGAGGGAACGGATATTACTCTGCCGAAGACAGACGTCCAGGCGATCCGCAAGGATATCGGCATGGTCTTCCAGCATTTTAATCTCTTCCCCCATATGACCGTTATGGAAAATATGACCTATGCGCCCATGCGGGTCAACAAGCGCCCCAAAGCCGAGGCAGAAGAAAAGGCCATGGAGCTTCTAAAGCTGGTCGGCCTGACGGATAAGGCAGAAACCTACCCGGGCAAGCTCTCCGGCGGACAGAAGCAGCGCATCGCCATCGCGCGCGCCCTGGCGATGGAACCGAAGATTATGCTCTTTGACGAGCCGACCTCCGCGCTGGACCCGGAGATGGTAAAGGAGGTTCTGGAGGTCATCCAGGATCTGGCTAACACGGGTATCACGATGGCGTTGGTCACGCACGAGATGGGCTTTGCCCGCGAGGTTTCCGACCGCATCTGCTTCATCGACGACGGGCTGATCCTGGAGGACGCCGCCCCCGACGAGTTTTTCAGCCAGCCAAAAACCGAACGCGCAAAAAGCTTTCTGGAAAAGGTTCTGTAATTTGCAAAACCCCCGGGATCACGAATCGAATGTCAGCATTCGCATCCATGATCCCGGGGTTAAAATTTTGAAGATCTCTGTCTCACTCTTTTCCGTTCCAGCAATAAGTGCAGACGCATTCCTGCGGAAGTCCGATCGACTGAATCAGATCGTCCAGCCGGTGATACTGCAGCGTCGTGAAATTCAGTTCCTTCCGGATCGCCTCGACCATCTCCGCATATTTGGGCGAATCCGGATTGGAATATTCTTCCAGCAATTCCGGAGTACACTCTCCTTCTTTCTTCAGGATGACCCGGCGCGCAATCAGATCCAGCTCCGACTTTGACCGGGAAAAATTCAGATATTTACACCCAAAAAGAAGCGGCGGACAGGCCGGACGGATATGCACTTCCTTTGCTCCGCTGTCGTACAGAAATTCTGTCGTCTCTCCAAGCTGCGTCCCCCTCACGATCGAATCGTCGATGAGAAGCAGACGTTTCCCATGAATCAATGCCTCGACCGGAATCAGCTTCATCTTCGCGATCAGATTGCGCTGACTCTGGTGAGTCGGCATAAAAGAGCGCGGCCAGGTGGGCGTATACTTGATAAAGGGTCTCGCAAACGGAATCCCCGAATGGTTTGAATAACCGATCGCATGTGCGGTTCCGGAGTCAGGCACACCGGCAACCAGATCCGCCTCGACATGGTCACGCGACGCCAGCATATCCCCGCAGCGATAACGCATCTCTTCCACGTTGACGCCCTCGTAACAGGATGTCGGGTATCCGTAATACACCCACAAAAACGCGCAGATCTTCATCTTGTCGCCCGGCTGCTGCACGATTCGGTAGCTGTCCGAGCGAATAAAGTCAATCTCCCCCGGCCCCAGTTCATGCGCATCATGATATCCCAGGTTCAGATACGCAAAGCTCTCAAAGGATACGCAGTGCGCGTGATCATTTTTCCCGATAATAAGCGGCGTGCGCCCGAGACGGTCACGCGCGGCAAAAATACCGTTTTCGTTGAGAATCAGAATCGACAGGGATCCCTCTACGATCTCCTGCACATAGCGAATCCCCTCCACAATTGATGGCTTCCGGTTAATCAGGCTGGCGACAACCTCCGTCGCGTTGAGTCTTCCCTCACTCATCTCCATATATTGAGTAAAGCCGTCTGCCATCGCTTCCTTCGCAAGCTGTTCCAGATTCTGAATTACGCCGACGGTTGTAATCGCGTAACTGCCCAGACGGGATGCAATCAAAAGCGGCTGAGGCTCATTATCCGAAATACAGCCGATTCCCGACGTCCCCTCTAACTCATCCAGATCCCTCTCGAATTTGGTCCGGAACGGCGCATTTTCAATATTGTGGATCGCCCGGTGAAATCCATTTTTTCCATATGTCGCCATTCCACCTCTGCGCGTTCCCAGATGAGAATGGTAGTCTACTCCGAAAAACAAATCATTCGTACAATTTTGCTGTGATACCACTCCAAAAATGCCACCCACGGTATTTCCTCCCATTGTCCTTTTTCGTTTTCATCAGCGGTTGCTCAGCTATTATACCTTGACAGGCAGAAGAATGTCAATCGTATGAATTCCAAATGATGCGGAACTCAAAAAATATTTGTCGTATGCTAATGGCAAATAAAACATCCCTCTGCCGAAAACTTCCGCATAATCGGCAAAGGGGCTTATTCGTTGACAGAATCATTTCTGTTTTATCTATATGGTATGTACGGTGAAGTGCCTACGCGATCCCTAAATGCTCCTTCACATGTTGCAATTCCGCGTCAAAGTAATTCACCTTCAGATGGTACATCATGTCTGAATGGAGGGATCTCAACGCTTCGTTGAGCTTCCGATCAAGATTGATATGTCCCTCGGCAATCAGCCGAATATTCCGGTTGGTCTCGCTCTCGAGAGTAATCCTGATCGCTTTTACTTCTGCTTTTGTAGTTTCGTGATCGGCTTTTAAGGCGGCAAGATTGCTTTCGATGCTGTCTAACCGTGCGTCTATGGCATCGAATCGATTGTCCATGCTGTCTAACCGACTGTCCATATCGCCCACTTTCTCTAATAGTAAATCAAGCTTCTCACTATCCGTCATCTGGAGCTCCTCCTTTCTTAGTTGTCTTCACATTATATCGGACTTTTCGACATCTTTCAAGGGACCGATTCCTAAAATTTTAAGAAAATGGCGGGGCAGTGGGATTCCGATATATAACCACAAAGAAAAGGCAACCGATTTATTTTCAATGGAAATAACATCTTGATGAACGCCGGATTACATGCTAAACTTACGATAACGATGACAGATGGACAATGCATCGAAGAATACGGATATGTCGGATAAGATAAACGGAGGGCCGAGATGGGAAAGGATTATTACAAAATACTGGGCGTAGAACAAGACGCCGACGCAAAAACAATCAAACGGGCGTATGTTAAGCTGATACACCAGTTCTCTCCGGAAAAGGATCCCAAACGCTTCCAGGAGATCCGAGACGCCTATGAGCATCTCTCCACCCCGGACAGGAAGGAAGGGGATTTGTTTGCCGTATCGATCCCGGACGATCCCACTGCGAAACAGCTCTACCACATGATGTATAACTGTCTGAAAGACGGGCAGGATC
The DNA here is from genome assembly GCA_021202655.1 of Clostridiales bacterium. Taxonomy (GTDB): domain Bacteria; phylum Bacillota; class Clostridia; order Lachnospirales; family Lachnospiraceae; genus Brotaphodocola. The sequence continues at coordinate 8,177 of JAJQCO010000177.1, read as the reverse complement.
AGGAAGCCATCGGGCTGGCCGAGCAGTCGATTGACCTGTTCGGAGAAAGCGAGGGCTTTGTCTACACCCTGGCACGCGCCCAGCTGCGGGCAGGAAATACGGGAAAAGCAGTCAAAAATTTTGAAAAGCTGGTGCGGCAATATCCGGATCAGGCACACTATCGCCAGGAGCTGGCCTTCGCGTACCTGGCTCGCGGCTACGGGAATAAAGCGCTGGCTGCATTCCGCGATGCCTATAAAATGGGCGTTCGCAATCCGGAATTCCTGAATCTGTACAGCCTCACCTGCCAGAACCGGGACGCCGCCGAGGAGGGATGCCGCGTCTTAATCGAACAGATCCGCCTGTGCAAAAACAACATCGGGGAAAATATAGAATATCTGATCGACGCTTTTCTGGGCCGGGCCGTGATGGCAGGGGAAGAATCCAACCGGGCGCTTGAGTCGGACTTTTTGGCATTTGTGGAAGACGCGTCCCTTTATATCGTGGAATACGAGGAGACCATCGCCCGGATTGTCGGAGCCATGATGTCCATCCGGGCGATGATCGACGACCTGGACTGTGATTATTTCAGACGCCTGATTTCCCAAATCCGGAAAAGTCTCCCGAACGGGGGAGATCAAAGCCTTTGGGATGGTCAGCTGGAGACTCTTGTAATGCGTCAGTTTGACTGCGACAAACGGATCGCTCCCATAGTTAAGGACGCGTGCTGGATTTTCGACGATCCGTACGACAAACAGAAAACACAGCAGTTTGCCGAACTGGATTTAAAGCTGCACATGCTGGAGGAATGGCCGGTCATCCAGACACAGTTCCAGATCATAAAGCAGGATTATCCGGATTATTACCAGTATTTCCAGGATTTTGTGGCGGAACTGGAGCAGACGCCGGATGTGGATTCCATGCGGCAACGAATGTTAAAGGACTATGTCCGCCTCGCGAGGCAGTTTGAAGAAGCTCCCTATTTTAAGGATTATCCGGAACGCCTGAAAAGCCTGTATCACGTCAGCTGGGACAGCAACGCAAACGGAGCTTACCGGCGGGATGGAAAAAAGATCGGCAGAAACGACCCCTGCCCGTGCGGCAGCGGAAAAAAATATAAAAACTGCTGCGGGAGAAACTGAGAGAATCTATCATCTCCAGGGACATGACTGTACACTGGCCAACATTTACCACTAAGAAGCCGACCCGTTTGAGTCGGCTTCTTTTTTCTATGCTTCCGGGACAAACACGTCTTTTGTATAAAGAGGTTCTTTACTCAGCAATGCCTCAATCTGACGGTTGATCATTTCCTCCATCTTCTTAATGCGCCATTCCGGATATTTATCGTCTCCACGGAACTCAAACCGGAACCCCTTCATATTGATCAAATCAGTACGGATGGAAGATGTCAGCACAAGCTGACCAATTCTCGTAAAATCTTCACCAATGATTGGAGCGTAATCCAGTAAATTGTTTCCGATATGTTCAAAATCCTCTTTTTCCAGGTATGGAAGCATAGAAAGATTCATATCAAATATCGGAGCCATTTTTACAGGATTTAATGTTTCGTTATTAACCAGAACCCCATGGTTTCCAGCATGCCGGTCTATGTTAAAAGTCAATGCATCAACAACAATCATACGACGGAAAAGATCTTCATCTCCAATTTCGGAATAAAAGGCAAGCATTTCATCCGGAGTATCTCTTTTGGGATTGATCTGTGAATATGATACATATCCCATTTCTTCGTCAGTAAATAATTTGCATCGGGAAGCGAGTTCTCCATGCAGCATTTTGGTTTCATATTTAACTGCTCTGTTATTTCCACATATTTTTCCTGCTATTTCCGATCCCAGCATCTCCCCATATGGCTCCAGTCCAACATTTCTTGCACCAGACTGCCCGCGTTTATATAGCCATATTTCTCCTTCTTCCTGTATCCAACATTTTCGGAAGGTACCTCCCGTGGACAGTTCCGGTGATGTGCCTGATAGTTTAAGACCGTATAACCCGATTCCTTCAAACGCAAGTTTAGACACTACCTCATCAAATTTATTACGGTAAAATGAAACATCTGACCACTTCGCTGTTTCCCCGTCTGATTTTACCCAAAATGTATCATTAATGGATGCAGCATGAGTAGTTTTGATAAACCCTTCGTTTTTATCACACCCACACGACACCATAAGCTTTTTTAGGTGACTGTTGTGTTTGGAGGCTTTACGATTGTCAAGCCAGGATTCTATGGATGAAAATCCATATGGTAATTTTTCGGAAAGGTGCTTACATTCATAAGTTTTACCTAAAATCCCTTGTTTTATTTCAAACGCCGCAACAGTATTATTTTTATTCATAAGATAATACACGATTTTTTCACCTCCCTGCCTTTTATTATAACATACTTTTGATTATTTTCCTTTTTATTTCGATCCATACATCTCATACGGATCTAATTTTTCAATGGGATCAACATAAAATACAAACATGCAGCTCCGCCGTAAAGGTAGAACTGCATGTTGAAATGTTAGCTAAAAATCACAGAATGGTAAACCTATTTCACTTATAATTGCAGATTCTCAGATTCTCACCTGCATTCTTACAGATGCAGCACCCGGTCGCGGATCTCCTGTGTCCGCCCCTGATTCCAGAACTGCGTCCCGATATAGCCGCAGGTACGGCGGGCGACGCTCATCTTTCCCTGGTCGCGGTTGCCGCAGTTCGGGCATTCCCAGACAAGCTTTCCAGAATCATCCTCGACAATCTTAATCTCTCCATCGTAGCCGCAGCATTCGCAGTAATCGCTCTTCGTATTCAGCTCTGCATACATAATATTATCATAAATAAACTGCATCACCGTCAGGACAGCCGGAATATTGTTCTGCATATTCGGCACCTCGACGTAGCTGATCGCGCCGCCCGGGGAGAGCTTCTGGAACTCGGACTCAAATTTCAGCTTCGTGAAAGCGTCAATCTCCTCGCTCACATGGACGTGATAGCTGTTCGTGATGTAATTCTTATCTGTCACGCCCGGAATGATGCCAAAGCGCTTTTGCAGGCATTTCGCAAACTTGTAGGTCGTCGACTCTAACGGCGTGCCGTAAACGGAGTAGCTGATATGCTCCGCGGCCTTCCACTCCGCGCATTTATCATTCAGGCGCTGCATTACGGCCAGGGCAAACGGCTTCGCCTCCGGGTCAGTGTGTGACTTTCCCGTCATGCGGACACACATCTCGTGCAGGCCCGCGTACCCCAGAGAAATCGTAGAATATCCGTCGTAGAGAAGCCTGTCGATCTTCTCTCCCTTCTTTAAGCGTGCCAGAGCGCCGTACTGCCAGAGAATCGGCGCCACGTCCGAGACGGTTCCCAGAAGCCGCTCATGGCGGCAGCGCAGGGCTCTGTGGCACAGCTCCAGGCGCTCATCCAGAATCTCCCAGAAACGATCCATATCGCCCTCTGAGCTGCAGGCCACATCGACCAGATTGATCGTCACCACACCCTGGTTAAAACGGCCGTAAAACTTGTGCGTGCCGTCCGAGTTGCGCTGGTTGTCCTCTACGGTCAGGAAGGAACGGCAGCCCATGCAGGTATAGACGTTGCCCTTCTTTAACTCACGCATCATCTTCGCAGAGATGTAATCCGGCACCATCCGCTTCGCCGTACACTTCGCGGCGAGCTCCGTCAGATACCAGTACGGAGAGCCTTCGGTGATATTGTCCTCATCCAGCACGTAAATCAGCTTCGGGAAAGCCGGAGTGATCCAGACGCCGCGCTCGTTCTTCACACCCTGCATCCGTTGCACCAGGACCTCCTCGATAATCATCGCCAGGTCGTCCCGCGTCTGTCCCTCCGCGACCTCGTCCAGATACATGAACATGGTCACAAACGGCGCCTGTCCGTTACAGGTCATCAGTGTAATCAGCTGATACTGGATCGTCTGGATACCGCTTCGAATCTCATCGCGCAGACGGCACTCCACTACCTTGTCAATAATCGCGTCGTCCAACACTTCTCCGCATTGTTCGCGCTCTGCGATCACACATCGTCTCAGCTTCTGGCGGCTGACGTCCACGAACGGCGCCAGATGCGCCAGACTGAACGACTGTCCACCGTACTGATTGCTCGCGACCTGCGCCACAATCTGCGTCGTCACATTGCAGGCAGTAAAAAAGCTGTGCGGTCTCTCGATCATCGTCTCGCTGATCACCGTGCCGTTCTGCAGCATGTCCTCCAGGTTGATCAGATCACAGTTGTGATCCTTCTGCGCATAATAATCCGTATCGTGGAAATGGATGATGCCCTCCTCATGCGCGCGGACAATATCCTCCGGCAGAAGAACACGGCGGCTTAAATCCCGGCTCACCTCACCGGCCATATAATCTCTCTGCGTCGAGTTGATCACCGGATTCTTATTGGAATTCTCCTGCTTCACCTCTTCGTTGATATGCTCGATCAGCGCAAGGATGCCATTGTCCGTGGTGTTGGATTTTCTGGTGATCTCCCGGCGATAACGGTAACGCACATATCGCTGCGCGACCTCATAGCCGCGCATCTCCATGATGCCCGTCTCCACCATATCCTGAATATCCTCCACGCTCACCGCGTGCAGCGAATCATTCACCTTCTTCGCGATCGTGTCCGCCACCGCACGGATCTGATATTCATTCATCCGGTGCAACACATCCACACTCTGGTTCGCCTTGCCAATCGCGTTCACGATCTTCGACTCATCGAACGTGACTTCCTTCCCGTTTCTCTTAATTACATTTGTCTTTACGTCAATCGCCATACCACACACTCCTCGTCTATATCGAGATACTACATCTTGTAATTTTTATGTCGCCTTCCCACAAAATGTGGTGAACGATTTCTATCATACTACAAAACGTGACAGAATGGAAGAGGTAATTTATCGTTATTTTATTAACACGGTTACTGCCCGTAGCTCATATGGATCTACCGCGAAATCGCCTCGCCTGCACGAAGCGTTCAGACATGGTTACTGCTTACGGGATTCCGCTCCACAGGGCACGAAAACCTTCTTGAATATTTTAACAGGTTGCGGTATGATGATAAAGCCACGGTTTACCGGAGCGCGATTTTTACCCGTACATGAGGAGGACCTTTCCCTTGAAATATAAGATACGACAGCTTCTATGTTTTCTTCTCGCTTTTCAGATCTTTGCCATGACGGCGTGGGCAAAACCGGACTGGCCTTCGGACACAGGGATCCTGGCGGAGGCCGGGATTGTCATGGACGCGGATTCGGGCGCGATTCTCTTCGGACAGAATATCCATATCGCCTACGCGCCGGCCAGCATTACCAAGATTCTGACAGCCTTAATCGTCCTGGAACACTGCCAGCTCGACGAGACGGTTACCTTCACGGAGGAAGCCGTGTCCGCAGTAGAGGCCGACAGCGGCAACAAGCTCAGCGTGCGGGCCGGCGATACCCTGTCCGTCGAGGACTGTCTGTACGGCATGCTCCTCGTCTCGGCAAACCAGGCCGCCAATGCCCTCGCGATCCATGTGGCTGGCAGCATAGAGGCTTTCGCAGATCTGATGAATGAGCGGATCGCCGGGCTCGGCTGCACGGAAAGCCATTTTGACAATCCGTCCGGCTTAAACGGCGATACCCAGTATGTGACCGCCCATGATATGGCGCTGATCGCGCAGGCCGCCTACCGCAATGAGGAGCTTCTCGCCATCAGCCGCGAGACCTCTCACCGGATCGGAGGGGTCAGCCTCTTCCCGGACGGCCAGACCGTCCGCCAGGAGAACCGCCTTCTGATCACGACAGACACGGCGAGCGAATATTATTACCCTCCCGCCGTCGCCGGCAAGACCGGCTATCTTCTCGCCGCGGGGAATACGCTGGTCATCTACGCCGAGCAGGACGGCCGTCACCTGATCTCTGTCATCCTGAAAGGACAGAGCGGCCAGTATTACCTGGACTGCAAGTCGCTCCTGGAATTTGGCTTCCGCAGCTTCCAGAATCTCGAGATTGCCGGACAGGAAGCCCGCTATGTCTCCGGTGATGAGATCATCAACCTTGACGTCGGCTCCTTCCCAGCCTCCGACCTGGAGGTGGAGAGCGGGCGCGTCATCACCCTTCCGGTCGGCGCATCCTTTGCCGACGCGGATCTGTCTCTGGAAGCACTCCCGGCAGAGCATCCGGAACGCGCCACTGCGCTTTTGCGCTATACCTATAATGACCGCACGGTCGGCGAAGCCTTCCTGATGGCAAAGGAAAACGTGGCCGTCGCCATCGCCGATGGGACCGAACCGGAACCCACAGAACAGGAAACTGCCGAGACGCCCGCTCCGGAGGAACCCGATCAGGATGCGACCCCCAGTGACTTTCCCGTAGAGAGAAAGCCCATCGACGTGAAAAAGACGCTGGTCACCGGCGCTATCATCGCCCTTCTGGCCGTCGTGGCGGGGCTCCTCTTCTGGATCATCCGCAGCAGGAAGAAGGAAGCCGCCGCGCTTGCCGAACGCCGCGCCCGCCGCCGGGAACGCCTGAAGGCATATGGGCAGGAGGAAGAATTTGAACGGCTCCTCGCACAGAGAAAGGGAATCACAGAAGACAAAGAGACCGCAGGCAGCAACGAAAGCGAACATCCTGCCGAAGAGGAAGTCACGCCCCTGAACGTCCAGGAAAGCGACAACGATCATCCCGATGCTCAGGATCAAAGCGATTCCGAATAGTGGCAAACGACAGAACCCGAAGAGGGAGTAAGAAGCTCCTGTCTTCGGGTTCTTACTTTCCGGATTCCGCCAAACGCATTCTGCACCATGCCGGGTGTCATCGTACACCGGACGCTTCCACGCCAACCGGGCGTTACTGCGCGCGGGACGCTTCCGCCGCGTCCCGCCCATACGTCAACGCCGCATATGCGTCCGGAAATCCTCCGCAGGCCACCTTATCGGTCAGCCCGCTCGACTTTCGCGCCGTGGCAAGCAGAATCGGTTTAATATCAGACAGGCTGATATCGGTCCGGTACGAATACAGAAACGCAGCCAGACCGGTTACCATCGGCGCGGCCATCGACGTTCCTGTCATATATCCGTATCCCCCTCCTGCCGTCGTGCTGACAATATAGGTTCCGGGAGCGGCGATATCCACCGTCTTCACGCCATAATCCGAGCTCTCATGCAGATTGCCGTCAAACATCAGATTTGCCACCGAGATAATATTGTCCAGATCGTAGCTGGACGGGTAATCCGGATACTCGTCGATATTGATCCCGATCCCATTGGAATCCCCGTTGCCCGCCGCGACGACAAAGAGCATCTGAGAATCACGCATCACCTGCTCCAGCTCCGGATAATACGTCTTCGTCCCGAAGCTTAAGTTACAGATCGAGGCGCCGTTCGCCTCCGCGTAACGGATCGCTTCAATCACTGCGCGCTCTTCTCCCAGCCCGGACTCCGTCCCCAGCGCCTTCAGGGACATGATCTTTACATGACTGCTGTCCGCAATCCCGGCGATTCCAAGGCTTCCCCTCTCCGCCGCGATCGTCCCCGCCGCGTGGGTTCCGTGGCTGTCCTCGCTGCCGACAAAAATCTGGTTCGTATTGCTAAAAAAATTCCAGCCGTTGACGTCATCAATATAACCGTTCCCGTCGTTGTCGATCCCGTCTCCCGGAATCTCATCCTCATTCACCCAGGCCGCCCCCGTAAGCTCCGGATGGCTGAAATCAATCCCCGTGTCAATCACCGCGACAACCACATCCCGGTGTGCTTCCGTGCTGGCCTCGTACAGATTCCACGCCGGCAGCACATTGATGTCGGCTCCCCGTCTCGCCATAATCGTCTTCAGACGGTATGCGTCCGGTCCTTCTACGGGAGAGCCGATCCCCAGATAATTGCCCAGGTCGATTCTCCAGGCCAGCGACGGGTGCGAATCCTGAAACCGGTTTATAATCTCCTGATAGGCAAGCTCCCCATCATTCTTAAGTCCCCACTGATACTGGGCATAGGAATCGCCCACAGACAGGTTTTCCACACCGGGGCCATATAAATATGCCGTGAAGTCCCTCTCAGCCGCAGACGCAGCAAGCGGCGTCCCCACAGTCATCATAACGGCCAGAACAGCAGCCGTCCATCTCTTTCTGATTCTCATGGCAAATCTCCTTCGTCTATTGAACACAGAGAGAGTATATCATACGATCTGCAAAAAAGATATGGAACAAATT
>JAJQCO010000215.1 GCA_021202655.1 Clostridiales bacterium | reverse complement strand
AGTTACTGGTCTCTTTATAATATATTTCGAAATGAATCGCTTCGTCACTGCCCTGAGAAACCAGCTGATCAAAACCACCGCGGTTATTTGCGTCGCAGGAGCTTTCAACATCAGTTACAATGCAGTCGGAAATAAATCCAAACGCATCCGCCAGCGTGCTTTTTCCATTTCCGCTTGGTCCGATGACTGCAACCATGTTTCCAAGCTCTTTTCCGGTCTGATCACTAAATAATTTTCCCATTTTGATATGTTTTAGTGAACCATAGTTTTGAATTTCAATGCCGAGTATCTTTCCCATGATAAAGTCTCCATTTCCGAATACCGAACAGGTTAATCATTGACCTTTATTAAAATCAGTATATCCCAATTTAGTTCAAATGGCAAACAGTAATTGTGATCTGATTTTGGAACCTGGTCAATTTGTGCTGCCGCATCTGCAGGATTTGAATAGCAGATGCGGCGATTTGTCTGTGAATGAATCAGAGAATAAAAAAATGCTTATTCAGATTCGATTAAAATTTCTGCCCTTCAAGGGGATATTTGGGGCAGCCATATTTCTTTGCCCACCAGTTTGTGATGAACGGAGTCAGGATGCAGGATACGACTACAGATGCGGCTACCTGGACAGTGGCTGTTGCCACGAGTGGCTCCAGCGCGACATCAACCAGTGCGACCGCAGCCGGGACGGCAACGGCGTTGCCCGCTGTAGTGGCAACTGCCCAGCCGGCGTAACCGGGTCTGTGTGAGATCAGTCTGTCGCAGGCGACGATAAAGATTCCGCCGACGAAAACAGTGATGAGGCCGAGGATGATTCCGGATGCGCCGCCTTTGATGATGTTCAGAAGGTCAATACCTGTTCCCAAGGCGAATCCGATCAGAGGAATGATGGCAGTGCCCATGGGGGCGAAGAGATCCCGCATCCCATGATCAAGATTTCCGATAATCATACCAAGCGCGACCGGAATGATTGCGGCCAGAAGGGACATAAACGGGATGTTTGCGAGTCCGGAAGCGCCAAGGGCAACCAGAGTAAAGAACGGGCCGTCATTTAATGACAGAAGAGGAAAGCATCCGCAGTCTGCCTGATCTCCGTAATTGCCCATTAATGTCAGAAATACGCTTCCGTTTGAGTTGGTTACTGCGCTGACAATTGCCAGTGTGCTCAGACCGAAGATGCCGTTCGTTCCGAATATTTTCCCGACGGCGATTCCAAGAAATGCGCCAATCGCAAACTTGGCAACCAGAAGGACGCCGCCTCGTTTTAAAACCTTTGGCATGTCCTGTACCTGAAGTGCCATGCCCATGCAAAACAGCTGGGCTCCTAAGAGAGTGTTTGTGCCTGCGCTGGAAAATACTGCGGTGGTCAGTCCTCCGATTTTGAGCGCGTCCGGGAAAAGAGTGTTGATCAGTGCGCCTAATAATAACGGCATGACCATCATGCCTGCGGGTACCTTTTTCAAGAAATTTAATATCATGACTGTCCTCCTTAATTTTATCTGGATGCTTCAATGAATAATCGTTCTACAATATCTGCGGCAACCGTTTCGTATCCACAAAATCCGCCTTTGACAATGATTGGCAGACCATCATATTTTCCCATGATTCTGCCCACGTCTACCTGAGCAACGATATTGTCTTTTGCTTCAATACAGGACACGCCTATTTGCCGACATACACGTTCCATGGTGTCGCCGCCCGTAAGCATAAGACCCGCGATTGGATCCCGACCGACTTCTGCCAGAATTTTCTCGGTAATCAACGCCAGCCCTTCGTTGATGCGGTTGGAACTGGTTCCGTGCTTCTGATTTCGTCGGATGTCTTCCTTGTCCAGATCGACGATGACATCGTGTAATGCTGTTTCCACAACGATCGCCTCCGGTTTGTCCGGTTGGTGCAGAAGTTTTATAACCTTGTCTGCTATTTGATTGATTTCCTGCATGGCTTCATTTCCTTCGATCAGTTTTATGGGAGAAACGCTGATCTGAACTACATGCTGATTTAAGTCGCACAGCTTTTCAATCTGTGTCTTGGTAGATGGATTTGCACTTCCGACGATAAACAGTGCAGTTTTGTCTCTTCTGATTTCTGAAATCTGATTATCTGCAGAGCGTTCTTCATGAATCAGTTCCCGATGCAGGGCAAGTTTCATTGTAAACGGCCCCGGATCTACCGCCAGAATGTCCCAGCCAAGTTCTACACAGGCTCTGGCAATCAGGTCGATGTGATCCATGGTAATGGCGTCCGCTATGATAATCCTGGCTCCTTTTTCTCTGAGTTCACACAGCATATTTTTGATATGAGGAACTCCCTTTAAAATTTCCTTTAAAGGAATCAGGTCGACCGGATATTTGGATTGCTCACGGATTAATTCCGGGACGTAACAATTTTTTACCGGTGTTTTTATATCTTGGGCAATCGGCGTTTCTGTGAGAATTGTTCCGTCAATTATGCTGTGACCTCCCACGCAGATTCTTCTGGAAGCCGGCATAGCTGTTACCATCACGGCAACCATATCTTTGCCCAGCGTTTCCAGCATGGCATCAATCTCATAGCCGATGCCGCCCCTTAAGGTTGTGTCAATTTTTTTTGAAAAATATTTTACGCCGGATTTTTTTAATTCATCCGTTGTTTCCGCGACCACTTGATATGCAGACTTGGGATCAAGGTGGCGGCTATTGCTGCTCACATAGATTGCGTCAATTTTGTCTGCTTCCTTAAATTCTCTTAATGACACGGCATCAAAAAACAGTCCCGTCCTTGCGCCTGAGCGTGCGACCAGCACGCCTGCGCTGGCCGTGCCAGTAAAATCGTCTGTCACTGCTCCAATAAATGCCATACCCTCTCCTCCTGCAAATTATTTTGCGTCGTGCATTGCTTTTGCGTATTTTATGGTTGTTTCAATGGCAGCAACCATGCTGACATTGGTAGCGATTCCCTTGCCTGCGATATCGAACGCCGTTCCGTGATCGACCGAGCAACGGATAAAGGGGAGACCTAATGTTACAGAGACGGATCGTTCCAGATCAAGAGTTTTACATGGCATATGCCCCTGGTCATGGTACATGGCAAGGATAGCGTCGAATTCACCCTTTTTTCCGCGGCTAAAGAGCGTATCCGGAGGAACCGGACCGACGACATTCAGTCCATCTTTTTTTGCCAATTCAATGGCAGGTGAGATTTCTCGTATCTCTTCATCTCCAAACAGTCCTCCCTCGCCGCTGTGAGGATTGATTCCGGCAACGGCAATTTTGGGATTTGACAGACCGAGCTTTTCTAATTGTTCATGAATCCGCAGGATATCATGATAGACGTGCTCCTTTGTTGCGTAATCAATGGCGTTTCGAAGCGACATATGTCGGCTTAGATGAAATACTCTCATGCCGAGACAGTCGAACATGGTCAAAACGTAATCTGCATGAGTACCATCCTGGTAAATTTCTGTATGTCCGGCCTGCTTGACGCCGATCATTTTGATGGCAACCTTATTGATTGGAGCGGTGGTTACCGCATCAATTTCTTTTCCCATACCCATTGCAATTGACTTGTTTACTGCGTCGATTGCGATCTGTCCGGCCAGTTTCTGTTCCTTTCCCCACTCAAGACCTTCAATGTCGTAAACTCCGGTTTCGACTACGTTAATAATTCCGAACTCATAGTCTGCCGCTGAGGGGGTGGAGATCGAAGCGGTTTTGATTTCTTCGCCAATAGCTTTCGCGGCTCGTTGTAGTACGGCTGTGCTCCCGATGACAAAAGGGCGGCAATCCTCATAAATATGCTTTTCTTTTAATGCTTTGATGACGATTTCAGGCCCGATTCCCGATGGATCGCCAATGGTGATCGCGATGATCGGTTTGTAACAGTTTCCCATTTTGTTGTCTTCCTCCTTTACTGAGATATTTTC
>JAJQCO010000155.1 GCA_021202655.1 Clostridiales bacterium | reverse complement strand
GAATGCAATATTGAAGGACTGCGGATTCTGAATCTGTTGGAATACGATATTATGTATTGGATTTCCGTGTTGGTGCAGCACAGGACTTTGAACAGCAATATTAGCGGAACCCGGTTGGCTTTTGAGGATAATCTGGAGGAATTAAAGAAAAGATATCCGGTAAGGACAGAAGATTATGATATGATAATTGGTTATCGGGCGGATGACCGTTACTTCGGTTTTGCATATGATTTTTTGGCTGGGAATATTTACAAAGAACAGCTGGAGCAGGCACTGATCAGTGGAGATTTAGGAGCACAGGTTTTTATCCGTAGTGAAAAATCATTTGTAAGATTAACGCAGATTGGGATAGAAAAAGTCCCGGAGACTTATACAGATAAGGCAGAAAAAAGAAGCCGGGCTGCATCTGTCAGATATAGTAATGAAATTCGAAAAAATCAGCCAAGAAACGGCACGTCGATTGGTATGCTTTTATGGGGGCAAAGCAGATGAAAAACTGTTATGAAGATCCGTGGTTTTTACATTTTGATATGGAAAACATGGGGTATTTGTTTGAGTATAGTGATGTGTATGCGGCAAAACTGTATGACGTCAAGATTGATCGGATGAAATTTATACAGGAATTTATGCCATCCAGACTGAGGAAAAAAATGGAAATGGGGCATGCGACTTTGCTTACGCAGGCCGCTGAGAATACGTTTCGAAAATTTGTCGAGATTGACATGGATGGAGATTTGAGCCTGCTCATGACGGTTAATGAGGAAGATAATGATTTTGCAGAGTATCAATTATACTGGGTCGGCTGGATGTATGCATACCTGCATTTTAAAGAGGATATTTCCAGCGAAAATTTAATTAAAATTCTTCCGCCGGAGGAAATGCTGAAGTATTATTGGACCGGACATGAGATGGGCGAGGAGGCAGCTTATCGTCATCTTAAAGGGGCTTTTGAAGGGAGATTATTATGAGTCGAAAAATAACAATCACGAATTTTTTACATCTTCTTTTCGTTACAACCGCTTTCCTCGTCTTTCTCGGCATGTTTGGCACATTTCAGGGGAAGGCGGAGGAAGCCGCGGAAGGAATCGGGAAAACAGTCCCGATTGCCGCGCCCTCTGTCAACGGCGCGCTGCAGGTTATCGGCACACAGCTCTCGGACAGCGAGGGAAATCCCGTGCAACTCAAAGGGATCAGTACGCATGGCATCGCGTGGTATCCGGATTATATCAACGCGGATTGTTTCTCCCAGTTGAAAAAAGAATGGAATGTCAACCTCATCCGCCTGGCCATGTACACAGCCGAAAACGGAGGATACTGCACGGACGGTGATCAGAAATATCTGAAAGAGCTCATAAAAAAGGGCGTGGCATATGCTACCGAAGCAGACATGTATGTCATTGTCGACTGGCACATTCTCTCTGATGGGAATCCAAATACTCATATAGAAGATGCAAAAGACTTTTTTGAAGAAATATCTTCCACCTTCGCAGATGACATGAATGTCCTGTATGAGATCTGCAATGAACCGAATGGAAGCGCAACATGGGCGGATATAAAGGCCTATGCGGAAGAGATCATCCCTGTCATCCGTTCCCATGATGCGGACGCCGTAATCCTGATCGGAACTCCAAACTGGTCGCAATATGTAGATCAGGCATCGGCGAACCCCATCACCGGTTATGACAATCTTATGTATACGCTGCATTTTTACGCGGCCACCCACACCGATTTCCTGCGGAATACACTCATTTCAGCGGTAGAAGCGGGGCTTCCCATTTTTGTGTCGGAATACGGCATCTGTGACGCCAGCGGAGGCGGCGCCATTGATGAGTATCAGGCAAATCAATGGATGGATCTGCTGGATAGCTATGTGATCAGCTGTGCCGCGTGGAATCTCTCCAACAAAAACGAAACCTGCGCCATTTTGCGGCCAGATTGCAGCAAGACCGGCGGTTTCACCGAAGATGACCTCACCGATTCCGGAAAATGGCTGTATCAAATGCTGACCGGGGTTCAGAGGATTACGACAACGCCGTTACGACGGATGGCACAGTTTCAGACGAACAAGCTTGATAGAAGGGCTGCTTTGTGATAAACTCAAAAGCAAAACAGTTTTTTATACCCACAGGCAATATGGGAGGTGGACGGAATGGGACTTTACTTAAATCCGGGAAACGAAGCTTTTCGGCAGATTCGGAGAAGCATCTATGTTGACAAGAGCGATTTGATTGATTTCATCAACAGCACCTTGGAAACACCGGCTAAATTAACATGTTTCAGCCGCCCCAGGCGCTTTGGAAAATCATTTGCTGCAAAAATGTTGTGTGCATATTACGATAAAAGCTGTGATTCGAGAAAACTTTTTGACGGCTTGAAAATTTCTAAGACGGACTCCTATGAGGAGTATTTGAATAAGTATGATGTAATATATTTGGATATAACCAGATTTATTTCTACAGCAACATCGTTAAGCAAGCTTGTAAAAAACATTCAGATGAGTGTAATCGAGGAACTCAGAGAAACATACCCTTCATTTATCAAGGAGAAGGAAGAGGTATTAGCAAATGCACTCTTTGCTGTCAGCAATAAAACGGGTAATAAATTCATCGTTATCATTGATGAATGGGACGCGCTTTTCCGCGAGGCAAAGGACGATATGGATATTCAAAAAAAATATGTACAGCTTTTGCGTGGATTATTCAAAGGCGGTACGGCTACGGATGAGACGATCGCGGCGGCATATATGACAGGAATCCTGCCAATAAAAAAATATGGTACCGAATCGGCATTGACTGATTTCCATGAATATACTATGACAGAGCCTGCAAGGTTGACTAATTATGTCGGCTTCACCGAGGAAGAGGTGAAGGCGCTGTGCGAGAAATACCACATGGACTTTGAGAACATGCAAACCTGGTATGACGGATATTCCTTCAGCTCAACACAGCATATATATAGCCCCAATTCGGTAATTCTGGCAATACGCAATGGTATCTATCGAAACTACTGGACAGCATCAGAAACGTATGAATCACTGAAAAAGTACATTGAAATGGACTTTGACGGTCTTAAGAGCGCAATCGTGCGTATGTTAGGCGGAGAAAAAGTCAAAGTTGCAATCAACACATTCCAAAACGACATGACATCCTTTCATAATAAAGATGATGTGCTGACCTTGCTGATTCATCTCGGTTATCTGACATATGATAGCTTTGCGGAAAAAATATCAATTCCCAATTTAGAGGTTGCAGGCGCATTTGGCGACGCTGTTCGCAGCACGAACTGGGAGTATGTGGCAACTGCAATTCAGGAATCGGACGATCTTTTAGAAGCCACAATTAGAAGTGACTGTGAAAAGGTGGCAGCTGCACTGGAAAAAACTCACGAAAGCGTCGCTTCTGTTCTGGAGTACAACAATGAAGCGTCATTGAGCGCAGCTATTGTCCTTGCCTATTATACGGCACGGCGCTACTACGAAATAGTCCATGAACTGCCGACCGGAAAAGGGTTTGCTGATCTGGCATTCCTGCCGCGAAGAAACACGAATTTTCCGGCTTTGATTGTAGAACTGAAGTACGACAAAAACGCAGATACGGCGATACAGCAGATTAAGGAAAGACGCTATGACGGCAAGTTGAAGGAATATTTCGGCGATCTTATTATGGTCGGCATAAATTATGATAAGGACACTAAGAAGCACACTTGCCTGATTGAACATGAGTGTTGACCGGTACTTGAATCGTCTCAAATTGTCGCCTGCCATGCGACCAATGATCAAAGAAAACCTTCTATAATGGGACTGTAGACAAAAACACAGAACCAATAAAGGAGGTTTTTACTATGAAAAACAATATTACGGAACTCGTATTTATCCTGGATCGTAGCGGATCCATGTCAGGGCTGGAA
>JAJQCO010000191.1 GCA_021202655.1 Clostridiales bacterium | reverse complement strand
CATTGGTAGAATATCAGCTTCCCAAGCTGAGGAGGCGGGTTCGATTCCCGTCATCTGCTTTTTTTACTTTATGCAGATTCATGACGTTTGGAAAGATGTCGCCTGACAGGGCGGCTTTTTTATTATCTCTCATTTCTCCTTGAATTGCGTTCTCGTCTATGTTAAGATACCCATGGAAGTCCATGACAGGGTGGTAGCCTCCCGAGCTTAATGACCGGGTTCTCCGGAATACATAAGAAGGGAGGTGCGTGATATGACGGCTGCGGATATCATTTTGATATTGATAGGGATAATTGGCTTGCTGATTTCCTTTGGAAGTTTGATTGTTGCGTGTCTGACCTTTCTCGATAAGAGGAACAGTAAGAAGAAATAAAAATGCCTCTCCTGTCTGCCAACGGGAGAGGCGGTGTCCGTAAGGACATTTAGCACCTTTCGGGAGCATCCACTTTGGAATGGGCTTCCTTTTCAATGTCATTATAACGCAACTCGCCGTCTCTTTCAAGTCATTTTTATGCAAGAAAAATAATAAAACCATATCTTCAGGAGGGCTTTTTCATGGTCAGAAAGACAGACAACGTATCAGTTTCACATCGAGGTCGGACAAAGCCATGCACTTGACCATAATATCCTATGTTCTGGCAATCACAGGCTGATCTTTTCCCCATCATCCGGCACCAGCAGATTCCCATGGTAAAACGCTTTTCCCTCCGCGGTGTAAAGCGCTTTTCTCTGCGCCAGATTTTTATCCTCCGTATGCCACAGGACAAGATTCTCCACTCCCAACTTCTCGGCAACCTCGCAGCCTTCCTTTACCGTGCTGTGATGCTTTTCGTATGGCTCAAAACGATCGCGATCCGCATACAGACAGAACGCCTCATGCAGAAGCCAGCTGCTCCCCTTCACATAACGCAGACAGGCCGCATGATAAGGCTCGTCTCCGCAGCAGGTAAATTTTCTGCCGTTTTTCAGTGTCATTGTAAAGCCATACTGCTTTGCTTTCGTCGACAGAATGTCGAAAAATGTCACGTCATAATCCAGAATATGTACGGTTTCTCCGTCCTGCACCGGCGTCAGCAGAATCCGTTCCCCGATCATCTTATAAAATTTCTTCTGCATCGTCAGGCAGCAAAGTGTCCGGATGGTCTCCACCAGCCCCTCGTGGCAGTAAATATTCAGATTTCCTTCATACGCATTTTTGCGCATCGCGGTCGCCACCATGCGCACCATCCACACAATTCCCAGGATGTGATCCGTATGCTCATGTGTCACAAAAATATGATGGATATGATTGATATCTACGCCCATATCATCCAGAATCCGCAGGATTCCATTGCCGCCTCCCGCGTCCACCATAAAATATTCTTTTCCGTCCTTTATGGCAAAGCAGGTATTATAACAGCGCGTCGCCTGCGCGTTTCCCGTGCCAAATACATACAGCTCTTCCCTGTCCATATTCTTCCTCCACTTGCTCATTTTTTCATATTATTTTATGCCTCTGTATGCAGAGAATCAAGCCCCCGGAGTTATTTTCCACAGCTTTTCCTGATATGCCGATCGCTTGTCTCCTCCTGAACAATCCTTTTTCCTGTCGTCAAGAAAACGGTTGATTTATATTTCATCCCATCTTATAATGTGACGAGGTATCTGTTGAAATAGCAGATTCATCCGCCACTGTATCACAACTACAGGGCCTGCCACCGGCAGCTCCTTCCGTATGCTATGGCAAACGACGAAATCTGCCGTTGGCAGCTTTTTCATAAATAATGACAAATAGTATTGAAAACAAACAGGATCATCATGACAGCGGCTACATATTTCGTATCATTAAAAATTCACTGTCACAGGGAGGGAAAATCATGGCAGGCAAAAGAACCAGGGGTAAGACAGCAAAAATTCTGACAGGTACTCTGACCGTACTGTGTCTTTCCGGGGCTTTTCTGACTGGATGCGCATCCGATCTCACATCAATGGTCTCCGAAATGCTACAGGAGAGCGGAACGGAAACCGGAGAAAAAGAGCTGCCAGAGAAAATAAAAGAAGTGATCGAAGCGGGGGAAAATGAAGAACAGGAAACCGTCTTTGCGATGATCAAGCCCGCATCGGAAGTCGAAAAAAACGCCGCAGAGATCGCCGAAACAGAAACAGAAAATGAGACAGAAATAAAAACAGAAACAACGGTCGCATCAGAAACCGAAATGGAAGCGGAAGCAGAACCGGAGCCAGAACCGATTGTGGAAAATCCGGAAAATCCCGCGGCATGGGAGGCATATGAGAAATTCCTGCGGCCTAAGGGACTGGAAAGCGACACTGTATATAACCATACCCGTGGTTATGGTGAATCGTATCTGTCCGAATCTCCGGTAATGGGATTTGCCCTGGTTGATATCGACCGGAACGGAATTGACGAGCTGATTGTCGTGAATTCCATTGGCAGCGACATCTGTGAAATCTATACCTATTATTCCGCCAGTGAATACGGTTTTGGGCTCGACGAATCGAATATACATTCATTGCACTACAACAGCGGAAGATACAACCGGGGAATCGACGGCCATTTCCCGGAAGGATCTGGATATATCAGCGAAGAGAGTGATTTGATAACCGATACAGGAGTTTTCATCGGAAGCATATGCTTCAGCAGGGACTGCATATTCTATGGTTATCTCGAGGATGCCGTGCCAATCAGCTTCCAGGAATTTGTCAGTCTTCACGATGATTTTAACACAGCATATGAGCGAGGATTTAATACCTGCTTTTACGGAAAACCGGTGTTTGACCCGGCTACCGGCCTGGTAACTGAATTTTATTCCTGGTGGCAATCCTGAGGAAGCCTTTCCAAACCGCCACAAGTTTTACAGATATCGAGAAGAAGGTGTAATAAAAGCAAATCCGGAGGATAAATTGGTCAAAAATTTAGGGGCTGTCAGATGGCAGTCCCCATTTTTCCATGCAAACCTATCGCGACAGCAAAATTCTGTCGTTGTCGAGCGCGTGTCCGGCTTCTTCGCGGAAGCGGGTGAGCAGATCGTCTACGGTCATGTGTCTGCGCTCTTCTCCGCCCACATCCAGCACGATGTCCCCGTTTGCCATCATAAAGGTCCGGTTGCCGAGCTCCAGCGCCTGCTTCATATTGTGGGTAATCATGAGACAGGTGATGTTTTCCTTCGCGACGATCTCGCGGGTCAGCTCCAGAACCTTATCCGCGGTGGCGGGATCCAGCGCGGCGGTGTGCTCGTCGAGCAGCAGGATTCTCGGCGTGACAAGCGTCGCCATAAGCAGCGTCAGCGCCTGTCTCTGCCCGCCGGAAAGAAGACCCACCGGCTGCTTCATCCGGTTCTCCAGCCCCATACCGAGCAGCCTGAGCCGCTCGCGGAAGATGTCCTTGTCGCGCCTGGAAATGCGGGAAAACGGGTGTGAATTCTCCGTGGAACGTAAGTAAGCCAGCGCCAGATTTTCCTCGATCGTCATCCCCGGCGCGGTTCCCTTCAACGGATCCTGGAACAGACGCCCGATGATCCGGCTGCGCCTGTGTTCGGGTACAAAGGTGATGTCCTTGCCATCCAGAAGGATCGCGCCGTCGTCCACGTAAAACGCGCCCGCAATGGCGTTAAACAGCGTCGACTTGCCGGCTCCGTTTGAGCCGATAATCGTCACAAAATCGCCCTGATCCAGATGAAGCGACAGGCCGGAAATCGCCGTTTTCGCGTTGATCGTGCCGGGGTTGAAGGTCTTGGAAATCGAGATAATATCCAGCATGTCACCGCACCCCCTTTTTCTGTGCCGCCATCCTGCGCTTCTGGAACTGCGCCCAGTTTTTGATGGTTGGAAAGGCGATGGCCAGAGCGACTACCACGGCAGTGACCAACTTCAGCCCCTGCACCGGCATGATTTTCGTATACAGGACATAGGCGTAAATGAAACGGTAAATAATCGAGCCGATCACCGAAGCGATGGCGCCCTTCACCATCGTGCGACGCCCCATGACGGTCTCACCGATAATCAGGCAGGCAAGACCGATGACCACGATGCCGGTTCCGCCGTTGATGTCCGCGGTATTCTGATACTGGCCGACCATGGCTCCGGAAAGCGCCGTCAGTGCGTTGGAGACGCACAGCCCTACCGTAATCGTAAAGATCGGATTGATTGAGGAGGCCCGCACCATATCGGTATTGTTTCCGGTGGCCCGGATGGAAAGCCCCAGCCTGGTGCTGAGAAACCATACCAGCGCAAGCCCGGCCAGGATGGTGACCGTTCCCGCCAGAAGCGCCTCATACCAGTCGCCGCCGATTCCCGTCGCGTGAACGATTGTAAAGATGGTCGGCGTCTTTAGCAGGCTGACATTGGAGCTCCAGCCCATCACCATCAGATTGACCGTATAGAGTCCCATGTTGGTGATAATTCCCGCCAGAATCGAGGGAACGCCAAGCCTGGTCTGCTGAAAGGCGGTGACAAATCCGGCGCACACACCGGCGAGCATCGCCGCCGGGATCGCCAGGAACGGATGCCCGTTCGAGGCAAAGGTGACTGACACCGCCGTTCCGAGAACAAAGCAGCCGTCTGTCGTCATGTCGGCGATATCCAGGATTCGGTAGCTTAAAAACAGGGCCATGGCAACCAGGGCATAGAGAAACCCCAGCTCCAGGGCTGTCTGAGATATGTAGAGCACGGAAAATACCCCCCTCTGTGAGTAAACGGCAGAAGCCGTCATGAACTGCTTCTTCGTTTGGTATAGTAAACGACATGCGCCGGAAGGACAGGCCTCCGGCGCATGCGCTGTCTTGTCATCGGATTGTCACGTTCACGGCTGCGCGGAGCTTCGGTCATCAATCCTCCGTCGTCTCAACCTCCACCAGCTCGCCCATATCGGCAAAGGCGGAGTAGTCGATGCCAAGAGTCTCGGCTGTCTCTGTGTTGACGGTGATAATTCCGCCGTCCATCAGATAATAATCCTCTAGGCCCTCCATCCCCTCTGTGATCGCACGGTAAGCCAGATCTGCAGTTTCCGTTCCCAGATCCGTATAGTTGACGCCGCAGGTCGCGAAAGCTCCGTTTCTCACGAAAGAATCCGCGCCCGTATAATGCGGGATTCCGGCATTCGCCAGATCCTCATAGATCGCCAGCTCCGCCGCCATAATCACATTGTCCGTCGGCGTAAAGATCGCGTCCACTCCGTCCGCAATCAGCGCGGAAGCGGCTGTCACCACTTCGTCGTTGGTATTGGCCGTCTGCTCAGTATATGAGATACCCGCCTGATCCAGATAGGCCTTGGCGTCTGCAATCGGAGTCGCGGAATTCGCCTCGGACAGCGAATACAGAAGTCCGACCTTCTGGATATCCGCATTAATCGTCTGCATCATCCCCATGATGTAATCGGTATTCAGCGCGTCGCTGGTGCCGGTCACATAGCTGATATCTGTCAGCTCCGCCGCCTCCGGGTCTGAAATTGCCGCATAGACGACCGGCGTCTCTGTATCCTGGGCGCACACCGTCATCACCTGAGCCGCCAGAGTCGCGACCGGGATCACCGCATCCACTCCGTCCGCGATCGCCTGATCGCCGATCTGCTTTAACGTCGTCTGGTCGTTCTGACCGGAATACGTCGTATAATGGATGGCAACGCCCTTCTCCGCGGCGAGAGCGTCCAGCTCCGCCTCGATCGCATTTGCAATCTCATCAAGAGAAGCATGGTCAAGCTGCTTCACAATCGCAATATTGTACTCTGCGGTATCTCCTGTCGCTTCTGCCTCCGCCGCCTCGGTTCCCTCTGCTTCTGCGGCTTCCGTCTCCGCTGCCGCTTCGGTCGCCGCAGCAGTGGTCTCCGCGGTCGAGGAGGACGAGCAGCCTGTCATCGAGCCTGCCAGAACGATGGCGCAGCCAAACGCCAGTATCTTTTTCAGATTTTTTTTCATCATCTTTCTCCCTCTTTATCGTCTTATCAAAAATGGTAACCTGCGGGTTATTATAGGCACCCCCAGACTTATTTGTCAACCGTTTTTTCTGTCCGGTTGAAACCGCCGTCCGCAATGTGATATAATAGCCGGGAGGACGCCTGCGTACTCCCGGCTAGCAACGAATGTCAATCGTAAGCTATGCTCACGATATCATATAAACACTTAACAAATATCACCGAAAGGAGTCTTACATGTCCGGCTCATCCGTTTCTTCACGCTCCGTCAGATACGATCTGCTCCGGGCGCTCTCTGTCCTTGCCATCCTCACGGCGCATGCCATGCCGTCCGCGACGGTCGGTTTTTATCAGTGGCTGATAAACCGCCTGCTGATCCCTGTTCTCTCCTCCTTCGTCGGCATCTATTTTATGCTCAGCGGCATGTTTTTGCTGGAGCAGGGAAACGATGATATCGGAGCTTTTTACCGGAAACGATTTCTCTCTGTCGGGATCCCGTTCCTGGTGTATGATTACATTTACTATGCGTACCATATTTTCACTGATGGTCCGGGACTCTGGCAGCTTCTGAATCTGCCGCGCTTCCTGCTCTTAAGTGTCACGGCACAGATTCCGGGAGCCGGTCATCTCTGGTTCATGTACGCTCTGTTCGCCTTTTATCTCTGCACGCCTTTTCTGGCGCGGATGATGAAAGCCTTAAACGACCGTGACTTGAAAATTCTTCTGCTCCTGATGGCCGCCCTGTCCTCGCTGGACGTTCTCGGGGAAATCACCGGTTATCGAATCACGCCCTGGCAGCAGTATATCCTGTATACCGGATGGGTTTACTATTATCTGCTGGGATATGGGCTGAGACGACTGAGCAGCAAAAAACAGATTCCCTGCTTTCTGCTGCTCTGCGTCGTCGGTCTTTGCTTTGAGCTGTGGCGTTACTTCGGGATCCCGGACTGGATACCGGAAAATCCACACAAATCCCCGGTCCGGATCGTGCTGAGCATTGCCATCTTCCTGATTTTCGAGCATTACGGCGATCAGATTCCGGCCCGGCTCGCACAGATCGCCGCCATGATCAGCCGCCGCAGCTACTCCATTTACCTGATCCACTTTCTGATTCTCAGCTGTTTTGTCCAGCCGGTTCTGATCCGGGATCTGCCGACACGCCACTATTTGTCCGGAACCCTGCTTTCCGCCGCGATTACCTTCTTTCTGTCGCTCACCGTCGGTTTCTTTGTCGACAAGGGAATCGTGGAGCCTCTGCAAAAGCTGGCGCGATGGGCTTTCAGTCTGATCGACACCAACAAACGATAACCTCAGTTCTTTTATCCGACGCCCTTAACCGTCCAGCAGTAATCCTCCCACTGCTGCACGAGATCCATGGACGCAGATTCCTTATCCGCAAGCGCCTGAAGATAATCGGCCTGCGCCTCCAGCCAGGAGGTGTTATCGTACATCCCGGCCTGCTGCTTTAGCTGCGCGGACCGCCAGGTAATCTCCGCGCTCTCATAAGCGTCGAGTGAGGCTTCATAGGTCAGCTTTGCGGACTGCAGCTGTTGATACAGTTCCAGGAAAGACGAACGGGCACTGGCTTCTGTCTGCGCCTCCGCCTCATCCAACAACGCCTCCTGCGCATAGGTATCGCCGGTTCCGGATTTCCGCGCGGACTGCACGCTGGAGTTGTTATTAATCGCAATCTCCACATCCGCAGTAAAATCTGCCGCGGCAATCGCGTCAAGATCCGGCGCCGGAACGGGTCCGATTGTCACGGAATCGCTGGCGGTGATGTCAAACTGCGACAGAAGCGCAAAACGCGCCGACGCTGCCTGCTGGCGATAGGAGGACGCCATGTTTTTCTGCTGCTGCATCGTATCCGCCGCCTCAAGCACCTGCGCGGCAGTCGCCGTACCGGCCAGCTGCTTATTTAACATGGCGTTATAGGAAGCCTCCGCCGCCTCGGCGCTCTTTTCCGCCGCCTCCGCGTTCAGGAGCGCCTGATTATAAGCGATCATCAGCGTCTGCGCCGCCTGTGTGTAGGAATCTATGGTCTTTTCGGTAGATACGGAACTTGCCCGACGGTTGAGCAGTGCCAGCCGCTTGCGAAGCTGCGTCAGCGTGTTTGTGATGGCATTGGCGCTGCTCTTGTACTCTGCTTCATCCTCCGTATCCTCGTACTTATCCGCAAGGAGCCGCATATAATCCCGCTCATCCTCCAGCTGTGAGATCAGCGTCTCATAATTTGACTTGTTGGTCGTGTAGCTGTCCGTCGCATCCTTCAGGTTCTGGCTGTTTAACACCAGCTGTCCCAGATTTTCATACTCAATCACAATGGCTGTCGCGGCGTCTGATGCCGTCGCCGTCTCATCCGCCCAGGCCGGGATTGCCGTCATGCTCAGACAGCCGGCTGCCAGAAGCGCCGTCAGCACACGCCCGGCTTTTCTCCTCGCCGCGCCCGCCGCAGCCGGACGCTCACGTCTGACAAACGAAACGCTGAATGGATTTTTTCTTTTCATAGACATCCCCTCAATTCTTGTTTTTTAAAACGGTTCCCGTTTCCGGGAACCGTTGCTGATCTATCACAGGATACGGAAGAAACTGCCGATGGCCGGTCCTTCCGTTCCACTCGTCATGACGTGGACGCCAGTCCGTTGACCGCCCAGTCATATTCGACCATCGCCGTCAAAAGCGAAAACTTCCGGCTCGTCACAGTCGACTGTGCGGACAGCTGATTTGACAGCTTCTCGTTGTAGGACTTCTGCGTGATCGTCCCCGCCGCAAGTTGCACCGCCGCCGTATTGACCGCTGTGTCCGCAAGCTGCAGCGCCAGCTGAGCCTGCTCGTAATTCGAGAGCGCCAGGATCAGGCTCTCGTATTTATCCTTCACATCCGTGGAGATCGCTTCCTTCTGGTTCTTCACCGTCTGCGTCAGCTTCTCCTTGACCGTCGTCGAGCGGGCGTTCGCCAGCTGCTTGGTGGTCTGCAAATAGGTGTAATTTGTCGTCAGCGCCGTTTCGATATCCGCCGTCACGTCGATCGCGTTAATGGCTTCGAGATCCGGCTCCGGCAGCTCCCCGATCGCCACATCTGCCCCGTAGGTCCAGCCCAGCATCAGCAGCAGGCTGTCCTTTGTCGTCTCTATGCTGCTCTGCGTCGACAAAAGAGAGGCCTCCGCAGTGGAGATCGCATTTTTCGCCGTCAGCACCGCCGACTGCGTTGAGGTTCCCGCCGCGAGCTTATTCTGCTCGGTCTGGTAGCTGATCTGCGCCTGCTCGATAGAATCCTCCAGTGACTCCAGGCTGTAGTACTGACTCCAGTAGGTAATCATCAGCTCCTGGGCCTGCTTGACCAGTTCCGCTTCCGTCTTGTCATAGCCGAGCTTTTTCGTCTCGGTGTCATCCACGGCTTCGTCGCCCTGCTTCATCAGCTCATCCGCCTGCTGCTCGCTCTGCAGCGCGGACGCCACGCCGCTGCCATAATTGGAATCGTCCGAATCCGGCCAGGTAATATTGTTGTAAATATCGTTCGCCGCGTCATAATATTCCTGGGCAGTGTCGTCGCGGTCTTCATCCAGCTCATCCATATAGGTCAGATAATTCTGCTGAACCGTATTGTTATACTCATGAATCAGATCCGCGATCTCGTCATAATCCAGATTATCGTCGCGCAGCGTCGCCCATTTTTCCGCCGAGTAGGCGAACTCCGGGCTGCCAGCCCAGGCGGAAAATGGCGCCATCACACCCGTCAGGGCTGCCAGCATCAGGGCGACAGCCCCCCGTCTGCCATATCTCATCCGTCCAAACTCCTTTCTCATCAAATGCTGTTGGAATCAACTGCCTTTTGCTCGGCATCATCAGATGTCCAAGGTCTTTAACTCCCTCTGCCCGTTCATCAGCGCGTAGTAAACCGGCAGGATAAACAGGGCCACCAGCACGCCGACGCTTAAGCCGCCGATATCGACGACCGCCAGACCCTGCGTGGTAGAACCGCTGCTGCCCATGGCCATGGCCATCGGGATCAAAGCCAGGATCGTCGTCAGGCTCGTCATCAGGATCGGACGAAGTCTCGTCGCGCCCGCCTCGATAAGCGCCGTCTGCAACGGCATCGTCATCCGGTACTGGTTCACCGTATCGACATAAAGAATACCATTGTTTACAACCGTTCCGGCCAGGATCAGGAATCCCAGAATAGACGTCATACTTAAGGAAACTCCGGCTACCTGCAGGAATCCAAAGGAACCGACCAGGGAGAATGGAATCGTCGTCATAACCATGATCGAGAACTTGATGGACTCAAACTGTGCCGACAACACCACAAAGACCAGGAAGACTGCGACCGCGATCGCGTTGTACAGCGCCGAGAACTCCTCGTTCATCATCTGCGTCCGGGAGTTGACGCCCTTGGTAATCGTGCCGGTCAGATAACGGCTGATCACCTCTTCATCAATCTGCGAGGTCACATTGCCTCCGGTGAAATCTGCCGTGATCGTCACCTGATACGCCTTATCCTCCTTGCTGATGGAGGACGGACTGTCCTTATAATAGATTTCCGCCACATCTGACAGCGCCACCTGTTTGCCGGAGGACGTCGTCAGGATGATCTGCTCAAGCTGCGGAACAGTCTCATACTGCCCGTCCGGATACTCTGCCATGACGCTGACCTCTGTTCCGTCAATATCAAGCGTCGCGATCTCCTCGCCGTCGAGCATCTGTTTGACCGTGTTTCCAATGGCGGACGCCGACAGTCCCTCCGCCGCCGCCATGACGGCGTCGACCTTGATCGCAACCACCGGCGCGGTATTTTCGATGCTGGAGTGAACGTTCTTGACGTCTGACCTCGCGATCAGCTCCTCGACAATCGCGTTGCTCGCCTCCTGCAGCTCGTCATACTGTGTGCTCTCAATGATCGCCTCGTAGCCTCTCGTGCTTCCCATCATACTCATGGAAGCCGACGCCTCTACCTCGATGGTGCAGTTCTCAATGTCCTGCATCTCCTCATCCCACAGCTCCGCGACGTCGTCCGTACTCATCTTCCGGTCGTCCTTCAGATAAGCGGTAATGGTGCCGCTGTCACTGTTAAACCGAAGCATATAGGATTCCACATCTTCGTGGGACGATACAATCGCCTCCGCCTTCGCCAGCGTCTCATCAACGTAATCGGTCTTTAATCCCGGCCTCGTCTCAATGCTGACCGATACCGTACCGGTATCATCCGAGGTCATCAGCTCGGTTTCAATATTGCTTGCCAGATACACCGTCGCAACCAGCAGTGCGACGGAGAAAATCATGACCATTGCCTTATGCCGGAGCAAAGTCGGAAGGATGCCGCGATATGCGCTCTGTAGCACCTCCATCGGCTTTGACATCGGCGCCCGCTCCTTCTCATGCGGCTTATACATCATGTAGCACAGCGGCACGATGGAAATCGCCGAGAACAAAGACGCCACCATACAGAAGACGATGCAATAACCCATCTGGCCAAACATCTGTCCGCTCATGCCGTTTAAGAAGACCAGCGGCAGGAACACGACGCAGGTCGTCAGCGTCGAACCGATGACGGACATGACGACAACATTCGTTCCGTTTAACGCCGCTTTCGCGTAATTTAAGGCTCCTTCATCCTCCTCCTGATCCATCGCGCGGAAGCAGCTCTCCAGCACAACGATCGAGTTATCTACCATCATGCCGACGCCGAGCACCAGGCCGCTCATGGTAATCGTATTTAACGAGAAGCCCGCCGCCGTCATGACGATCAGCGAGATCAGGATCGAACACGGGATCGAGCTTCCGACGATCAGCGACGCCTTGATATCGCCAAAGAACAGCGCAATGATAATCATGGAAATGATAACCGCAAGAACCATCGTCTGCGCCACATCATACAGGGAGGACAGAATCGAATCCGCCTCATCGCGGACAATCTCAATCACCAGATCCTCATCGTCCGCCATCAGCGCGTCCAGCGCTTCCGTGACGTCCGCGGACAGATCCATCGCCGAATCGCTCTGCTGCTTGGTGATGGAAATGGAGATCGTCTCCTCTCCGTTGTAACGGGAGATACCGCCCTGCTCCTCTTCTGCATAGTACACCGTCGCTACATCTTCCAGATAGACGATCTTGCTCCCCGAAATAGTGATCGGCACCCGCAGCAGATCCTCCAGCGTATCACTGTCGATCTCAGTGGACGCCGAGAGCTCCAGCTTTCCGGAATCAACCGTTCCGGACGGATAGGTCGTGTCTGCCGCGTCCATTGCGTCAGCGATATCGCTGATCGTCACCCCATACTGAGCCATCATATCCGACATCAGCTCCACCCGGATGTACTCCGAGGAACCGCCCATCGTCTCCACATCGGCGACCGTCGTCAGCTTCTCGATCTCCGGGACGATCACCTGATCCACGTAGTCGTACAGATTTTCCTGCGTCTTATGGCCGATGGAGATCATCATGTTCGCACTCGCGGACGAGTTCATCTCCATAATGGTATATTCCACATCATCCGGCAGATCCCGGATCGTGTCCAGCGCCTTCGTCAGATCATTATAGGCATCATCCATATCCTGATCATAATCATATTCCAGCATGATGCGGGCGCTGTCCTCGCTGCTCTCGGACGACATGGTCTTGACGCCCTCCAGCGTGCTGACCTCATCCTCAATCGGCTTCGTCACCAGCTCGTCGATATCCTCCGGGCTTGCCCCTTCATAAGAAGCACGGATCATTATCATCGGCGTATCCATATCCGGCATCTGTTCCAGCGTTGCGTTAAAAACAGAAGAAATACCGAACACGATCATACAAAGCAAAGCCATCAGGACGGTAATCGGATGCTTCAATACATATCTTGTCAATCCCATTTATGTCACGCCTCCCTTACTGTCCCTGAACTGCCTGGCCGTCCGCCGCCTCTCCCGGCGCGCCCTGATCCGTCGCTCCGGCCTCGCCGCCTTCCTGTGCGGCCGCATCCGTGCTGCCGCTCTCGTCTCTTAAGCGGATATCCGCGCCCTCGTACAGGTTCGAGCTCCAGGTACTGACCACGATATCATCCGCAGAAAGCCCGGAGAGAATCTCCGCATTTTCCTCGTCATACAGGCCGACCTCGACAGAAGTCATATGCGCCAGACCATCCTGATAGGTATATACATAAGCCTTGGTGTTGCTATAATAAATGGCGTCCACCGGAACGATCATGGCGTCCTCGGTCTTATCCGTGATCAGAGTAATCTTCACCGTACTGCCCATCGCGATCTCATCGCTGCGCTCCAGGCTGGCCTTGACCTTAAAAAGACCGGTGTCCGAATCTACGATCGTGCTGATTTCCGTGATATATCCAGTATATTCCTGACTGTTTTTCTCAATCTGCAGCTCATCCCCGACTTCGAGGTTCGACAGCATCCGCTGTGTCACATAAAAGGTAACCGTGCTGTCGCCTTCTCCGGCAATGACGCAGATCTGCTCATTCGTCGAAACCCGGTCATAGACCTCCAGATCAAAGGTCTCAACCCGACCGGAAATCGGCGCCAGGATCGTGCTGTACTTCTCCTGCTGAACATAATTGATCTGCGCAGACTCATACTGCAGCTGCGCCGACTTTACCGCGTTCTGATACTGCTCGTAATCCTGCTCGGACAGATCGCCGCTCGCATAAAGGATCTGCATCCTGGCAAGATTGCTCTGCGCCTCCTGCAGGCTCACTGCCGCGGAATCCAGAGAGTTTTTCGCCGAATCCACCTGCTCCGTATCAATCTCGCAGAGAAGCTGGCCGGACTCCACCTGATCGCCCGCCTTCACATACACAGCCGTCACGTCGCCGGAGGCCTTGGTGTAGACGTTGATCATGTCGTCCGATTCCACCTCGCCGGTCAGGCTGGAGCTGATGCTGATATCTCCTCTTGTCGGATTCGCCGCAGTCACCACCGTCACAGTGCTTTCCGCGCCGCCCATCGGCATACCGCCGCCCGAGCCGCCGCTGTTCCGGTAAACCATCACGCCGGCTACCAGAATCACCGCCACGCCGACACCAATCGCAATCTTCTTTTTCTTATCCATGATTCTTTCCTCTCGCTCTCCTTATTCTGCCTTAGCTCTCTTTTTTTCTGTCTTCCATTTGCTCCCGGAGCATTAACGCGATCACCAGGAATCCCGCAGCCACAAGCGCACACCCCGCCACCCCCAGCATCCGGAGGTTTGACGAAGCCGTCACGCTCTGGCCCTCTGTCTGCAGGAGGACTAGCGACACTGCTAAAAGCGCCAGACCGCCCAGAGCCAGAATCGCTCCGCCGATCAGATATCTGCCTGCGCCCTCTTTTCTAACATCCGGAGGGCGTTCCGATACAGGCCGCCCCATAAGTAAGTCCTCCCTTCTTTAAAATCTCCTTTCCAGAATGTATTGGAAAAATGTGAGAAATCTGTGATAATTTCAAAAGAAGTTTATGAAGAATCTGGCATGCCCACACAGATGTATGTTACAATAACTACGGAAAAACATTCTCATCCGAAAGGAGGAACTCTGATATGCCGCGAATTCTGATCACCGATGACGACCTGCATTTGCGCAAACTGGTCCGCACCTACGCCGATCTGGAGGGTTACCAGTGCGAGGAAGCCGCCGACGGCGCTTCCGCCCTGGACGCGCTACAACATCATGATTTCGACCTGATTATCCTGGACGTCATGATGCCTGGTTCGGACGGCTTTGAGACTCTGGCGCAGATCCGCAAGACCAGCCAGATCCCCGTTATCATGCTGACCGCGCGCACGGAAGAATATGACCGCCTGCTCGGCTTTAACCTCGGCGTGGACGATTACGTGCCGAAACCATTCAGTCCAAAGGAGCTGATGGCGCGGGTCGCCGCCGTTCTCCGGCGCGCAAGCGGAACGCCGCGGCAGACCGGCGTCCTGCACTTTGGCGGGCTGACGATCGAACCGGATTCCCATGCGGTCACTACAGACGGAAAACGACTGAATCTTCCGCCAAAGGAATTTGACCTGCTGCTCAAGCTGGCGCAGAATGAGCGCATTGTCATGAGCCGCGAAAAACTGTTAGAGACTGTCTGGGGCTATGCATATTACGGAGACGTCCGCACCGTGGACACGCACATCAAATCATTACGGGAGCATCTGGGCAGCTATCGCAGGCTGATCCAGACGGTCTGGGGAGTGGGGTATAAGTTTGAAAACAACGATGAAAAGTAAACTTTCTTCCTTAAGAAGCCGGATGGTCTTCCGCCTCTGGATTTCCATGATGGTTCCCGTCCTCTTCGGCATCGCCTTCATGTGGGTCGTGCTGATCGCCCTCTTCGAGCAGAATTACGCCGAGGCCGCTATCCAGGAAGCCCGCGACCGCCTGGGGCCGATCATGCAGAACCTGCAGACCGAGGACATCTCCAGCGACGATATGCTGATTCCCTATCTGAGCCACATGTCCAGAGAAGTATTTCTGGTCAGCTCCGAAGGGCGCGTGCTGCAGATGTATTCCTCTGGCCATCTGGTCAATGCCTATGATCAGGCGGAGGAACAGGAAATATGGGATTCCATCCGGGACAGGAAGGAATACGAGAACCTGTTAAACGGCATTCCCTACGAATACGTGGTCCGCGAAGAGCACCATCACAGCGTCATCGGTTTTGAAATGGGGATCCCCGCAACCTACGACGGGGAGACATGCTATATCATCCTGCGCGAGGGCCTGATGACACGGACGGTTCTCGCCTTAAACCGCCGTCAGCTGACTCTGCTGAGCGTCCTCCTGACCATCATCGCGTCGCTCCTGGCCGCCGTCCTCTCCCGGCAGTTTACACGGCCCATCTATGAAATCAAGGATTCCATTGATCAGCTGGCGAGAAACGACCTCTCTCCGGTCAGAGAACTGGGTTCGGACGACGAACTGGGACAGCTTTCTCACTCCGTTTCTGAGCTGCGAAGAGTTCTGCTCCGCCTCGATGTGCTTCGCAAAGAGGTCATCGCCAACGTCTCTCATGAGCTTCGCTCGCCGCTCTCACTGATCAGCGGCTATGCGGAGATGGTCCGGGATATCACCTGGCGGGATGAAAAGCAGCGCACCGAAAACCTGAACCTCATCATCAGCGAATCGAACCGGATGAGCGAAATGGTCACGGATATCCTCGACTATTCCCAGTTTCAGGCCGGCTACATGACGCTCAAGAGACAGCCTTCCAACCTCTGTGACATCCTGGAATCCGAAGTCTCCCGCTGCCGCGCCGCTTCCGGCGAACTCGACATCTCTGTCAGCCTTGCCATACCGACGCCGGAAATCATCCTGGACGTCGATCCCTTAAAGATCAGCCAGGTCCTGCGCAACCTCTTAAATAACGCCGCCAACCACACGGCTTCCGGCGGACAGATCCGGGTTGCCGTCTTTGCCGGGAAAGACACCGGTCTTCCAGATACGTCATCCGACAACAGCGACACCGGCTTCGCAGACACCTGTTGCAACGAAAGGCCTGCCTTATCCTCTGCTCAGCCGTCTGACCGCGGCGCCATCCGTGTTTCCGTCTCCAATCCCGGCCCGCCCCTCTCCGAAGAGGATCGCGAGCTCATCTGGGAGCGCTATCAGATGAGTCAGCACCAGAGCGGCCGCCGCATGGGAACCGGCATCGGCCTCTCCATCGTCAGCACG
>JAJQCO010000245.1 GCA_021202655.1 Clostridiales bacterium | reverse complement strand
CAATTATATTATATCATATAGGGAAGCTACAAACGTATAAACTATATTGAATAAAATCTGATCTATTTTATTCAATCGTTTCCGGCAGATAGCTTCGGTTATCTGCCTTTTCTTATTTATGGATTTTAGCCAAAGGAGGATAGGTTTATGATGTATCCGTTTATGACGCTGAATGACGGGACTGAAATTGTCCATTCTGAAGCCTATAAGGGGAATGACGGATCTGAATGTGTGAAAGTTTATTTTGAAAAGCCTGTATATGGTGGTTTTCATTCTGCGGAATGTTATCTTCCATCTTACGAATGGAAAAACATTGAAGGATTTTCTCCTGAAAAAATCCAGGAGCTTCAAGAATTTCTGGAATCTATTGCACATATCGTAATCCGACTGGCCAGAGAAGGAGGATTTGATAATGCCGCAAATTTTTAAAGTTGGCTCTTATCTGATTTATTTCTGGTCAAATGAAAATGACCCAATGGAGCCGATTCATGTTCATGTATCAGAAGGATTTCCGTCGGAAAACGCAACCAAGATATGGATCACCCGCACTGGTAAATGTCTTCTTTGTCATAACAATTCCAAAATACCGCGTCGGAAATTAAACGACATTATGGATATTATCGAAGCAAGACACTTTGAAATTGAAAAGAAGTGGTGCTCATATTTCGGTAAGATCAGCTATTATTGTTAAAAATCGCTGTTCCTCGATGTATCCGGCCAGATCCTGGAGCATACGCTCCGACTCTCTCCCGGCGCACATATCATCAGCCGGTTTACGGCAAAAAGGGACAGCGCTACCATTACCCGCGCTGCCCCACCGTCATGCAGAATTTTCCAATTTTATCCCTCATGGCACTCCTTGTTTTCTTTCTGGCAAAGCTTCCACCCAGCTGAGAAGAACAGCAGGCCGGTGATCACCAGGATCGGGATCGGCCAGTTGAGCTGACCGGTCTGCGGGAGTCTTTCTCCGATGAATGCCGCCGGATCCGAGAAACCGGATTCGCCGCTTGAACCACCTTCCGAACTACCTTCCGAACCGCCCGAACTGACGCCCGGACCGCTGCTGCTACTGCTCGTGGCGCCTCCGCCGCCTCCACTGGATGAACTTCCGCCTGATGAACTTCCGCCACCTGACGAACCTCCGCCGCCGTTGCCGGATGTCTTGCTAACTTCCACCTTTGGAGTAGCCGTCACCCCATACACATAAACTGCATTGACCTCGTCATACATCGGGACACTCACCAAAAATGGGGAAGCCGCATAATAGCCGCTCGCCGCCTTGTTCTGTACCAGCAGGTAAAGTCCCAGCTTCAGACCGTCAAAGGTTACCGTGCCGTCACTCCCGATTGTCTTATCCGTACCGGTCAGTCCCTGTTTCGTCACATAATCGGACAGATCAGACGCAACCTCCGAAGAGTCAATGTCTTCCAAATCCGCATTGCTAGCGGCAAACTCATCCGTCAGAACAAAACTGTAATTTCCGTCATCCTCGAGAATGTCACCCACGCGGTACAGAGTCATCTGTCCCCCGGCAACTGCCTTCTCATTATAGGTCATTGTTAGTGTAATCGAACCCTCCTGCGACAAATCGGGAACCTCAGCGGCATAAGCCGCGGATCCCACCGTGCCAAGCAGGAGAGTCGCTGTGAGTACCGCGGTCAACATTTTTCTAATCATCATTTCTCATCCCCTCCCTGTCATTTCTTTCTGGTTGTAACCAGTAACACAACCAACAGAATCAAAAGGATCGGCACTGCGACCAGTGGGGCGACCACAACCGGGTCGAGCTGATAGGCGTCGCCAGTCACGCGGACATTCGAATTCGTCTGCGTCGCAACTTCGGCATTGTCCGTCCGCTTCCCACGCACCAGCATCCGGTGGCTGTTCACGCCGTAAGGCGTGCAGGTCAGCAACGTACAGTAATCCTCATCTTCATCAATATATAGCGCTTCGATTTCATTCGGGAGCACAATCAGAATCTGATCCACCTCATAGATCAAAAGCCGGTCCAGAACAGATATCGTAAAGGTATCCCCCACTTCCATCTTATCCAGATCCGTAAAAAGCCTCGCGCTTGGAAGCCCCCTGTGCGCGGAGAGGACACAATGCGTCCCTTTGCCGCCTACCGGAAGGCTGCTTCCCTGCAAGTGCCCGGCGGCAATCTGCAAAACGCCCTCGCTGGTACCGTGATAAATGGGAAGCTCCTGATTGATCTTATCAATCCGGA
Organism: Clostridiales bacterium; assembly: GCA_021202655.1. Classification (GTDB taxonomy): domain Bacteria; phylum Bacillota; class Clostridia; order Lachnospirales; family Lachnospiraceae; genus Brotaphodocola. Next base: position 14,365 of record JAJQCO010000245.1, on the reverse strand, counting down.
CATAGCCCATAATCCCCGTGCCAGTAATGTCCAGCGTATCCCAGTACTCTTCAACCTGTTCCGGATTCCGCAGCGCCTGTTCAGAACCCACCTCACGCAGCGCATTGTTATAGGCGTCCGCTTTTTCAAACAGATCGCTAAAATCCTTCATCGTCATCTCTGACACGATGGAATCATAATCTGCCACTGCCCTGGTCTGCACCCTGGAATTCCACCAGTCGCTTAAGGACGGATAAACCAGAAGGGAGACGCCCACAATAAAAATTACAAATAACAAAATAGTTGACAGGTATTTTCTCATGGGCTTCTCCTTACCGCCGTCCGACTACCAATTCAGACGGCGGACACTTCTTTGTTTCCCCTTTTTATCGTGAAATTTGTTCAGATATGTATTTATTCCGCCTTGTCCATACGTCTTCTGGTGATCAGCAGGACAGCAGCACCAAGAACCAGCACACCGCCGACCACATAGAAGATGGTGGTGCCGATACCGCCGGTGTCGGGCAGCTCAGAGCCCTTGTAGTTGGTGATGTTAGTAGAAATAGCGCCACCGGTGGCGGTAGCGGTGAAGGACAGATCCTCACCGGAGATCACGTTATCATCAGCGTCCTTGATGACAAGGGAAGTGATACCACTCTCAGCATGCTCTGCTGCAACGGTGAAATACAGATCATCCATGGTATTGTAGCCACTGGGAGTCGTGGTCTCGACCAGCTTGTACCGACCATCGTCCAGGCCAGTCCAGGTAAAGGAGGTGCCGCCGGTAACTTCCTCACCCACAGCAACATAGGTTTCGCTTTCTGCGTCGTACTTGTACAGGGTGAAGCCAGCGCCGGCCAGGGCAGCGCCAGTGGAATCGACCTTGTTGGCGGTCAGCTTATAGGTGAACACAACGACGGTGTCATCGGGAGTCTCACCAGTGGGGCCTTCACCATCGCCGTCCCAGTTGGGATTGTTGGAGTACTCGATGTGCATGGTGTTGTAGTTGCCGGGGTTGCCAACAACGCAGTTTTCATTCAGCTCGGCGGTGTAGGTCACAGTGATGACAGAGGTGGCGGAAACGGCGATGGCGTTGCCATCTGTATCTTTCAGTGCGTGTGTGTCGCTAATGATGACCTCAAAAGTGCAACCGTCTGAACATGACTGGCTTACGGTGTAGCAGGAGGGATCCACCACGGTATCCCCGACTGTCACGACTACGTCATTATTGAAGGTCAGACCGCTTTCCATAACATCGTGGAAGATCAGCTTGTAGGTCTTATAGTCACCATAGTTGGTGGGCAGAGTAGCAGACAGGGTGAAGGTCACATTATCGCCGATGTCGTGGTCAGCGGACTCACCGGTAGTCACTTCGGTTTCCGTAGAATCATTGATGTCATCAACGGTCTTGTCGGAAGAAGGAATAGCGGACTTTGGGTCGGTGGACACATTGCTGACAACCTTCAGGATGTAGCTGGTGTAAGCACCATTCTCAGCAGGAACTTCAGTGTTGTCAATCAGATAATAGCCGGCGCCAGTAACGGTAATGGTGTATGTATCACCCGCATCGGTGGAAGCAGTTCCGCTGGTCAGATAACTGCCAACAAATTCAGCGAACTCTTCTGCCTTAGCCTCAGTGGTAATCAGTGCGGCCACTTCGGCGGCATCATCGGTTCCATACTCGGTCTTGACGGCGGCAATACCTTCCTCGGTAATGCCCCCGCCCCAGGTAACGTTGGACAGGATCTTGCCGTCCTCGGACAGGTCACCAGCAAAAATCTGGTAGGCAGTGTACACATAGCCATCAGTAGAATTGTTGATGGTGATAATGTACTGAGTATCATCAGCCGCAAATGCGGTAATGCTCATGACGCAAATCATGACCAGTGCCAGTATAACGCTACCCAGTTTTCTCAACTTTTTCATTTCTTACTCTCCTTTTCTTGGTTTCCCTTTCTTTTTACTGTCCGCAGTCAGTCTGCTGACCCGCAAAGCGGACGGTGTTCCTCATACGTCTTATCCTAAGTCCCTTTTCCGTCTTGTGTCTTTATACATCAGGCACGCACAACCTGTCAGTAACAGACCTGTCATTGTATACGGTAAGATGCCGGTGCCGCCGGCAGAAGGAAGCTCATAAGTTTGCTCTTTTGCGTTGGTTACAGTAACGGTTATATTATCTTTACCCACCTCATATGTAGCACCAGAATAATTTTCTGTCATTTCGTTGCAGGTGTCACATGTACTTCCCGTAGCATTACAAAACCAAAAGTAATACTTCGTAGTATTGTCCAACTGATAGCCCGTCGGAGCATCAGTTTCTATGAAGTAATACAGCGTGTGCGCATGAAAGATGATTCCGTTGGTCGTGTCCGTCGTGACTGTTGCTGTACCATCCGTTCCCGTAGTCACGGTGGCGAGTTTGGCACCGGTGCTGGCGTTGTAGACATCGAACGTTGCGTCGGACAATGCCTCACCGCTTTCCTTATCTGTCTTTTTCAAGGTGACAGAATACTGTTCATAGGAGCTGGTCACGCTATCCTCTGTCGTTTTGCTGACAGTATCGTTGTACTTCGTGCCAAGTATAGTCACCTCTATTTCATTGCTGTAAGTCACTTGTCCACTGCCGTTGATGACGGCAGTGTAGACCAATGTGTATTTATACGGACCCAAGGCATCGCCTGTCAGTGTGATAGTTGCTACATTGCTTGTTCCGCTGGTATATTCCACGGTATAATCATCCGCACTCACGGCAAATGTTTTCCCGTTTGCATCCTCCGCCGTGATGACAATAGAATCCTTTTCAAACACCAACGTACTGCTCATGGTATCCGTCAGCGTAACCTCGTTATATTGACTCAGGTTGGCCATGGTCTCATTAAAGGTGACGGTAAACTCTGTCGTCCAGTTATTGCTACTGGTGGGTGCCTCAGTCAACTCTTTATCGAGTACACTGGGGAGGTCTACCTTTGCTGTAGCTTCGGTTACAAATGTTTCCGAGTTTCCATCTGTTCCCAGATTATACAACTGCACATTATTCCGAAGGGATGCGCCCCTGGTGTTATACTCCTGGATGAGATTTTCGTCCGTATCTTCAATGACTCCGTCTCCATCCGTATCATACACTACGCTTGAGGTATAAGTGATTGTCAGCGTCGTAACACTGTCAATATTCCACCAGAGACTCCAGCTATTCGTACTACTGTCCCAGGTATAGAATCGGATATAGCGACCATATTCATAGCCATCTGTCGTACCAGTTTTGTACAACTCCCAGGCAATCAGGTCACTACCATCTGTTGCTGCATCAGAAAGATTAGGTACATCATACGTTGTCCCATTGATTTCCGCAATAATAGTTGTCGTAGTGCTGTCCACGCCCAAAGCATTGTAATAGCGCTGTACACGCCCCGAGCCGTCAATGTAGACATATTCGCTATCATAGAAATACCAGCTGTAAACCTTACCACCAGGAATTGCCACATCAATGGTCCAGGTGACTGTGGTATCGGACCAGTCGGTTGCTGTCCCGGCATTGTAAATACCACTCTTGTCTATGCCGCCATCGCCAACGCTGGCTGTTCCAGTCTCTTCCGCGTTGTTGAAAACCACCTTGTTGCCATAAGTTGCGTAACTCACAGAAGTATCTGAAATGGTAGTCGTATATTCAACGTAAACAATCCAGCCCGTGGAATCACTCGTTGGCAAGGTAATAGTCTTACTGCAATCGGAACAGTAGAAAGTACTTGGCAGGGTGATGCTCCAACCGGATGTCGTATATGTCAGGATTTCATCCGATATAGACAGTGTATGATATTCATTAACATCAGGATCCCATATGGTAATCGTCATAGACTGACTGTCCGCTGCGGTAAAGCTATGATTACTGGTCGAGAGAGTGTCCGTGATAACCTGCCCGGCCAGACCGGTATCCGTTCCTCCGTCTACCTGAACCTCCCAGGTAATCTTGCCAGAATCCGTATCTATGGATTTCGACCGCTTGTGTAGGTCGGATGTGGTGTCCGTTGTGTCCTCAACAACTTTATAGGTAATATCACCCAGCGGAATTTCATCTCCGGCATTGTTAAAGGTCGCTGATACGCTGGCGGAAATAGTGACGTTCGTGAGGTTATTTGCATTTTCTGTAACCACAAATGTAATCGTTCTGGTATCTGGGTCAATCGTCCAGGTTCCAATCTCTATATCGCCGCCGGTGCCAGAAGAAACTAAAGTTCCGCTACTGTTGTTCAGCGTTGTCCCCTCCGGGAAGGTGTAGGTATAGGTTCCCTGGGTAATGCCCTCCGTAAACTCGAAATTCAGCCCGATAGTATATGTTTCTCCCTCAGTCAAGTTATAGTTGCCGTCACTGTCCGCCACCACCGTATTATTTTCTGCATCGGAAACATTGATGGTGTACGATGTGGCATAACCCACGATATTCGTCGTCCTGCCTGCAGTCAGTCCCGTCGCATAAGCCACCACGGACACGCTCTCTTCTCCCGCGAGAAGTTCTTCCAGGCTATAGGAAACTATCGCCGCTTCGCTGATAATGTCGTATGAGTAGCCGTCTTCCTCATCGTCATCATCTTCTTCCGTAGCCGTCACCAGGAAGGTTTCTTTCTTCTCAATCGTTGCTCCAAGCGGGCTTACCCGCTCAATGGTTTTCTCTGCATCGCTCGGCGTCGCAGGAATAATTCCGGCTCCGCCGCCCCGGCCCGGCTCCGTCTTTTGCGTGTTGGTCTGCGTTGCCGCTTCCGCTTCACTGCTTGCGCTGGCCTTTTTTGCATTGCTTGGCGTCGCTTTCTCGGCGTTACTCGCGCTGGCCAGTTCTGTCTCAGTCTCATACCATTCGACTTCCGTCCGGTAATCGCCCTCAATGACTTTCAGTTCCCCGGTTCTGGCGTTGTATTCTGCCACGATTCCCACACGATCCGTTTCTCCGTCTCCGTCCGTATCCAAGAAGATCAGATCTCCTGCCTCCGGCGTATGGTTCCCGGCTCCCACAAACCGCTCCGAATCCATTTCCAGCAGACTCTCCGCCAGATCGGCTGCGCTGATCTCTCTCGGGATCACATTCTCCGGCACCTCTGCCATATCCAAACACCAGGATACGAACATTGCGTTCCAGTCGTCATAGGGCTTCCCATACCAGTCGCCGTAATAGCTTCTTCCTTCGTAGTCAGCTATGTACCCGACCTGGCTCTCCGCCACCGTGAGCAGATCCTGTGACCAGACACCGGTCAGTTCGCCCTCAAAGTCCGGCACATCGTTCCAGTCTGAAAGCATCCACTCCGGCACGCCCATGTCGACGTCGACCCCAAGATCCCGCGCGCTTTTTGTAAGGAAACGCCTGGTACTCAGGTCATAGTCCAGATCAAAGATCAGATCGACTTCTGCTTCCGGATCGTCATCGTCGGTCGTTGTGCTACTCGTCACGTTACCCGGCGTCGCTGGTTTGTCCTCTATTTTCGCATCGCTCGCCGTCGCCGCCCGGTTTCCCGGCCACTCCAGCGTGAGTGCCGGCAGAACCAATGCATAAGTCGTACAAAACACGACGACCGCCGCCAGCGAAGTTAATACGATTTGCCAGTTTTTCTTCCGTCGATGGGCCTTCAGATACTCCGCAATTCTCTTCAGAACCCTGTTCCCCATAATTCCACCTCTCTTTCCCCCATTAGATTCAGGTATCCGTAAATACCCTGCCATCTGGTTTCTTTTTATTGCAACGGGCCAAAGCGATCAAATGGCCAGACCCGAAACACAATCTTCCCTACGATTTCCTCATCTGCGATACATCCGATCGTCGTGCTTCGCGAATCAACGGAAGTACTGCGGTGATCTCCCAAACAGAAAATCCGTTTTTCCGGTACCTGATATGGGAATTCAATGTCGCATACCCCCAGTGCCTTTTCTGTCAGATAAGGTTCCTCTAACGATTCCCCGTCCACCGATACATTTCCCTCTCCATCAATATCGACCCACTGTCCTGGCCCGGCAATATAACGCTTGACCAGCAGCTTGTTCCCTGAATAAAAGCAGACCATGTCTCCCGCCTCAAAGTCCACGCCTTTTAATGAAACCACGATGTCTCCCTCGCTCAGCGTCGGAACCATCGACGTTCCGTAGATCTGGAGCACCGGCATGAACAGCACCGCCACCAAAATGGCCGCCGCCGCGACCACGATCAAAATAAAGACCGTACTCCGGAGCACCTGTCGGTATCTCTGGCTGTAACGTTCCCGCTGTAATTCGTTCCGCAGTTGATCGAGCTCCGGCAGCTCGTCCGGTATTTTTTTCTTTCTCTTACGAACCAAACTGCTCATGAACGCTTGTTCCTTCCTCTGCCCGGCTGCGGATGTTCTCCAGATACTGTGCCGCAGCCTGATCCGCAGCCTCAAACACGCCGTTCAGGCGAAGCGCAGCCTCAGCCAGTGTTCCCGACTCTGAAATCTCAATTCTGCGGTTGGCAAGCGCCGTTTCCGCCTCGACCAACTTCTTCTTCAGTTCCTCATTTTCCTCCATCTGAATGATAAGCATCTCCAGAAGCTCGCCCCGATTCAGGCGCTTTAATTCTTTATCCGTCATGGTTGCCTCCATTTTCGGTACATGCTTCAATCCATTTTCTGACTCATACCTCTGCTCACCCATGAATCTCTTATCTGCCTGTTCCCGGTGATAATGTGTCGACAGGACACTCTTACAGATATCCGTACCCTGATCTGCACCAGGCTGCTTTCGGTCTGATATGAACCGCCGCATGGCAGCCCGGCTATTCCCCTCTTGTTTCTCTACTCGACGACCGGCTCCATGGAAGCATCCTTTTCCTCGAACGCTTCATCGGTGCCTGTCCCGCCAAACTCTTCCGCAAATAACTGCATGAATTCTATCAGTTCCTTTGATTTCGGTTCTGCACGAAGGGTTTCCAGAATCAGATTCAGCGTCTTCCTGCTCTTGTTTTTTCCTGAAATCACGTCGCAGATTGTCGCCTCTGACTTTCCAATCCGGCTGCAAAGCTCTTTTGTCGTGAGATTGTTTGTTGACATCAGTAATTTGATCAGCATTCCTTCCGGCGTGACCTTACGCGTTCGCCTCAAACGATATTCCTCCTTTGCCAAAAATTCCTGAATTTTATAAATGTCTCTGTTGTTACATATTGAAAATCCACTTCCGAATGATGCTGGCAGATTTTTCTATGTATTATGCAAACAACATAATCCATATTATGTAGTCAAAAGGATTAGACACTGATATTTTACATCAATAGCAACAAGAAAGCAAGTAAAATCTGCCAGAATTGCACAGTTTTCACGAATCATTTTATTAGGCAACGGAAGCTCTTCCGCAATCACCTTATTTCTGATGTCATAAAACTATATGCCGGGATTGCCGTGTTTATACGGCTTTCTCATGATTTGCCACATAATATGGATTATGTGGTAATGACAGGCAATCAGACTATCTTCTTTTTCTCATATTCCTCTGTGCAGATTTTTTCATCCGGCTTCACGATATTTACCAGACCCATCCTGTTCAGCGCTTCCAATTCCTCTTCCATGCTGACCTGCGTATAGATCCTCGTCGTGTCCAGGCTCGAATGGCCCATGATATCTGCCAGATGGTTCGCGTTTTTTTCTCCCGCATAATAGACGCACGCAAACAGGTGTCTTAAATTATGCGGAAAAATCTTGCTCCGCTCGATTCCCGCTTTCTCATTCAGACTCTTCATTTGGCGCCAGATATTGCTCCGATCCAGGGGTTTTCCAGTTCTGGTAACAAACACGTATCCTTCTTTTATATTCTGCTCTTTGATATATCCGCCCAGAAGCACCTTCAAATCCTCCGGCAAAAGGACCGTTCGGCTTTTTCCCTTTAACGTCACCTCCGCAAACCCGGCCTGCACCGCTTCTACCGTGACAAATTTCAGCTCGCTCACCCTGAGTCCCATCGAACACAGGGTCTGTAACGCAAGATTTAAGCGCTCCCTTCCCTGATCGCTTGCCGCGTCGAGAAGCTTTCTGTATTCATCCTTTGTCAGCACCTTATTGTTGGGCCGAAAGGTTTCATTCTGGATTTTTACCAGCTTGACGATGCATTCATACCAGCCCTGGCTTTTAAAAAAACTGTTCAATGCCGAAAGCTTCGCATTCACACTTCTCGGCTTGTACGTTTTTACCAGAATCTCTTTATAGCGGACAGCCATGCCCTTGTCCGCTGCCTTTCCGTCCGAAAATTGCATAAAATCCTCCAGAACATTCATGTACTGTTTCACAGTATTCCCGCTTTTTTCTTCCTCTATGAGGGTTTTCCGGTAGTCAGCCAACATTTTTTCACTGATGATTCTGTTTTTCTTTGTACGCATTCTTCCATCTCCTTGTAAAAGTAAAAGTCTGGTTTCATTATGTGTCAATTCTTTTCTAATTATAAAAGAACCACCTGTCTTCTGTTACAGGCTTAATGGAGACAAAAGAGATTTTCTGATAACAGACAAGGAGATATTCTGCACATAAAAAAGCCTCCTGTCATTCCTGGCAAGAAGCTTATAGAAAACGACATGCGCCGCTGATGCGGCGCACCACCACACATGAAAGTCGATTGCTTCGCGCTTACGCGCTCCCGCAATCGCCGTGAGCATTCGCAATCCGCACTATCGTGCTACTTGCTCATACTCCCTAGCCCGTCCGATGTCGGTATGTACTCGCGTGCAAGCACGCAGTCCATACCGCCGCCGTCCGGGACTTTCATAATACATCACTGCATCTGTGCGTTTAACGTCCGCATCGAATCCAGACAGCTTAAGGGCGCGCCGTCCATATCGTACAGCTGACCGTCCTGGACAAAATTGTATACCTGGATATTATCCAGCCAGACCTCTCCGTCTGCTGTGAATTCCAGAATCGAATAATTCAGCTTACCCAGGTCAAGGTCAAAGGTCTGGCGTCCGTCCACCGTCACCTCCCTGGACTCATGTCCCATGGTCACCCGCACCGTCACCGGCTCGTCGCTGTCCGCCGTAAAGCGAATATGATTGTCATGTGAAAGCTTGTCGCCGATGCGATGACCGATCTTCTGTGAGATCGAATCGCCATTGGCAAGCCGCATCATCCGGCTGCCGTCATGCTCCGTCACGACGCCGCCGTCCACATCCCATCCATTTTTTCCCAGGGCGAACTGACAGTTATAGACCGGGTTATTGCCATAATTTCGATAGGTCCATATCCCGTAGCCGTTGGTATACGCCGACAGGGTATCGGTAATTCCGGTGAGAAATGCGCCCCGCTGCGACGGGAGCAGCCTGGCGTTGCTGTCATATCCTTCCGTCTCATCCATATAGAGAAGCTGGTCGATAAAAATCGGCTTGTCACTATTGTAATCCCGGACATGAGACAGCTCCTTTGTCATCCCGAGGATCGCCTGTTCGGCGGTAAGCCAGGCGCCTTCGGCCTGTCCCATCGAGACGCTGTACATGGCGCAGGTGAAATCTGCCTTTTCACAGGAATAGGTGCTTTCATGGGAAAACATCAGATCGGAGCCGTCCTCTCCCGCGCCGGAAAGCACGTCCCAGTCAAGCCGCACTTCCATCGAAAGCCCCGGAAAGACTCTCTGCGTCGAAGCCAGGAGATCATTCAGCCAGTCGTCGTAAAACTCAAAAAAGAGCTGATAGGCAGAATGGCTCCTGAGCGGAATATAAATGTCATCGTATTTTGTAAACGGATCCTCCGTCTCAAATATGTTGTTGAGCTTTCTTAAGGTATAATGTTTCTTCAGATAATCCTGAAATCCGATCTTTTTCGCTTCGAGCCTGCCGGCCTCTCCCCTGCCGAATTCACCGGAGCCCTCCACATAATTCCACATGTCCTCCCAGGTGATAAAGCCGCCGCGAAAATTTCCATGGGCGGATACCGTCTCGTATACCTTCTTCGCATAAGCCAGCCAGGCTTCCCGCACCTTTGTCTCGCGCAGCATCTCACGGAAACGCAGCGCGGACGAATCATCCTCATAATAATCCCAGGCATATCCCAGGCGAAGGATCACACCAAGCCCATGTTCGTTCGCGGCGTCCATCACACGCTCCAGCTTCTGAAAGGCGTAACTGTTATAGCTGACCGGGACGGTTTCCGGCTGAAATTCCCGCCAGGGCAGCACGAGAATGATGCTGTTGAACCCATCCGCGCGAATCTGCGCCAGCTCCTCATCCATATGATCGCTCTCCGTATTCCAGAAATTGATCACCCAGGCATCCGAGGTATAGGTCGCTGCCTTCCAATATTCTTCCGCGGCCTGCGCCTGCATGGGATGGAACATTCCCAAAAACAGAGACAGCGTCAGAAGCCGGCACAGCAAAGCATGTAATATTGGATGGGTTGAGGGGGAGAAAATCTGATGTGCAGGCGCGCACCTGGCGATCCGTGTGTACATTGGTTTATTTTCCTTCTTCGTGTTCTTTCATTTCGGTCATTCCCTATTATCCAATATATGATCCGATGTGTCAATCACTTTCGAAAAAAAGGAAAGGGCATATAATCAAACGCCAATGCTACAATTTCTCAATCACACAGCTATGCTTCTTTGTCTCCCTGTCATAGTTAATACCCACCATGATCAGATTTCCAAAATATTCTTTCAATTGGCCATTATAACGCCGTTCTTTTATTTGGTTCATTGCTGTATCGGCATCTTTGTTATACTTCAATTCAACAATCATCGCAGGATAATCTGAATTTTTTCTGGGAAGGAATACCAGATCTGCAAAACCTTTTCCTGCTGGAAGCTCATGTACCAATTCGTAATGTCTCCGCGCCGTATAATAAGCGAGAACAATTGCGGAACGCAGAGATGCTTCATTATTGTACTCCAGCACAGATGATACACTTTCATGTGTTTTTTCCAATGCCGCCGCTACCTTTTCACAATTTCCCTGGATTGTCGCATCCAGTAAATGATCTGATTCCTGTATCGCCGTCGCTACATAAGCCCATCCATCTCCGCTTACGGCATCTCCGAACGCATCGGCAACTTCAAGATTTGGAATGGTCGCTTTTTGTGTTTTCCCATCATAGGCGAGATATCCGAGATGGATCAGCAACGTCAGTACATCATCTTTGCTGTTAAATGACGTCATATCATTTTGGAATGTGCTAATTTTTACTTTTACAGCCTCGCCGCCAAGCATCCTCACGATTGCTCCCTTGAGCCCGTCAAAATCCATTTCAATATATTTTTTCAGCGATTCGTATGTTTCCGAAGCCGTCCAATAATTCTGGAACTCTTCATTTCGTATCGCCAGCATAACCGAATTCGGACTGTAAACATGTGGAATTCTGCTGAATGAGTATCCGTCATACCATGTCTGCATACTTTCAAAATCCATATGGTATTTCTTACAGAGTCCTTTGACTTCTGCTTCCGTAAAACCAACATACTGAGCCAGTTTTGCCGGCATGGTCATCGTAAACTCCTGAAAATCCGTCAGAGCCGATTCCGTACCATACTTTTTGATTGGCAGAATTCCTGTCATATATGCCGCCGCGATCGTTTCATCTGTTGCGGTACCGCCCTTAAACAGCCCTCTCAGAAGCTGAACATATTCCCTTTGAAGAACCTCATTGTCTTTTGCCTCACGAAAAAGCGCATCCCATTCATCAATGATTACCATAAATTTTTGCTTTGTCGTGTGTGCGATATCCGCCAACATGCGCGGTAAGGATGTCTCTTCGCTGTCAGCCACACACGAAAACGAAGCCTTTAACTCCTGGATCACACTTCGTTGCAAATCAGACACCACATTCTCTATGTTCCCAATAGTAGAAATAAACCATGTGATATCCAGATATATGACATCATACCGGTTCAAATATTCTTCAAAGGACGTGGTTCTGTAAATACTCAGGCCCTTAAACAGATCTCTTGAATCACAGCTTTTGTCGTAGTATGCACAAAGCATTTTTGCCGCAAATGATTTTCCAAATCTCCTTGGACGACTGAAACTGGTCAGCTTGGCAGGTGTTTCAATCGTACTGTTGATATAACCAATCATACCGGTTTTATCGACATAGATGCCATTGCGAATCTGCCGAAAAGCTTCGTTGCCCGGATTCAGATATAAGCCCATTTCAATACACCTCCAACTACATGACCTTCCACCAACAGCTCTTCCATATGCTATGGCGAATCAAAATTCAAGACACATAGTACCTGTTGTATTTACAGCTTACTACAAAAACATTCTCCAAGCAAGAATATCTTCATTTTTATGAAACTCAAATTACGATGGTGGATACACCGTCCGGTATCACCGTAACAGACGCATTTTTTATGCCAGTCATAAATTCTGCGAGACACATTGCCTCTTCCAGACTATGTGCCGGTATCATATGAAATGCACGCACTATCTCATCAGGGGCATCTGAGATATAGATTACTCTGGCCTTCTGCAGAATGCGAATTAAAATCTGGCTTTGCCACTGATCCGGTTCCGTCTCTTCTCTTTTACGACTCAAAAAAAGATTCAAAGTCTGATTGATATCCGGTTCATCGGCCAACTGATGATAAAAATTTTCTCCTCCATGGCCATCCTCAGATTTGGCCAACATAATAATCACGCCCCCTTTTTTTACGGTTGCTTCCGCAGCTGTCATACCTTTCACTGCCTGATATATATTTTGATCCAAAGGATATCCTCCATTGGTTGAAATAACTATATCTGCCATTTTAGATTTAACTCGACATAAGGAATTTAAAAAATCACATCCTTTCTCATGCGCTTGTTCCACATCGCCGGCTATCGCGAAAACAACCTCTTTCTTTTCATTTAAAACAACATTGACAATAAAAGCTAAACCTGCTTTTCTTGCAGCCCACATCATATCTTCATGAATTGGATTTCCTTTCATGATTCCAGTACGAGAGTGTGGATCAGCAATGAATTCGGAGCAATGATTAGCCAGCACTGTCCTGCGGTCTGCGATCCCAGGAAGGATGCTTTTTCTTCCGCCGGAAAACCCCGCGAAAAAATGTGGTTCTATAAAACCTTCCGAAACAACCAGATCAGCATCTACCACCATCCTATTAAGAATACATTCGCCACCGCCTGGCAGTACTCCAAGTCTCGTCATTTCTGCTTTGTCGCAATCATGTACAATAATCTTTTCATGCTCGACAATATCCTTTCCAAATTTATTATTTAATTCTGTCTTCATTGTTTCCCGGTGACATCCTGTCGCAACGAGAATCGTAATTTCTGCATGAGGATTTCCCTTTCGAATTTCACGAAGCATAGGTGGCACAATTAGCCTGCTTGGGACAGGCCTTGTATGGTCGCTTGCAATCAATATTACATGTTTCTTTCCCTCCGCAAGCTGACAAAGAGGCTTAGAGCCAATGGGATTTTTCAATGCATCTTCTATAAGCATTTCCTGAGATTCTTTTGCTTTGTATTCATCAAGTCCAGATCGCAGAATACCATTAATGCGTGACTCTGGAATTTCAAGAGACATATGCTCTTTTCCATATGGAAATTTAATTTTCATTTATGTTACCTTCCTTCATTTTACATTATTATGGAAAATCAGGGAAACGATACAGCCTTCCCCTTCTTTTCCTTGAATTTTGACAGAGCCACCATGACGGTTAATAATTCTTTTTACCAGAGCAAGTCCGATTCCACTTCCCTCATATTCACTATTGTTATGTGCCCGTGTAAAAAGCTCCAATACATTATTATCAAGGTCTGAATCAAAACCGACCCCATTATCTGTAAAATAATAAACAGTCTGTTCTTCGTATTGTGTCACATATACAGACAAAATAATAACTTCCCGTGTCTGTGAAAATTTAATCGAATTGCTCAGTATATTCATAATGGCAACTCTTATAAGAAATGCATCTGCGTAAATAGGTGGCAATTTTTCCAATTTCAACACAATCCTTTTCGGCTTGTTGACCTTTTGTATATCATCAAAACAATCCTGTACCAATCTAGTCATATCAATCTTTTCAAGATCTAACACTACAAACCCTGCTTTTGTATAGACCATCATTTTTTCTATCATATCCAGTGTCTGTGTACAGACATTTCTCGCTGAGGCAATATCTGTTTTTGACTGATCTGCAAGCACCTCAATATTATCCTCTTCTATAATTTCTAGATAAGTATCCATTTCTCGGATCGGTGTTTTTAATTCATGAATGACAGTGTAACTGAATGATTCCAACTCCTTGTAGGCCATATGCAATTCCTGTGTTCGATCCTCGACCATCTGTTCCAGATCAGCATTTAACTGCTCCACCTTCTTCTTTGACTCAAGATTTTTCATTGTATTGAATATAATTGCATAGCAAACCATACATGCCATTGCAAATAAAACATGAAGCTTAATAATCGTTCCCAAAC
>JAJQCO010000189.1 GCA_021202655.1 Clostridiales bacterium | reverse complement strand
AATTCCCGAAGCCATCGTTGCCTTTCTCTTACGGCTCCGCCCCCTACCCATATTCTCCAACATTTTCATTCTCTCCCGTTTCAACAGCATTACAGATGATGTGATATCTACCATTTTAATTTGAATAAATTAGATATTGATATATTATACCAATATCCACAAGAATGCAAGAAAAATATACCAAAGTTGAACCATTTCCATGCCACCCGTCATGCGAATGACAGCAACTTGCCATGACATATTGAAAAAATTGCCGACATCATTATGGAAAGAATCAATCATGAAAAATGGGGAAAGCTACTAATAATTCAGAACATCAGAAAGGAGCGGGCAGCTATGTGGGGATTTTGGGTAGCGCTGGCGTCTGGAGCTCTCATGAGCATCCAGGGCGTGTGGAATATGGGGGTAACGAAGCAGACGGGTATCTGGGTCTGTACCGGATGGGTGCAGCTGACCGCCTTCTTCACCTGTGTCGTCCTGTGGTTCTTCTCCGGCAGGGATTCCATTCCCGCGCTTTTTACGGTCCGGCCGCTCTATCTGCTGGCCGGAGGCGTCATCGGCACGTTTATCACATATACCGTCATCAAAAGCATGGACGGGCTCGGCCCCGCCAAGGCAACGCTCCTGATCGTCGTCACTCAGATCATCGTCGCCTGGTGCATCGAGCTGTTCGGCCTGTTCGGCGTCGAAAAGGTTCCGTTTGAATGGAAAAAGGTCATCGGCGCCGCCATCGCCATCGCCGGGATCACCATATTCCGATGGTAAATGACAACGATGCATGCCTCAATTCCCGGATATCTTTCGCTTGTCATGCGTTCTCTGATCCTTTATAATGGATGCTAGAGGTGAAAACATGAAAAGCAATGACGAACGATTCGCAGATATCATAAGCCGCCTGGAGCAGATCCCTCATATCCGTCTGGAGCAAATCCCAGAAATTGACCTGTACATGGATCAGGTGCTCTCCTTTATGGAGGACCATCTGAAGGAAACCAGGCGCAGCCCCGACGACAAGGTGCTGACGAAAACCATGATCAACAACTATGCCAAGAATAATCTCCTCCCGCCGCCGGTGAAGAAAAAATACAGCAGGGAGCATATGGTCATGCTCCTCTTTATCTATTATTATAAGAGCCTGCTCTCATTCCATGACATCGGGCAGCTGCTCGGTCCGATCTGCGACCATCACTTCCAGTCCGGGGACGGACACGACATGGGCGGGATATATGAAGAAATATGTTCCCTTAAAGACAGGCAGCTGTGCCGCTTAAAGGATGACGTCAAGGCCAAATTTGACGATTCCCGCAATACCTTTACCGATTTTCCCGATGAAGAAAGAGAATACCTGCAGCTTTTTTCTTTTATCAGCGAACTGTCCTTCGTCATATACATAAAGAATCAGATGATTGCGGGGCTGATCGACCAGCTCCGGGCCGAGGATTTGACCGAACGCGGCAGCAAAAAAAACACCGGCCCCGGAAAATAACAGGCCGACCTTTCTTTTGTTCCTCGCATACATACGGGGCTGTCGCACGAAGCGTAAAAGCGACAGTCTCATAATCAGCTATCCCTGACAGCTTCTTCTATTCTTCCGGATCCGCAGCCGGTTTTTCAGCCTCCTGCTGCGCCAGGCGGGCAAATACCATATCATACCCGTCGCTTCCATAGTTCAGCGAGCGGTTCACGCGGCTGATCGTCGCGGTGGACGCCCCCGTACTCTCTGCAATCTCCAGATAAGTCTTCTTGCTGCGAAGCATTTTCGCAACCTCATATCGCTGTGACAGGGATAAGAGCTCATTTACTGTGCATACATCCTCAAAAAAGCGATAGCACTCCTCCGGCGTCTCCAGCGTCAGAACCGCCTGAAACAGATGATCCACTGCCTCTGTCCTGATTTTTCTGTTCATCCTCCTGCCTCCCTTCATCACTCATGGCCATCACTCATGGAAGGGATGACACAGGATCGTTCCCGCGTCGTCGTCCTCCTGCCGCTTAGTTTAACACACTAAATTCATAAAGTCCAGTTTTTTCTTGCAAAACTCAGTCCTTTAACATAAATTTTTCCACAACATATCCGACGCCGTCCTCATTATTGGAGCTGGTAATGAAATCCGCGGCGTTGCGCACCGGCAGCACGGCGTTTGCCATCGCCACCCCAAGCCCCGCAAACTTGATCATGGACATGTCATTGTAGCCGTCGCCGCAGGCGATCATCTCCTCCTGCGTCATCCCCAGGCGATCCAGCAGCTGCCCCAGGCTGTGCGCCTTGTCAATCCCCTTCGGCATAATCTCCAGGAAATACGGATCGGAGCGGTAAACGCTGAAATTTTTCCCCAACGCGGCCTTTACCCGGCCCTCCACCAGCGCCAGATAATCTCCGTCATCCAGCATGATGAATTTTTCTACCGGAAATGTCACATAATCTGCCAGATTCTCGATCTGCTTCAGCTTCAGGTGGTTCACCTTCGATTCCAGCTTCGCATAAGGGCATTCGCCGTTATTAGTGATGACATACGCCCCCTGATAGCTGAGAATATCCACTCCCTGGTCAGCCGCCAGCTCAATGATCCTGCGGTTTGACTCCACCGGAAGCTTTTTCTGAAATACCACCTCCCGCGTCCGGCAGTCGGTAATCATACCGCCATTAAAAGAAAGAATAAAGCCGCCGTATCTTTCCATTTCCAGCTCTTCCGCCAACGGCACGACTCCGTATGTCGGCCGCCCCGAGGCCAGCACAACCTTCTTCCCGCGTTTCTGCGCCTCCATCAAAGCCTTCTTCGTCCGCTCCGTGATAACCTTATCACGGTTTGTCAGCGTTCCATCCAGATCCAGAACGATCATCCTGTAATTCATAATTCCGTTTTCCCCTTACGCACGGCGGCCTGCGCATATCGCCGTGACATGTATTTCATCACTTTCGCTCATAATATCATGAACTTCGTTCATGATCGACATTCGTCGTTCGTCATGAGTACGCAAGCGTTCTCCTGACTCACTTGCACTCATTGTATCGTGAGCATAGCTCACGATCGACATTCGCCGCTCGCCATGAGTGAGCAAGCTCCCTCAGGCTCACTTTCGCTCATTGTACCATGATTTCTGCAGTTTGTCATGGAATTTTATCAACTACGCGGGGAATCGTCATCTGCTGACGGCACATTTTTCCAAACGCCTGTCAGCGCCGGTAACCGTCTGCATGCGCGCGCATATACTAAGATATCTTTAAATGTCATGGGAGGAATTATGTCAAAACTCAGATTACTGTCCGGACTGCCCGTGCTTTCTCTGGCCGCGGCGCTCTCTCTCACCGCCTGCCAGTCTGCCGCCAGCCGCTCCGGACTGACTCCGGTCACATTGAACGAGGTGGCTCACTCTGTCTTTTACGCGCCTCAGTATGCCGCCATTGAACTTGGCTATTTTTCGGAGGAAGGGATCGACCTAACGCTCGTCAACGGCGGCGGCGCGGATAAGGTAATGACCGCCCTTCTTTCCGGGGACGCAGACATCGGCTTCATGGGATCCGAGGCAAGCATTTACACATACGCGCAGGGCGCCAAGGACTATGCCGTAAACTTTGCACAGCTGACTCAGCGGGCTGGAAATTTTCTCGTCAGTCGCCAGCCAGATATCGACTTTCGCTGGGAAAAGCTGAAAGGATCGAAAGTACTTGGCGGTCGGGCAGGTGCAGTGCATATATCCATGTAAATTATGAGACGATTGTGATTTTGTGTAACTGGGTGGATGGGATGACACAAAATATTATATAACCAAATAATAACCGCGGGAATTTTGTACCTACGGCTATGTTTATATTGATATTTTCTCGAATTCTGCATATAATAAAAGTAGGGAAATTCCTACTTTTCATGTCAAATTTAAACGGAGGTGCAATTAGATGTCAAATAATACATTTGTTGATAACGCGAAAGTAATGTCAAAGGGGCAGGTCACGATACCCAAAGATGTCCGCGAGGTTCTCGGAGTATCGAGCGGTGATCGCGTAACGTTTGTCG
>JAJQCO010000116.1:2158-16696 GCA_021202655.1 Clostridiales bacterium | reverse complement strand
TTCATCGGAAGCTCATGCAGACGGTCAATATAATCCTGCGCATTTTTCTGGAACTCTGCCAGATCGCGGAATGCCGAAATATTGATGCAGGCAAAACACTGGCTGGAGAGCTCCGGCGTATCCGTCAGATCCTGGTTGTTGATATCCGGAGATAATACGCCGCCAGACAACAGGGTTGCAAACAGCTCCACGATCAGAGCGATTCCGAAGCCCTTGTGCCCCGCCATCGCGGTCATCATATAGCAATCCTCCAGATTTGTCGTGTCATTGCCGTCCTTGTCCAGCATCCAGCCGCTCGGAATCGCCTTGCCACGCTTCGCCAGATCTTTGCATTTTCCAAACGCGACGCCGCTGGTCGCCATATCCACGCAAAACTCCGGATACTTCTCTCCGGCCTTGAAGCCTACCGCAAAGGGGTTGTTTCCCATGAAAGGCTCCTTGCATCCGGGAGGGCCCATCGTCAGATCCGTATTGGAGCATGCGAAGCCGATCATATCATCTCCGGCCAGCTTTAACGCCCAATGCGCGCCCATTCCAAAATGATTGCTGTTGCGAACCACAACCATGCTCATCAGGTTTGTCTTCGCCTTCTCTCTCGCAATGGCAACCGCCTTTTCTCCTGCCAGCGCTCCCAGGCCGCCCTGCGCGTCAATGACAACTGTATTGGCCGTCTCCTTCACGATCGGGTACGTGCTGGTTTTGGATGCGCCGCCGTCTCTGATTTTGTTCAGGTACGGAACCGTGCGAAGAACGCCATGGCTGCGGACATTTCTCAGATCCGCATGGATCAGCAGCTCTGCCACGGACATCGCATCCGCCTCAGAAAGCCCCGCCGCCTGAAACAGCTTCTTCTCAAAATCCTTTAACTTTTCAGAATCTACCGAGTAATTCTGCATGTCTTTTCATCCTTTCATTTTGTTTTTATTTACGAACCGATCCCATTAATCTTGTGGTAAAGCAATTATACCCCCCCCGACAATATTCCGCAATAAATATCCTTGTTTCTGATATTTCCTATCTTGCGGATCAGTGTCTGGTTCCGTGAAAGGATACTTTTTTCACATTCAGATATTTACACAGCAGGGACATAAGCGCCGTATAATCGCCTTCCTTGACAAGGAGATGATGATCCATGCCTGCTTCCATCAGACTGGCAACTGCCTCACTTGCTTTCATTCCGATTTCAAGCTTCACCAGGAGCTTCTCACCGCCGTCAATCCACTCCTGTCTGCTCGCTTCCACCGTCTTGCCGGATTCCACCAGGATCTGATAACCGTCTCTGCCATTCCCCTGAATACTGGAAACCGTAACCGGATCAATCGGACGAAGCGGCAGCCCCACGAAGCAGCCCTTATCTCCGCTCGGAGAGATCTGCACATTCTCGATCGAAGCTGCCAGGGAATGAGCCGAACTGCCCTCGTGAGCCAGAGCAAGAATATTACCCTCCATACTTCCGACCTCGCCCAGTGCGGTCGCGCCGCCCTTGGCCGCAAGATTCAGCATGTACATCACAACTGTATGTCCGATATCGCCCTCTGTATCTACAATCACGCCCTCATCCGCAAGCCAGCTTGACGGAAGATTCATGAGACCGCTGTAAAACGGATAGCACTCTGCTGCCAGCGCATCCAGAGAATATCTCTTTACGACCTTTTTCAGGGCAAGATAGATGCGAGTCATATGAAGCATGCTCTCTTCATCTGCAAGCACCTTTCCCGTCCGCTTTTGCAGACATTTCCAGGTCTTTCCTACCTCATCTTCCGGAAGCTCGTCCGCGATCGCCGTGATCTCTTCCATCTCAATGTGTATCAGCGTTACGCCAAACTTTTGTGAGAACTCCCACTCCTCATTGGTCATATCCTGCGGTCCGGCTACACGCCAGGTCTGTCTTGGGCCTACCAGCGCAAGCTTCATATTTTTTACTGCCTTTATGATACGTCCCGTCTCCGCGACCATCGCAACCTTGTCTGCCGCTTCCGCATCATCGCCGAGGCCATAGACATATTCATACGGAATTCCGTGCGTTGTCAGGACGCTTCCGAAATGCTGAACACAGCCGATCGAGAAGGTTTCCGTATAAGGCACCGCCCAGAAAACCACCGGAATCTGCATCTCGTGAACCAGCACATATAACAGGGAATCTGTTACCCAGGTGCTTAAGACGACTGTCAGAGAATCCACATTCTGCTGCTTCAATTCTCTGCACATATCAACCGCGTCCGCTGCATCCCACACAACTCTGGATGCGATCTGCGTCTCGACCTCTCTTGATTTCAGTGCGTCCGCTGCCTGAGCAAGCAGATTTTCCGCCCGCTGTCCACCGCTTTCATACTGACTTGCCACCGCCACCAATCCGGTCTTTGCCTTCATAGCCTGACACCTCCTTCTTCTGATTACTGCTTCTGAAGGAATGCGACGACTGCCTCCAGATTCTCACGGAACGTCCCTTCCTTCACAAAATTCTTAGTAAACAGAGCCGATCCCATGGTGAAGTATGCCGGATCCATCTGCTTAACCAGCAGCATGCGCTCCTCTGAGCCAATGCTTCCGGCCAGCACCGTCGGGATGGGGCTCGCCTTGATAAAGGCTGCGGAAAGAACATTCGGATCACCCTCAACGTAACGATAACCCAGCAGATCAACTCCTGCCACTCCCGCTTCCTGGAACTTTGCAGCCTGATCTAACATATAATCGCAGGAACCTTCCAGAATGGACGGGCTCTCGGATACCTTGCCGACAAACGGGAAATACTTAAGTCCGGTGCTCTTCACATATTTCATAACAGACTCATAATAAATTGTTCCCATCAGGCAGTCAAATCCACATTCCACCGCCAGCTTTGCGCCGCGCATGCATTCCGCTTCCGAATAGGTCACGACCTCAAGATAAGTGGTTTTGCCCGCCGCCTTCATCATTCCGCAGAGCTCCTTCATCTTCTCCGGCTCCAGCCCCACGTCCTTAAAGCCCCAGTTGACAACAGGAAGATCCTTGTTCTCCTCAAAAAGCTCCTTCGCGTTCTCCACCGTAACGTCGTTGTGCGTCAGCATGATAATCAACTTCTCTAACATGATATTCCCTCCATTAAATGAATTCGGTTTTTGTAATCCGTTGATATGATTATAATTTTTACCATTCAAAAAGTCGATTGATGCGCTTGCTCCACACATTTCTTATTTTGCTCTTGGGAAGAATCACGGGTTACTGCATGCAGATCTGCCACAGGTAGTTTTTTCCATATGCTCATAATAATCGAAAAGACCGGATGTTTTTCTTACACCCGGTCTCTCAAGCCTTAAAATGAAATTTCTGATGCTACATACTTCGGCATTTTCAATCGCGCGGATACTCTTGGATCAACAAAATTGCATACTTCAAGTTCTCCTACTATGCCAAGCATGACAATCCATTCCGTTGAAGTCAGTCCGCCACCCCTTTTTAATAAAAATTCGGCTCCTGCTTTCATTGCTTCCACATTGGCCTCGTCCATTGTATCCGCCGATGCGATCCAATACCATGCATCGCTGGTTTCGAGAACCGGCCACTTTTCCTGTTTTGCCTTAATCAGCTCAACCGTCACTGTAATTCTGGATGGCACCTCCAGCGCCGAAAAAATTTCTCCATCTCCCTGAAGACCATGAACGTCCCCCATGCTTAACAATGCCCCTGGAACTGTGACAGGCAAATAGATAGATGCGCCTTCCTGCAGCATCTTACAATCCATATTACCGCCATATCGCCCCGGAGTAACCGTATCCTCGACAACTCCTGCCGCACATACTGCCAATGCACCTATCATCGGACAAATCGGTATCTTTATCCTGCCATCAAAAAACAACGCCTGGCCATCTTTAATCGGAATCTTTAATGTTTCTTCCTGATCAATATATGCTCCCAACACTTCAAAATCTGGTGGATAGACTGCAACAGTACCAGCATCCGCAGTAATTTCAATTTGATTTACTGTGACCTTTAACGTGTCCCCCGGTTCTGAACCATTAATATAAACATTTCCACAGACAGATTGCCTTACAAAACCGTCTTTTATGATCTGGCTTTTTAAGATTTTTTCACTGGAAAGCTTATTAAGCACAAAATCATAGGAGTTAAATATAATAGTATCACCAGGATCTGCATACATTGCCGGTTTTTGGCTTTCATCGTATTCAAAGACAGTATTCGAAATATCAAGTTCCCGTATCATGACTGTCTCCTCAAATTTTTTAATCCAGATAGTCCCTTGCCCAAACAGTTGTTTCTGTCTCAATATTGTCAGCTGTTACTAACGGTGTCTGAATCCAATACTCCTTCTCGACTTCCTTTCCTGTCATCATATCAGCGATCACTTCTATGATTTTCTTAGATGCTGAAATATTATCAAACGGAACACCCACGTCAATATATCCGTCTACAAAAGCCTGATATGCCTGAGGATTAATGTCCTGTGTACAAATGTACATATGCCCCTCTTCTCCTCTCGGGAACCATCTTCCGCTCTCCTCCAGCGCTGCCTGCACCGCAGAAAATGCAAAATCAGAAGCGACAAACAGAACATTTGCATCCGGATATGCTGCCAGCGCATTAACCGTAGCAGTTTTAAAGTTTTCTGTCGCCCACTCCGTAGGTTCTGTCACTACAGTCGTCCAGGCGCCAGATTCTTCTTCTACCTGATGCCATCCGTCTGAGCGGTTTACAGAGTTAGAATCTCCAAGGCTGCCAAACAGCTCGATCGCCTGTGCATTTTCCACGCCGTCTTCCTTCAAAACTTCAACCAGGCCCTCTGCCGCCACGATCGCCTGATCCAGAGTATCCTGTCCCACATGAACATCCGCAAGTTTATCTACATCCTGATGGTCAATCGTAATAACCTTGATGCCCTCCTCCTGAGCCGCCTTAATTGACGTCCCAATTACATTGACATCATTACACCAAATTACCATAACATCCACATGCTGAGTAATCAAATCCTGAATATTTGACGCTTCCTGTACTGTTGTCCCATCTCCCGTAAGCTCTACCCAATCAAACGCCAGGCCATATTCCGGTCCGATCTCCTCCGCATAAGTGTGCAGCCATTCGCTCCATACTGTAACATTGACGCTTTGCATCTCATGCCATGATACGCCCACGGTCACTGTCTGTAAATCATCGCCGGAATGATCAGCAGAACTCCCGGATGTTGTCTCAGAAGCACCTCCCGATGTATTCCCCGATGTGCTGCCGGAGGTATTTCCGCCTCCGCATCCCGTGAGTACCAACA
This sequence comes from Clostridiales bacterium, assembly GCA_021202655.1. Taxonomy (GTDB): domain Bacteria; phylum Bacillota; class Clostridia; order Lachnospirales; family Lachnospiraceae; genus Brotaphodocola. Next base: position 11,439 of record JAJQCO010000116.1, on the reverse strand, counting down.
CTCCAGCCAACGCAATTGCCAACCATGTTCTTTTCTTCATTTTTTTCGTCCTTTCTTTTTATATTTTTAACTCTGCGTTTTTCTCAGTCTTTTTGTAAACGTCTATTACGCAAAGCTAAAATTTCCTGATACGATAACGCATACATAGCAACAAAAATAATGCCTCCCTGTACAAATTTATATGCATATGGCGATGCTCCCATAAAATTCAGTCCAGCTTCAATGATTTTTAACGTCATGGCGCCGAGCAATACTCCTTTCAGCATATCGCCCTTTCCTCCATACATACTGAAACCTCCAATGACACAGATTGCAATTGCAGTAAACTCTTTTCCTGAGCCAAATGCCAACGTAACACCGGCCACCTGATACTCCAGCACTAATCCGCCAATCGCAGCCAACAGAGCAGACAGAAGGAACGAAACAAATACTACTTTCGGTACATCTATTCCCAATTTTCCTGCCACCACATCACTGTTTCCGATTGCGGTTACATATCGACCAAATTTCGTTTTTCTGTGCAGCATATAGATAAGAATCAGAATCACTACAGCAAAAATGGAATCCAGGTAAATAACCCCAAATTTCATAGAACTGATCCTTGTCACCGATGAATCTAACGCCAACGGAAGACCTCCCAGAATCGTTCTCGCAACTCCTCGAAAAATAATCTGCGTTCCCATAGTCGCAATCATGGCATTCACATGAAGCCTGACCACAATCAGTCCATTTATTGCCCCTACCATAAGGCCACAGAGAATACCGATCGCAAATGCTACGCCAAGAGGCACTTTATAGTTCACATACAGTATGGTAAAAACAGCCGTGGTCAAATACATGACCGAACCAATAGAAAGATCCGTCATCCCCATCATGATAATCCATCCAGCCGCTACCGCATAAATCAAATCAGGCGCAGCCGAATGAATGATAGAAAAAACATTCGAAACGGTACAAAAATTATTGGTAGTCACAGAAAAGAAAACGAATACCAGAATCATTACAATAAAAAAACCGTTTTGCATTAATAATTCCTTTGCACTTTTCCCTTGCAGCTTCTGCATCATATATGTACCCCCTCTATCTGTAAATCCATAGCTGCCGCCATCAATTCGGTTTTTGTAGCATCAGCTGGCAACTCTTTTGTGATCCTTCCATGATACATAACAAGGTAACGATGACTGACGCTGATCAATTCGTCTATGTCCGAATTAATGACCAATACCGCGGCGCCAGCGGCTGCAAGCGCATTGATTTCTCGAATGACATCAGCTTTTGCGCCAATATCCAGCCCTCTGGTCGGCTCATCAAAAATATAAACATCCAGATCCTTCTGAATCCAACGTCCCAGAATCACCTTTTGCTGATTTCCCCCACTCAGCGAACTAATCGGAAGATCGATATCAGCGACCTTAATTTCAAGTTTTTTTACCTGTTCCTCTACAACCTGTCGTTCGCGTTTTCCATCAATAAAAAGTTTGCTGATTCCTGTCAGGTTTCTGATGTTTGCTGATGTCATGTTTTCCTTCACACTCATACTCAGCGCCAATCCGTCCACTCTTCTATCCTCAGTAATCAAAGCCACATGCTTAATCACATTGGCAGATTTCACTTTTTTTAACTGGCCATCTTTATCAGCAATATAAATATCTCCTTCATCTATCGGATCAATACCCGCGGCACATCGAATCGTTTCCGTGCGCCCTGCACCCATCAGTCCCCATATTCCGACCACTTCTCCTGCATGTAATTCAAAGGAAATATGATCAATCACACCATATCTGCTCATGTTCTCTACTTTCATCAGAACTCTTTCCGAGCAATTTCCCGGCTTCTTCGCATGGGTGTTTAATTCACTGGCCTTATCGCCAATCATCATCTGTACCAGATCATCATGTTTTGTCTCACTCACAAGACCATGTCCCGCCCGAATGCCATCTCTCAAAACCATTACCTTCTGACACAGAGAAAAAATTTCATCCATCATATGCGTAATATATATAATACATACTCCGGACTTCTTTAACTGTTCAATCACCCCAAACAGCTTTTCCTTTTCCGGCTCCGTCAGAGACGAAGTTGCTTCATCAAAAATAATGATCTTGGGATCACACAAAAGAGCTCTGGATATCTGAACCAGCTGCCTGTCTCCTGCGCCCAGACTGCCGACCAATGTCTCCGGACTATAACCGCACCCCAACCGTTTCAAACTTTCTCGACATTTTTCCTTAATATCTCCATACTGGATGAAACCACACTTGGTCGGAAATGTATTCAAAAACATGTTGTCCATAATGGACATCGTCGGCATAAGAGTCATTTCCTGTTGCACAAACGCAATCCCAGCCTGGATGGCATCCATTGGATGGGAAAAACGCACTTCTTTCCCTTCAATCAGAATCTGACCATCATCTGCCTGAAAAAGACCACATAAAATGTTCATTAACGTGCTTTTTCCTGCTCCATTTGCACCGATCAATGCAAGAATTTCACCTGAGTGCGCTTCCAAATTTACGCCCTTTAACACATGGTTACTGCCGAAATTTTTTGTTATTCCTCTCATTTCTAAAGCGATTCCACTCATCTGATCCTCCTCCTGCGTTGTCTGTATACATCCAGTATGACAAATATAATAATCAACCCTCCCTTTACGATCAGCATGGAATTATAACTGATATGGAGCATATTTGAAACATTGCTGACTAAGGTGATAAATAATGCCCCGATCAGTGCCCCATAACCTGTTCCAACCCCACCGTTGGTACTTGCTCCACCCACAACGGCCGCTGCAATAATATCAGCAACTACAGTATCTTCGCCAAAAGTAGATGCCGCAGAATTCATTCTTGCACTTAACACAACCGCAGCCAAACCTGCCATCAGTCCAGAAAACACATAAGCAGAAAATATTGTTTTTTGAGCCGGAATTCCTGATACGGATGCCATTTTTTCATTGTTTCCCACGAAAAACAGCCATCTTCCAAGGTATGTATTTTTCAAATACAGTTGCACCGCAATAACCATAACAACCACCACGACAACCGGCACAGTAAACGCTCCCACCTTAAATAAAGCAACGTCGTGAAAGATTTCTGATACCCCGGTCACTCCGGATGCATTTGTGATCCACTGACTGAAGCCATACGCGATCATCTGCATGGAAAGTGTCACTACGAAAGGAATCATATGCATATAGGCAACCGCAAATCCATTGACGGCTCCACAAAAAGCCCCGACACCGATCATAATGAAAAATGCAAGCAGAGGATTTCCTCCTCTTGCCATAAACATGACTCCCAGAATCGCGCTTGATGCCATGACCGGCGGAATAGAAAGATCAATGCCACCGGTTATCAGCACAATGGTCATTCCCAAGGCCATGAGCGCCAGCGACGAAGCTTGCAGCAGAACACTGGCTACATTGTTCACTGTCAGGAAGTATTGATTCTGGGTCTGTATAAAAGCCCCGATAATCACAAGAAGAATCAATGGCAATAAACGGATCCATGTATCAATAACATCAATCTTTTTTTCCATGTACTATTCTCCTCCATTCGCGCTCTAATCCCAGGTTTCCAATGACGGGAATGGAAGAATTTCTCCTGTCATTCGAATAGTATTTCGCATTCTCTCAATTCTCGGTCGGATTGTTTCATATACTTCACGAGGAATGTATTGCCTCATCTCTCTGTTAAAATCAATCTCATGTTGAAATTGCGGATGATCCTTTGTCAATACCCGTCCCGTTCTCGTTTTAAATACGATTGAGAGAAGGTCGTAATACGCTCTGCATGCACATGTATCATCGTTCCATACATCCATAAACCATTCTCCCTCAAGTGACACAATCATATCCGCATATGCCACAATTTTTTCCTCCCAGGTGACCGGAATCTTGTCCTCTTTATCAATCACACACGGAAGGTTAGCTCCCTCCACATACTCTTTCGTAAGTCCGGCAAAATCATGGAGCTCAACACATCTGGCAACTTCTTCCGGATAGCCTGCATCACGGACAATCTGAGCGCCTATAAATGCATGTTCCGGCATATCATCCTTTTGAATCTGACTGATTCCAATATCATGCAGAAGCGCCCCCATCTCACAAACATATCGATCCACTTTGATCCCGTTTGTCTTCTCTACTCCATCTGCAATCAAAAGCGCTACATCTCCAATCACAATGGAATGATGAATCTTATACAATGGCAGCCCCACTTCTGCCATTAACGCAACTGCCTTCATTCTTTCTGCTGAGAAATCCTTAAAATAACTCAAATCATAGCTGGCCTTTGTGTAAGGCTGAATCGTGTACATTCCCATATTTTTCTCCTCCTGATTTTGAATTTTGAATTTTCAGTTAATTTGTAGCATCATTATAATCTTTATCGACTATTCCGTCGATACACATTTCTGTTTTACAGTTTTCCTATTTTGCTTTCTATATCTTTCGTCTTAACAAAATAGGTTGCAAAATCTACCACAGAATTTCCTAAAAAAGCGAAAAAAATGCCGCCTCCTCTCTCGAGTAATGGCGACATTCCCTTCATGCCCTTTTGAGCCTGATATCACGATATTTATTTTTTCTTCATCATCTGCACATTCAGATCCACATTCCCGCTGATCCCGTCCACCGATCCGCTCTCCGTGTACTGCCAGAAGGAAAAGGCGTATGGCGTCTGGGGAAGCGGCTCATAGTCCGCATACCAGACCGGATACTCTTTAAGCTCCTTTAAATCGAGCCAGTAGGCCTCCCATACCATGTTGCTGTAAACCATTGCTTCATATCCGGCTTCCTCAATCGCCTCACAGAAAACGGCGGCGTTCCTGGTAAACTGTTTGCCAGACACGGTATCGGTCCGCGCGTCGCTGTCTGAAATATGCTCCGGATCAAAGACAACCGGAAGCTCAAGCTCATAGCCGTCCAGGGCGTCGATGACAAATTCCGCCTCTTCCGCAGCTTCCTCTTCATCGACTGCCTGAGAAAAAAAGTAAACTCCCACATCCAGGCCCGCCTTCTGCGCGCCCTCTATGTTATCGTAAAATTTCGCGTCGATATTCAGCGTTCCCGCCGTGCCATATCCCCGGTATCCGATCCGCAGGATGGCAAATTCCATCCCGGCTGCCTTTACCTGTTCCCAGTCGATCTCTCCCTGATAATAGGAGACGTCCACGCCGGGACGGGACGTATACTCGTCATCCTCATAGGAAAGCAGCATCCCGTCCCGGACAAAGGCATCCGGATCATAAGGATTGGCCGGGACATCCGGGTCGACCTTCATGACATATGTATTTCCGTGGGCATCCACAAAAGACAGCGTCTCCTCGTCTTCCACCGCTATGGTAATCCCGTCGGTCTCTTCATCCACGGCAATCTCTGTCTCACGGCTTCCACAGGCCGACAAAAGAAGTACCGCGAATAAAACTGCAAGCCGATATTTCATTGGTATCCTTCTCTTCCTCTCTGTGTCAGCAGGTCGCCATGGTCTTTCCCTTACCGGTCAGCCCTTCAAAATCCGCGACAAAGGCGTCCACAGCGGCATCAATGGCGGCATTTTTCAGGAAGGAGTTTATCACATCCGGCGATACGGTGGCCGAGCCGACGCCATACCTGCAGAGCTCAAGAACCTGCTGGGAATTCTTGAAGCTGGCCGCCAGGATCTGCGTCGCCATGCCGTTGCTGCGGAAGATATCCTGGATTTCCTTTGCCACATGGATCCCGTCAAATCCCATATTGTCAATCCGGTTGATATACGGGGCGACAAAGGATGCGCCGCTCTTCGCCGCCAGATAAGCCTGCATCGGCGTATAGACGGCTGTCCCCGTGGTGCGGATTCCCTCGCTCGTCAGAATCTGCATCGCGCGAAACCCCTCCGGGACAGACGGTATCTTGACAAAGGTATTCTGCCCCAGCTCCTTTACGATGCGGTGCGCGTCCTCAACCATTCCCTCTGCCGTCCGCGCAATGACCTGCACATGGAAATCCGCCTCCGCGCCGATGAAGGAGCGGATCTCCGCCAGCACATCATAGGGCTGTCTCCCGCTCTTTGCGAGAATGCTTGGATTGGTCGTCACCCCGTCGATCGGATAATAACGGTAAATTTCTTTTATCTTTGCGATGTCCGCATCGTCAATCAATAATTTCATATAAAGCTTCCTCCTCGTTGTCTGAGGGAATCCAGGTTTGCCTGTCCCCTCCGGAATTTTCCGGCCTCTCTCTTATCATACCTGAATCAGACCGCAGGTCAATACCTGATTTTTTCTTTTTTTATCATTCGACAAACAGCTTCGACAAATAACGAAAATCTCTCTCTTTACAAAGATGCCGGTTACACCTATAATAGTAATACTGGTCTGAACGCAACTCATTTTTGTTCTGGCATGCAGAGGAACCTGCCCCTGACAGCTTCCTGTCGCCTGCCCGTAACATGCGGACAGTCGGCGATTGAAACACGAACGGAGGATAACAAAACATGGCGAACCCGGAGAAGATCGTCTCCACAGAAAACAAGATGGGGACGATGCCCATCAACCGACTGCTGATTTCCATGGCGCTGCCGATGATGCTTTCCATGCTGGTGCAGGCGCTTTATAATGTTGTAGACAGTATTTTTGTATCCATGATATCGGAGGAAGCTCTGACTGCCGTATCCATGGCCTACCCCATGCAGAATCTTCTGATCGCCCTCGGATCGGGTCTTGCCGTCGGCACGAACGCCCTGCTCTCAAGAGCGCTCGGCAGAAAGGATCTGCGTGCGGCAAACTCGGTCGCCATACACGGGATTCTTCTCAGCGCATGCGGCTACCTCGTCTTTCTCTCTCTTGGCCTGACCATCTCCAGATGGTTTTTTGTCGTGCAGGGCGCGTCTGATGTGATCGCCGACTACGGACATGCCTACCTGTCTGTCATCATGTGCGCAAGCTTTGGTATCTTTACCGAATTTATCTTCGAGCGCCTGATGCAGTCGACCGGAAAGACCATTTACACCATGTTCACGCAGGGACTTGGCGCCATTACCAATATTATCATGGACCCGATCCTGATTTTCGGTCTTTTCGGTTTTCCAAAGCTTGGCATTGCCGGCGCCGCCTACGCGACTGTGCTCGGCCAGATTCTCGCGGCAATCCTGGCCATTCTTTTAAACACGCTCTTTAACAAAGAAATTCAGATCCGTTTCAAAGGCTTTCGGGTGGATCCTGCCCTGATCGGCAACATCCTTTACATTGGTATCCCGTCGGTGATCATGATAGCGATCGGTTCTGTCATGACCTTCTGCGTAAACAAAACTCTGATCGTCTTTTCCTCGACGGCTGTCGCCGTATTCGGCGTATATTTCAAGCTGCAGAGCTTTGCCTTTATGCCGATCTTCGGGCTGAATAACGGCATGGTGCCAATCGTCGCCTTCAATTACGGCGCGGGAAAACCGGATCGAATCATCCGCACGAGAAACCTTGCCTATGTCTACGCGGTTTCTATCCTTGTCATCGCGTTTGCCATCATGCAGCTCTTCCCGGCGCGTCTTCTTGGCCTCTTTCACGCCTCGGAGTCCATGCTGACGATCGGCGTTCCCGCCCTGCGGATCATTGCCATCAGCTTCCTGTTCGCTGGGATCTCCGTGATCTCCTCCTCCTTCTTCCAGGCGCTCGGAAACGGAATCTACAGCATGCTGGTTTCCTTCTTCCGTCAGCTGGTCTTCCTGGTTCCTCTGGTCTTCTTTCTCTCGAAAACCGGGGATCTCACAAAGGTCTGGTTTGCCTGGCCGATCGCGGAGCTGGTCGCCGTTGCCTGCTGCGCGTTCTTTATGAACCTCATCGACCGGAACATTCTCCGGCCGCTCCGGCAGGCCGCAGATCATAAATGACCATGCTAAGCTCCTGGACTTCCATGATAAATCCGAATGAGGGGAGGAAACGTACTTTGAAGATCGGTTTAGACGTAGGTTCCACAACGATAAAAACCGTCGTGCTTGATTCGACGGATCAGATCGTTTACTCTGCATATGAACGCCATTTCTCCCAGATCACTTCAAAAACCATGGAGGCGCTGAAAAAGATACGCGATCGTTTCAGAGACGAGACGGATATCAGCCTTGTGATCTCCGGTTCCGCCGGTATGGGCATGGCTGAAAGCTGCTCCGTCGATTTCATCCAGGAGGTCTACGCCACCAAGGTGGCTGCCGCAAAATACGCGCCGGACACGGACGTCATCATTGAGCTGGGCGGCGAAGACGCCAAGATTCTTTTTCTGCGCGGGGCGATGGAAGCCCGGATGAACGGCTCCTGTGCCGGAGGCACGGGCGCCTTCATTGATCAGATGGCAACGCTGCTGCACCTCACCCCGGATGAGATGAATGAATGCGCAAAGGAACACTCACGTCTCTACACCATTGCTTCCCGCTGCGGCGTCTTTGCCAAAAGTGACATTCAGCCGCTCATCAACCAGGGGGCGGACAAGCGTGACATCTCCGCCAGCATCTTCTATGCCGTTGTCAATCAGACCATCGGCGGGCTGGCGCAGGGGCGGAGCATTCGCGGCAATATTCTCTATCTGGGCGGCCCGCTCACCTTCATGTCCGAGCTTCGGAAAAGCTTCGACCGGACGCTCTCACTCACCGGAACCTGCCCGGAGCATTCCCTGTATTATGTCGCGATGGGCGCTGCGCTCTGCGCGAAAAATTCCATCCGTCTTGAAGAAGTGATCGCCGCTCTCTCCCGGCATGAATCCGTCAGCGATTTTCATACGCTGCCGCCGCTGTTCGCCGATCAGGCAGAATATGAGGCATTTCGCATCCGACACCAGAAAGCGGATGTCCGACGGGGAAGCCTGGAAGACTACCGGGGGCCTGTTTATCTGGGAATTGACGCCGGTTCCACGACAGTAAAGGCCGTTGTCATGGGCAGCGACCGCGAAATTCTCGACAGCATCTATCTCTCTAACAGCGGCAATCCGGTTCCGATCGTCCTGGATTACCTGCGAAGCCTTTATGCGCGCGCCCCGCAGCTTCAGATCGCCGGCTCCTGCGTTACCGGATATGGGGAAGACATCATCCGCAGCGCCTTCTCGATCGACCACGGGCTTGTCGAGACCATGGCGCACCTGAAGGCCGCACGGGAATTCATGCCGGATGTGGAATTTATCATCGACATCGGCGGACAGGATATGAAATGCTTCAAGATCCGCCACGGCGCCATCGACAATATTTATCTGAACGAAGCCTGTTCTTCCGGCTGCGGATCCTTTCTCCAGACCTTTGCCGCCGCTCTGAATTACTCCTCTGAGG
>JAJQCO010000116.1:1847-2148 GCA_021202655.1 Clostridiales bacterium | reverse complement strand
ACTGTTCTCTCAGCATGCGGTTGATCTCGGATCCCGCTGCTCGGTATTCATGAATTCATCGGTCAAACAGGCGCAGAAGGACGGCGTGAGTACGGCAGACATTTCCGCCGGTCTCTCCATCAGCGTCGTAAAAAACGCGATCTACAAGGTGATTCGTCCTGCGACCATGGATGAGCTCGGCAAAAAGATCGTCGTGCAGGGCGGCGCCTTCCTGAATGACGCCGTCCTGCGCGCGTTTGAGCGTGAGCTCGGGTTTCCTGTCGGGCGTCCGGTTATCGCCGGGCTGATGGGCGCATACGGC
>JAJQCO010000116.1:1158-1837 GCA_021202655.1 Clostridiales bacterium | reverse complement strand
CCTTGCCAACAGTGACATTCGGCCGCTCATCAACCAGGCGGCGGACAAGCGAGCGATCTCCGCCCTCATCTTCTATGCCGTTGTCATTCAGGACATCGCCGGGCTGATGGGCGCATACGGCTGCGCTCTGGATGCGCAGGCTCGCTCTGACGGGACAAGCACCATCCTTGATGCCGCCGCCCTGCAGGACTTTACCCACCAGGTAAAGAATATCAACTGCGGCCTCTGCAACAACCACTGTCGACTTAGCGTCAATACCTTCTCCGGCGGAAGGCGATATCTCGCAGGAAATAAATGCGAGCGCCCGGTGACGAAGCGCGCAAGCGACTCGCTCCACAACATTTACAAATATAAACAGGAGCTTCTGGCCTCCTATTCTCATCACAGGGGAACCCGCAGCGAAACGATCGGTCTGCCGCTCGGACTCAACATGTACGAGCTGGTTCCGTTCTGGTATCGTTTTTTTGCGGCTCTGGGCTTTGGCGTCACCGTCTCTCCCTTCTCCAGCAGAAAGCTTTATCTGCACGGACAGGGAACGATTCCCAGCGACACGGTCTGTTTCCCGGCCAAAATGCTCCACGGCCATATCGCGGAGCTGATTGACGAGAAACCGGACGCCATCTTCTATCCCTGCATGAGCTTTAATTTCGACGAGAAGCTTGGCGATAACCATTATAAT
>JAJQCO010000116.1:0-1148 GCA_021202655.1 Clostridiales bacterium | reverse complement strand
GAACCGTATTGATCAATGATTACGTGGGGCCGCACCGAAAAAAATATTTTCCGCAGAAGATGACGGAGCTCCTGAGCCGGTACTTTGACGGCATCTCCCTGCATGATGTAAAAAAAGCCGGCGATCTCGCCTTTCGAGAGCGGGATTCCTTCCTGGCGCAGGTTCGCGCAAAAGCGGAGGAAATCGTAAAAACCGCGCGGGCAGAGGGACGCCGGATTATCGTCCTGGCCGGGCGGCCCTACCATGTGGATCCGGAAATCAGCCATGGCATCGACATGCTGATCAATGGTTTTGGCGTCAGCGTGATCTCTGAGGATTCGATCAGCCATAAGGTATCGAAATTTCCGGTTCACGTCCTGAACCAGTGGACGTATCATTCCAGGCTTTACGCGGCGGCAAAATATGTCTGCACCCAGGATGACATGAACATGGTGCAGCTGGTCAGCTTCGGCTGCGGCCTGGACGCTATTACGACGGATGAGGTACGCTCCATTCTGGAAGCGTCCGGAAAGATTTACACACAGATCAAGATAGACGAAATTACCAATCTGGGCGCTGTAAAGGTGCGACTGAGAAGCCTGTTAGCCGCCCTGGAGCAACAGGAGGCAGACAATCATGGCAGAGATTAAGCGAGACAAAAACGGCCGGATCCTTTTCACAAAGGAAATGAAAAAGGACTACACCATCCTGGTTCCGGACATGCTGCCCATCCATTTTTCGATTATGAGACAGGTTTTTCTCGATGAGGGCTACCATCTGGAGCTTTTGGATACGGCAAAAGAAGACATGAAACAGCTTGGGCTTCGCTATGTCCACAACGACACCTGCTATCCGGCAATCCTGGTAATCGGACAGTTTCTCGATGCGCTGCAGAGCGGAGCATACGATGTGGAAAAGACCGCGCTTCTCATCATGCAGTCGGGCGGCGGCTGCCGCGCGTCAAACTATATCCACCTGCTGCGAAAAGCCCTGGAAAAGGCCGGATACGGTCAGGTTCCGGTCATTTCCTTTAACCTTTCCGGCATGGAATTTAACAGCGGTTTTTACCTGACGCTGCCCATCGTCCGCCGGTGTACGGCAGGGGTGATTTACGGCGATATGCTGATGCTGCTCTCGAATCAGGTGCGGGCATATGAAATCCGGAAAGG
>JAJQCO010000054.1 GCA_021202655.1 Clostridiales bacterium | reverse complement strand
ACCGGGAATATTATTACCCGATTCTGTACGGCAGCGACGGCTCCTCCCACGCAGATTGCTCCATTCAGCCCCACACGGAGAAGGAAACCTTTGGCGGGCTGCTGGACGAATACCGTGTCGGCATCTCTCTGATCTTTTACGTGAATAATGCCCTTGAATATCAGGAACGTGAGATCCGCCGACTGCCGCTTAAGGTCGCTTCCGTCAATCTGACCGGTCTGGCGTCGGAGGGAAAAATTCTTCTCCCGATCCGCAAAACCCGCAAACAGCTCGAGATGGAACAGGTGACCGCGAAGGCTCACCACAGTCTGATCGAGGCGGCGAAAAACGGCGACACGGACGCGATGGAAACCCTGACGATTGAAGACATCGACCTGTATTCTCAGATTTCGCGGCGTATGATGAAGGAGGACGTCTACTCGATCGTCGACTCCAGCTTTATGCCGAGCGGGATCGAGTGTGACCTGTATTCTGTGGTAGGCGAGATCATTCATATCTGTGAGAAAACAAACGCGATAACCAATGAGCTGGTTTACGACCTCACATTAAGCTGCAACGATATACGCTTCCACGTTGCGATCGCAAGACGGGATCTGACCGGCGAGCCAAAGACAGGCCGCCGCTTCAAGGGACAGATCTGGATGCAGGGCGTCGCGTGCTTTGCCGATGAACCATAACAACCGAAGGGAGCTGCCGCGGCAGCTTTTTTCATTTATCCCATGGTCCCCGATGATAAAAGCAAAGAGAAAGCAGGGTGCCGATGCTCCAGCCGATCGGCCAGGCGCACCAGATCCCGGTGGACTGCAGGGCGGTTTTCGACAAAATCATGGCAAATATGACCCGAAGAATCAGATCGCTGAAGGTCGCCGCCATAAAATATCCCATAAGACCGGCGCCACGCAGGATTCCATCCGCCGCAAGCTTCACAGAAACCACAAAATAGAACGGCGCCAGGATCCGCAGATAGATAATGCCGGTATCAATGGCAAGTCCGGTCGGCGAATCCATAAACAGATACAGCAGCCATCTCCCCGCAAAGAAATAAAGCAGCGCCAGCGGCAGGCTCAGCGTCCAGACAAGCTTAATCCCGGCGCGGAAGCCCTCGCGAATCCGTGGCAGCTTTCCGGCGCCGATGTTCTGAGCCGTATAATTTGAAATGCCGTTGCCCAGAGTCGTCAGCGAGGTGACAACCAGATTATTCAGCTTAACGGCGGCGGAGTAACCGGCGATCACGCTGGAACCAAAGCCATTGATCGTGCTCTGTATCAGGATGTTGCCGACAGAGATAAAGCTCTGCTGCATGATACTGGGGATGGCAATCACAGCAATCCGTTTAAACACAGCCCAGGAAAAGAACGGCGCTCGACCGTTCGTCTCAATCTGCCGCAGACGCCGAAGGATTACGACAACCGCCAGCACAGCGCTCACGCCCTGACACAAGAAGGTTGCCCAGGCCACGCCCGCGACTCCCATATCAAGGACGGTGACAAACAGGATATCCACCAGGATATTGGAGGTAGACGAGCAGGCCAGGAAGAGAAACGGCGTCCGGGAATCTCCCAGCGCCGAAAAGATTCCGGTCGCGATATTATAAAAGAACATAAAGGGCAGGCCGAGCACATAGATATCCAGGTACAGCGCGGAATCCCCCAGAATATTTTCCGGCGTGTGGATAAGCGCCAGCAGCGTCCGGCAGCCGAAGAGCCCGAACAGCATCAGCAGGGCGCAGACCACGGCGCTGCCGATCATCGACGTATATACGGCCGTCTTCATATGCATAAAATCCTTCGCGCCAAAATACTGCGACACGATGACAGAGCAGCCGATGTTACATCCAAACGCAAACGCAATAAAAATCAGAGTAATCTCATAGCTGTTACCCACCGCGGCCAGCGCATTTTCCCCGATGAATTTGCCGGCAACCAGACTGTCGGCGATATTGTAGAGCTGTTGAAAGATCACACTGCCAAACAGCGGCAGACAAAACTGCCAGAGTACAGATTCCGGTTTTCCAACCGTCAGATCTTTGTTCATAGTTGATTTCTCCTTCAGAAACTTTCTGTTGTATTTTTATTCCCAGGGTATTATACTTGCAAACGAGTCAGGTGTAAAAAGCGAATTTGATATGTCTGATATATCAAATTGATATGGAGGTCCGGCGATGGCAGTCACATACGATTATTACCGAATTTTCTATTATGTAGCGAAATATCAAAGCTTCACGCGGGCGGCCAGCGTCCTGCTGAACAGCCAGCCCAACATCACACGGGCGATGAACAATCTGGAGCAGGAGCTGGGCTGCCGCCTGTTTCTGCGCTCGCATCGCGGCGTGACGCTGACGCCGGAAGGCGAGATGCTCTACGCCCATGTCCAGGTGGCGCAGGAGCAGCTGCAGCTGGGAGAGGAGGAACTGCTCAACACCAAATCCCTGCGGCACGGCTCCATTTCCATCGGAAGCAGCGAAATCGCCCTGCACGGACTCCTGCTGCAGGTGCTCGGGCGTTTTCATCAGGACTATCCGAAGGTCCGCCTCCGCGTCTCCAATTACTCCACGCCACAGGCGCTGACCGCACTCAAAAACGGTCTGGTCGAAATCGCCGTCGTGACAATGGCAACGCGAAGCAACATCGAGCAGCCGTTCCAGGTGACAGAGCTTCGCCGCTTCCAGGAAATCCTGGTCGGCGGCCCGCGCTTCGCCCGGCTCGCCGGCCAGAGCATGAGCTTTGCCGATCTTGCCGCATACCCGCTGGTCCTCCACGACAAAACGACCTGGACATACGACTTTTACAATCGTCTCTTTGCCGGGCATGGACTGATCCTGCGTCCAGATATCGAGGTGACGACCATCGACCAGATTTTACTTATGGTGGAACACGGCCTGGGACTAGGCTTCCTTCCCGCCTTTTTCGTCCGTGAAGCACTCGCAAAAGGCGCCGTATTTGAAATTCCGCTCAAGGATCCCATCCCCGAGCGCCGCATCTGCCTGGTATACGACCGGCGCCGTCCTCTGGGCAGCGCCGTCCAGAAAATGGAAAAGATGCTGATCGAACTTTCCGGGCCGCAAAGGTCCGGGGCCGAAGCCCGCTGAAAATTTTCCCTTGACGACTTTCCCATTTGCTAATATAATGAATGAGTGCTTTTTTACTATCTCAAAAGTCTGCGTAGCTCAGCTGGATAGAGCGACCGCCTCCTAAGAAGCTACCCGGGCACTTGCCTTTCTACTTGGTTATATGTATTTTTTTGATAAATGTTTCTGTAGCTCAGCAGGATAGAGCGTCCGCCTCCTAAGCGGAAGGTCGGCGGTTCGAATCCGCCCAGGAACGTGTTTGAGAATAGCTAAAGCCTTTTTTTACAAGGGTTTTAGCTATTCTCTTTCTATCTAAGGGGGATGAAAATACGCTAACTTCAACAGACTTTCTCTGGTTTCTCTAGGAATTTTCTGGTGTTTCTGCGTCCGTATCTTCCGTGCGGTTTGTTTTTGAAAATACGTCATTTTCGATCTGAGCCGCAATTTTCTTTCTGTCACTGTCTACGATTTTGGCATATATATCCAGAACCATCTGCGATGTTTCATCGCCCATATCGCCCTGAACTGCCTTTAAATCGCCTGTGGTGCTCAATTTTGCTGTCACGCCGGAATGACGCAAACTGTAAAAGTCATGCTCAGGATACCCCTGTTCCCGAAGGAAGCGTTTAAACCTTTTGTTCAGCACCTTATTAGAGATCGGGTCGCCATTTGACAGAGCGAATGCAAGATTGTAGTCATGGTACTCTTTCCCGACTTCCCGTTTCCAGTGATCTTGCTTTTTTTTGAAATCAACAAACCATTTTGCTAAGGTGCTAGGTAAATACACATGACGAATACTGGCGGCGGTCTTTGGCTTTTTGAGAACCAGAGAGGTAGTATTGTTTGCTGCATGGGATGGGAACGTAAAATAAATTGTGGTCGATGTAGCTTTTTTTGAGGAATTCCTCCTGTGATGCGCTGGCTGTCGGCTGCCTGTCCTCCCAATCATAGGGAAGAACGTAATAGTCA
>JAJQCO010000184.1 GCA_021202655.1 Clostridiales bacterium | reverse complement strand
TTATCCCACCCATGGCGGCAAAACGCCTGCCTTTCTGTGATAAGGTCGTATCAACTGTTCCTCTTGCCTTTGCAACATAGCCGGCAGCTATCCCACCGAAGCATAACGTGGCACACAATGCAGCAATCATGAAAATTTTTAAAGCGTTCATCATAAGTTTCCCTCCTGAGATTAATATGATTTACAGTTCCATCTGCTGGATCCACATTTAGCCATTCAGCAACTCTGCAAAAGCCCGATCTTTTTACTTCGCGACAGGTCAATCCTTTTTCCAGATTTCAACCGCTCTACATCTTTCTCCGATAAAACAAGAACCGGACGCTTGCTTAAATCAAGTAAATCCTCATATGCTTTTCGTTCGAGCGGAATCGAGTAACACTTACCCTCGATGACAACGTCCAACCCGCACTTTGCCATGGCTTTCTCAACAGTCTGGTCAGAAATCATAAAGGTACCAGTTTTTATTCTGCCTTGCACTCTGTAGTTATCATAATCCCTCGTCAAATACCATTTTTGGCCATTCATTAGATACCAGCCTTTTCTCCCTGCAATGTGCTGTCTCTTATGTAAGAAATGGTTGACAATACAAGCCAAAAGGGAAAAGATAATTCCAACCAGTATTAGGGCACAACCGACGGTAGGGATATCCCATTCTAAAGATGGAAGCGCACAAAACGCGAGAAGTAACAGAATCGACAGAACTAAATAGAACGAACAAAACAAAACGTCGTCTATTGGGTTCGCCTTATACCATTTTTCATCTTTTTCGTACATAGCTCATAATTGTTTTCTTTCATTTTCGTTCATAGTTAGGTTCCTTTCTTTAAGTAGAAATCTTTAATTCCGTGCTTTTTTATTTCGTAAGCCCTTCTGATTCTTCGAACCAGAAGGGCTATTGACGGTTACTGCCCATCCGGAATACCATAATAATTGTTGTTATCTGCATCCGGTACCGCCAGGCCTTCATTCTGACCCATATATGCATCAAAGATAGCGCTCAGGTTCTCGAAATTCAGATCCGTGGTTAGATCCACATTTCCGCTGTCATAGATGAACTCCGGCTGGATAGCGTATGCCAGAAGCACAACATCCAGGTTATCATCCTTACTGATCTCGCCTTCGATGATGTTCTTTAAACGAATCGTATCAAACAGGTTCGTGGTCTGCGTCCCGGCTTCCGCAGCGGTTCCGTCTTTATTGACGTCTCCGTCGTTATACGTGTGGTCATCGCTCTCCGCGGCGATTGTCTCACTGTAGCCGTACACATACCGCATATACGACACGGTATCACCGTTCGTATCCGTCTCATCTTCCTGTTCCTTCGTTAGAAGGATCCACCCGTCATGTTCATCCCCCGGCTCTTCCTCATTTAAGGTTGTCCCGGAATCGCTGTAGATGAGCAGGGCTTCCTGCAGATGCTGCGTTTCCATCTTCTCCCCGTCATCCCCGACCTGCGTTACCTCACGCATCGGGACCTGCATCTCCATAAATACGATGGCGTCATTGGTGCCGGTATTGACGATATGAGGATCCTTGGTCACCTTCTGGTTCGGTACCAGGTTCTTCACCTCGTCAGAGGAATTGCCCGGATAGTTCGGCTCTACAAGGTCAATCTTTACCTCGCCTATCGTCATAATGTTGACCGCTTCCTCGTTATCAGTGGCGTATGCCAGGATTCCTCCCCCGCCAAGCCCGAGTGCGGCGGACGCCGCCAGGACAGCTGCCCCAAGACAGAGTCTGTTCCGCCCGGAATTCAAGAAACGGCTAATGCTTTCCTTATCCATAATCGTTCTCCTTTCATGTTAGCATTTGTCTTCTCTTTTATTATGGGAAATCAAATTTTCAAAAAATACAATCCAGAACAGTTGGGTTATTGTCCGTACACCAATCCGCTCGTATTTGTCATCCGAATCTTACCCTTTCTATAAAATGTCTTAAATGATGGCCAATACTGACCGATTACCTTTGCTACCAAAAGTTCCCTTTTCACATAGCTGGTCGCCCAGTACCTGGAATCAAACGACTGGTTTCGGTTATCGTCAACCCTGATCCATCGTCATAAGGAACCAACGATCAAGGTTAGGACGGACAGTTTCCGGATGGTGATCTGCGAGCCAGGTAAGCAGGGTACGGAATGTCTTCCGTTCCCTAAGCTTTCTCGGATATCCCTGGCATAAAATCATCAGATAATAACCATTACCGCCCATACAAGTAAGGCCAGTAACGTTAGGCTTCCGCTTATCCCACCCATGGCGGCAAAACGCCTGCCTTTCTGTGATAAGGTCGTATCAACCGTTTCTCTTGCCTTTGCAACATAGCCGGCAGCTATCCCGCCGAAACCTAACGTGGCACATAATGCAGCAATCATGAAAATTTTTAAAGCGTTCATCATAAGTTCTCCTCCTGAGATTAATATATTTTGCAGTTCCATCTGCTGAGTATATTATGGAAAATCTGGTTTCCAAAATAATTTTCCAGAACAGAAAAAATCAGGCCAATCAGCAGATTCTCCATAATCAGGAAAAAGGTAAGGCGATGCTTTCTAATGACAGCATGTACGATGAGGAGAATATATTTATGGGAATCAGGAAAAAGATGATGATCGGAGCAGGGGTAACAGCAGCTCTCTGTATCGCCACCATTGGCGGCATCAGGGCGTATTCACGCCGGTTCTTCCTTTCGGGGACTACGGTCTGCGGCGTGGATGTATCCGGGATGACGGAAGAAGAAGCAAAAGAAGCCGTGGAACAGGCATATACCGAAAAATATTCGGTTGCTGTTTCAGGGAGAAACCAGGCGCTTGGGATCATTATGGGTGATGCAATTGATTTTCAGGTCTGCGCATATATGGACGGATTACTCGATGAAAACGCGAAGCTTGCAAACTGGATGTCGGCAAAGAACAGGCAGTTCGACGCCCTGCTTGTCCCTGACTTTGATATTGAAAAGTTAAGGAACGCCGTCCGCGCCCTTCCGATGTTTAACCAGGATGTAATTCAGCAGCCGGAAAACGCGTATATCGCATATAAGGATGGTTCCTATCAGATCGTTCCGGAAACCGAAGGAGCGGAACCGGTTTATGACCAGATTTTTTCTGAGGTCATGGATGCACTCCTCTCCCGCTCCGATGCGCTCCTGTTAAGCAGCGCGTGTTATGAAACACCAGAAATCACCAGAGAAGATGCGAGCCTGAATCAGCTGATGAATGAACTGAATACCGTTGCGTCATCCGTAATTACATATGAGTTCGGAAACATCACACGTACACTGGATATCAGTACGTTCCATGAATGGCTGGACTATTCGTCAGGTGAAATCCTGATCGATGAAGAAGCGGTTGCGGACTGGGTATATGCCCTGGCGGCGGATACGAATACTGCGTACACGACAAGGACGTTTAAGATCGGTAGAAATGAAGTTACAGTATCCGGCCCTTACGGCTACCGGATCAACCGCGATGCGGAAGAAATACGGCTGAAAGAAGAACTTCTCTCCGGAGTCATAGTTTCCCGGGAACCGGAATATTCCCAGGCCAGCGCTTCCAGGGAAAATGAACTGGGAGATGTGTTTGTTGAGGTGGATCTGTCGAATCAGCATGTACGGCTGTATGTGGATGGATTGGTTGCCGCTGAATCGGACTGCGTGACCGGGAAACTTTCCAACGGTTCCGGGACCCCGGACGGTATCTATCCTCTGACATACAAACAGAAAGATGCGGTGCTTCGTGGCCATGGTTACGCATCGCCGGTCAAATACTGGATGCCGTTTAACGGGAATATTGGCCTGCATGATGCCAGCTGGAGAAGTTCATTTGGCGGATCAATTTATAAGACCAACGGAAGCCATGGCTGCGTGAATCTGCCGACGGATATGGCGAAAGCAATTTACGAACAGGCATATGCAGGGATGGCGGTAATCTGTCATTACTGATAATCATGACATTGGAAAAACTTGAGGTTCCAACTTGGAACCTCAAAAATGAGATGGACATATCCCTCTTCTTATAGTTTTTTGTTATGATACTTGCCATTTTCCAATCTAACA
>JAJQCO010000026.1 GCA_021202655.1 Clostridiales bacterium | reverse complement strand
GTCCCATGTCGCGCATGGACGGCAGCGTGATGTTGTCCTTGATCGTATCGTTAATCACCAGGGACTCGTTGTCACGATCCTTGGAAGCATAGGCAATGCTGTGATTGATCGCCGTATTGATATTGTTGATGGCGGTCCCGTCTGCCAGTGTTACCGAGCCGGTCCGGTCATAGGAGGCGCCAAATACCGCCTTGCCCAGCTCGTGCATGCCGCACTCACTTAAGCCGCCGATGCCCAGGATCTCGCCCTTATGCAGATCCAGACTGATATTCTTTAACTGTCCCGGCACGGATACGTTCTTTACGCTCAGCGCTACCTCTTCCGGGATCTTTTCGCCGTAATCGGTGCGGTAATAATGCTCGCCCATCTCGCGTCCTACCATCAGGCGCTTCAGATCATCCTGATCCACGTCGCTTGATTTCACGGTATCAATGTAATCGCCGTCGCGAAGGATGGTAATGGTATCCGAGTATTTGATGACCTCCTCCAGGTCATGGGAAATGAAAATCACGCAGCTGCCCGCGTCGCGCAGACGAAGCATATGCTTGAACAGCTCATCACGTCCGCCCTGGTTTAAGGCCGTCGTCGTCTCATCCACGACCACGATCTTCGGGTCAAAATGCGTCGCTTTGACAATCTCAATCAGCTTCCGGTCTTCAAAGTTATAATTGTCAATGACCGCGGTTGCCGAGAAGCGCTCAAAGCCGTAGCGGTTTAAAAGCTCCTGCGCCTTCTTGTTCATCGCCGCCGTGTTCTTGATCCCGTGACTGGTGAACTGATCCTCATTGCCGAGGAAGATGTTCTCCGCCACCGTAAGTCCGGACAACGTTCCCATTTCCTGCACGATAATGGCAATGCCGTGATTGTTCGCGTCGACCTGATTCTTCGGACGCACAAGCTCCCCGTCCAGCGTAAACGTGCCGCCGCCCATCTCATAGATGCCGCAGAGCATGTTGGTAAACGTCGACTTGCCGGAGCCGTTTTCCCCGATCAGCGCATGGATTTCTCCTTTATAGAAATCAATGGACACATCCTTCAGTGCATGGGTAATGCCGAAGGACTTGTCGATATGTTCCGCTCTTAACAATAATTCTCCCATTCTCACGCACTCCCTTCTATTTCACGACCAGGCCCTTGGTCGGCTTTGTCGTCAGGCAGACGATGATCAGCAGCGTAAGGCCGGTGACAATGTTCTGTACGGTAGTCGGGGCGCCAAGGACCACGAACCCGTTGAACAGCAGCGAAATGATCAGCTGTCCGACGACGATGGCGACAACCGGGTGCCCGTATTTCTTAAATGCCAGTCCGAAGAAGGCGCCCATCAGAGGCGTAAAGTTTCTTCCCAGGGAGGACATGTTGGAGGCGGATGTCATAGACGTTCCATAGCTGATGGTCAGAATGCTCATGATTCCCGCGAACATGCCGCAGAGGGTGAATGCCACGACCTTGTATTTCTTTACATCCACACCCATGTTCTTGGCGACCAGCTCGTTGCTGCCGATGGCGTTCGTGTAGGTGCCGATCTTCGTATATTTGAGAATAAAGGCACAGAGCAGGTAAGCCAGCACGGCGAGAACCAGGTTCCAGGGATAGGAACCGAACATGCGGTACGACTTGCCCAGCACCTTTTCCGAACCGGCGGTGGCAAACACGCTCAGGCTCTCGTAGATCAGCGCCAGACCTGTCGTGACGATCATGGACGGGATTCGCAGCTTGATGTAAATGATTCCGTTGCAGATTCCCATCAGCGTACCCGAGATAAGCGGCGCCAGGATCAGACCCGCATAGCCAAATTTTTCGCTGAAGGTAACTGCCAGAACCGATGAGAGGACGATGTTGGAGCCGATGGAAAAGTCGAACAGCCCCATGGTGCAGATATAATACAGTCCGCAGCCGCCGACGGCGTAGATGATCGCGGTCTGTGCGTACAGAACCAGCTTGTCAGGCGTACCGAAGGTCGCCGGCCTCAGGATCTTGAAAAAGCCCCAGAACAGGATCAGCAGGCCGGCGAGAAGCACCAGGCCGTACCACTGGCTCGTTTTAAATTTCTGAAATTTTGTATCCATATTTCTCCTTTCTCTGCTATGGAGATTCTAAAAGAGGGCATGACACCCATTCATGCCCTCTTACGCCTTATCAATTACTCTGCATGGCGGGCAATCACGTCCTCGATCGAAAGCGATGTAGCCGCTTCATTCAGAGATTCAAAATCCATACCGGCAAGCTCAACGAGCTCCTCATCCGTATACGGATCCTCGTCGACAAAGTACTTCACGTAGTTCTCATAGTCCTCAGAAGAAGATACAAACAGATACGGGAACTTGATCTCATAACCAAACTCGCCGGACTTCACCTCCAGGTCGCCCTTCGCCGCCTGGTAAGCCAGAATGAAGGCATACAGCGGGTCGCAGAAATGTCCGCCGGACTCTGCAAACATGCCGCCGCTCTCCAGCTGCTCGCCCAGATCATCCAGGAAATCCGTGGATACGACGTCGATCTTTCCGGTCATGCCCAGATTCTCCAGGGCGCCCACCGAACCGACCAGCGGGTCACCGCCGCCGCCTGCCACGATCAGCGCGTCCATATCCGGATACGTGTTGACAAAGCTCGTCGCCACCTGCGCGCCCTCCTCAGAAGAGGTGTTCGCATATACCGGGTCGGTCAAAGTCGCCGGATCATCCGGATGCGCCGCGTTCCAGTCCTCAACCGCAGCCTTGTAGCCGTCCCATCTCTGCTGGAAGGTTGCGTCGCCTACCGTCCATGCCTCCAGGCAGATCATGCGGTCGCCGTTCTCCAGAAGCAGGTTTACCAGCGTGTAACCGTTGTTGTACTCATCCTCATGAACCGCGCCGACATAATACTCGGAATTCACTGCGGTCTGATAAACCTCCGGGCTGTTCTCCTCGCTGATGATGCGGTAGAACTGCACCAGATGTACGCCGTACTCATTACAGGTGTTGATCGCCGAAGTCATCTCGGAATCGGCGGAGTTGCAGACGATGATCGCGTCGCACCCGGCCGCGCACAGCGTCTCGATGGAGCTGGTCACCTGCTCAGAGACATGTCCCTGATCCACGTAAGCGACCTCCACGCCCAGGGCCTTCGCCGCCTTGTCGATGATCGCCTTGCTCTGAGATCCCAGAACGTCCGTGGAGCTCCAGATCGACACGCCGATCTTAAGCCCGGAATCTGCAGCCGCCTCTGTGGAACCGCTGTCCGCGGAACCGGATGAGGAGCCGGACGAGGATGAAGCGGTCGAGCCGCCGCAGGCCGTCATGGAAACCACCATCGACGCCGCCAGTAAGAGACTGATCAGTTTTCTTTTCATGTTGCTAAAACCTCCCTTATTAGAATTTTGGATTCGAACGCAAGTTGTACCAAACATCCGGTACATCTCGTTTCTGATGTCATTATAAAAGGTTACAAGCTTGAGAACAATTTCGTCACACGGCACGGATTTTTCAAAAGTTACCAATTCCGACCATTATTTTGCTTAATTTTCGTCAAATAAATAACGAAAAATCGGTAACATGCACAAAAATTTGCATTCTGTGCATATTACCGACTTTCTTAATGACTTCCTTAATAATATTCCCTTCGCTTAACGGTTTCCCTTCCGCAGCTGAAACGGCGTCATCCCAAACCGTTCCTTGAATATCTTGTAAAAGTATCCCTTGTTATTGTATCCCACCTCCACGGCGATCTCGTCAATGCTTTTATCCGAGGAAAGCAGCAGCTTCTTCGCCTGGTCCAGCCGGATGCTCTGGACGTACTCCAGATAGGTCATCCCTGTCTTATTCTTAATCAGACGATTGAAGTAATCCTCCTGATAATGGAACTCCTCCGTCAGCTGCTGAATGGAAATGGTGGTGTAATTCGCCGTGATGAACTTCGTAATCTCCTCAAACATAAGCCAGTTCATCTCCTGCCGGAGCTCCTTCGACAGAGAGAAATCATACACCGTGCTGAGCAGCCGAAAGATCCGCATCACCAGCCCCCTGCAGATATGTACCGAACCCGCGTCGTGGATCCGGAACTCATTTAGGAGCGCCTTCATGCACTCCTCCATGGAATCTCCGGCTCCGGCGTTCGGCTTAAAATGCAGATACTGCTGCAGATTCTTCTGCTTGAGAAGCGCCGACTGCAAAAACGTCACAATCTTCTCCGTACTGACATTCGCGTCCATCACCTCGTCAAACATGTCGTTGGACAG
Organism: Clostridiales bacterium; assembly: GCA_021202655.1. Lineage (GTDB taxonomy): Bacteria > Bacillota > Clostridia > Lachnospirales > Lachnospiraceae > Brotaphodocola. The sequence goes on along the minus strand of JAJQCO010000026.1, from coordinate 12,555 downwards.
CCCCAGAAAGACAATCACAGACGGCCGGTTGATCAGATAATCCTGATGGACACAGTTCTTATCAATCAGGCAGATCTCCCCCTTGCGGAACACGATATCCCGCCCCAGGATTTTCTGGTGAAGCTCGCCCTCCACGACATATCCAAGCTCAATGTAATCATGCGTGTGAAGCTGCGTCCGGCTGCCATCCTCAAAATGCTGACAGTAGCCAAACGGCTGCGGCGACGGCGTCATGGTCGCATAGAGACGCCCTTTTCCATCCATCACCCAGCACAGTCCAAACAGCCCATCCTCCACCAGCAGCGGATAGGTTTTCACCTCCTGAACCGACTTTGAATATTCCAGACATACAAGCCTGCTCCCGATCTCATGGCCTTCCCCGATCTTCGCAAGGCCGTCGCCCATCGTAATGTCCCTGCAAACCTGCGAGAGTAACATCTGACCTCCTCCCTCCTGTCATTCGCGCTTCTTACTGCGCCAGCAGAACAATCCGCTCCACTGCTCCGTCTTCATCCAGCCACAGCAGACATTCAGAACCATCCCGGACATCCTCCATCCGCACGATATTCTTGGTCAGGAATGGCTGGATCCTCGCCCCCTCCGAGATCCGGTATTCCATCCCGTCACTTGCGACAAGGATCTGCTCCCCTTCTCTCTCTGACACTCCTCCCGCGGCGATCGCATAGACCGGCGCGGCCGCGTCCTCCGGGATATTTACGATCACCGCATAGGGGGCGGCCTGCGGCGGCAGCGACATGGTCATCGCCGGCCCAAGATACGCCTGAAAGCTCCCCTCCTGCACCTCATCCAGCGATACGGGCAGCCCGTTTATCCCATCCAGAACATAAGTAGAAGGATTGATCATCAGGACAATCTCTCCCGGCGAGGATACGCCAGACTGATTATCCACCGTAATGGAATTTCCGTCCGCCCCCGTCACCACACCCCAGATGTGTACCGGAACCGCCCGCTCCTCCACTTCGTTTTCCAAATCCGTCTGATCATCCCCCGTTTCCTCTGTCAGGAAATCGTCCGTCTCCTCTTCTGCCTCACTGACGACAGCGCTCTCCGCAACTGCTTCCGTCTCCGGTTCCTGTCCCTTCGCGCACCCGGGAATCATAACAAACGAAATGATCAGCCCTGCCATGAACAGCTTTGATCTTTTTATCACAGTCTTTTCTCCCTTCTATGTTGATTCCCTCTCATGATACCATAGCCCAGGATTACAGTCTTTAATAAAATCTGTCGTTTTCTTAATAATCGCAACCGTCAGACTTGTCCGGATGAATCCCGAATAATCTTTCCGTGTTTTCCCTTGCGCAGCGTATCAGCTCATCCTCTTCCACATTCATATACCCCGCCAGCTCCCGCGCCACGTACACGATATTCTGCGGGACATTCGTCCGGCCACGCCCCGGCACGTTCCGGGGCGTCAGATACGGCGCGTCTGTCTCAATCAGCACCCGATCCGACGGCAGGATGCGCACGGCATCCCGAAGCTCGTCCGCCCGTCTGTCATCACAGATCCATCCGGTAATCCCAATGGAAAATCCCATGGAAAGATACATCTCCAGCGTCTTCCTGTCCCCGGTAAAGCAATGCACCACCGACCGCCTGCAGATCTCCGGATATCCGCGAAACTGCGCGGCAAACGTCTCCGCAGCCGCTCTCTCATGTAAAAACAGCGGCTTTTTCAGCCGCCCGGCCAGCTCAATGTGACGCTCCAGACACCGGATCTGGTTCTCCCTTGTCGAGAACATCCGGTCAAAATCCAGACCGCATTCGCCCACCGCCACGATCCGCGGATTCCCAGTCACGATCCGCTCAATCTCCGCGAAATCCTCCAGCTTCGCCGCGTCCGCATTATGCGGATGAATTCCCGCCGTTCCATATGCCTCATGCCCCCGCACGTATGCGTCCACCAGCCGGTTTTCCTTCATATCCGAACCAGTCAGAATGCAGAAAACTCCCGCGTCCGCCGCCCCCCGGAGAATCCGATCCGGATGCGTAAACTGGCGGCAGAAAAGATTCAGGCCGATATCATAATACTTCACATCTGTCATTGTGTTTCGTTCCTTTCGATATAGAGAAAATCAATTTACCTTCCATGCTCCGCCTTTATCCGGTCCTATTCTTTCGACCAGTCCTGCCTTTCTTAATTTGCGCACAGCATACCCAATACCACTCTGTGACATTGACAACTCCTTTGCAAGTTCTCCATAGGTTATCGACGGATTTTCTCTCATCAGTAACAGGATTTTCTCACCAGTTTTCTCACCAGTTTTCTCACCAGTTTTCTCTCTGAGATCAGTTTCTCCGCTAGTTTCCATAACTTTCTCTTTCACTTCATTGGCTTCTGCATTTTTCCCAATTCCTGGCATCTCCGGCCTGTACATGGTCACACGGATTCCTCCGCAGCTTTCTTCAAACAATGGTTCCGGCAATCCAGCCGAAAGGAATCCATGACGAATCTTGGTGATTCCACGTCCCCAGCTCTCAATAAATCCTGCCTTATAAAAAACTGCCGCTATGTTGGGATTCCTTGGTTTTGAAGAATGCTCCGACATCAGCCTTTCAATCGTCATATCGAACGGCAATCCTCCATCATTCCAAAGCTCTATCTTATCATTCCAGACCTTCATCTGTGTGTGAACCCCTGTATAGAGCTTGTGTATAATAGAATTAAAGATGGCTTCGCGCAGAGAATCCTCAGGGATCTCAAGCGGTTCGATTCTCTGAAGCCCCTCATAATGAATGGGCGAGATTAAATATTTCGAACGCAAAATGTTGATAACACGATCCGCCATGCGAATCAAATCCCCCTCAACAACATCCTGAAAAATCAAATCCGAATCATCTTTGATGAACCTGCCAATTCTAAAATCGCATGATGTGACAAACCATCCCGGTCTCTTTCCAAACAGAAGGATCGCCGCATTTTTCAGTTTTCCGTCATCCAAAAGGTTCAGATTCTCCAACACAACTGCAATATCTTCCGTAACCGACTCCACAGCCATGCGATTATGCGCGACTGACATTTTCTGAAAATACATGACGGCTTCCGGATCAATATCATCCAGCGTCGCTCTTTCCGATGCCACATCATCCCAGGTCAACCCTATTTTCTTCATTAAAAATTCCTGAAGCGCCGCTCCTTTTAATTCCTGTTTCGTACTTCCACTACGATAATGATACACTCCCCTGTATGCAATTGGCATATTAGACTTTGAAACGCAAATTTCAATATATTCTTTTCCCTCTGCCGACAACAAATTAACATCCGCAACAATTCCCAGTGTTGTAACGATTTTATTGGGAATTTCTTCCAAAAGTGATTTACTGTTATGAAGGCCAACTACCTGTCCCTCGTCATTGATGCCGAGATATATTTTCCCACCCTGCGCATTCGCAAAACCGCAAATCCACTTCAGATATTCATCACGCCAGGATTCTTTCCATTCTATATTCTGGCTTTCTGCCATAACATTCACCTCGCTTTTCTTCTAATCTGCAAGCCGATTTACAATAAATGAGCGCCTCCTCATTCTCTCTCTGGTGATCTTATTATATCCACCCATATTTAAAAATGCAACAAACAACTTAGGCGATTTGTTGCGGACATCAAAATCGATATTTTATGGGGAATGATTAATGAAATCCAGAAAACAAAAAGAAGACCTTTTCAAGAGCGAAAAGAATCTTCTTTTTGAAAGCAGGCTGCAGATTATACCGGAAATAGTGACAGCAGGACACCGGCAGCAATGGCCGAACCGATAACGCCGGCTACGTTTGGTCCCATAGCATGCATTAACAGGAAGTTGCCAGGATTTTCCTTTTGCCCGACCATCTGTGATACTCTTGCTGCCATTGGTACAGCGGAAACGCCCGCAGAGCCAATGAGAGGATTGATTTTTTCCTTCAGGAACAGATTCATAAATTTTGCAAGCAACACACCGCCCGCAGTTCCAAAGCTGAATGCAACGATACCCATACACAAAATCATGAGAGTCTTGGGAGCCAGGAAAGTAGTGGCTGTGGCAGTTGCTCCAACAGATAATGCCAGGAAAATAGTTACGGTATTCATAATGCCATTTTGCACCTGCTGGCTCAGACGTTCGGCAACGCCGCATTCCTTGAACAGATTGCCGAGCATCAGGCATGCAACTAATGGACCGGATGACGGAACCAGGCAGGACGCGAAAATAGTGACAATAATCGGGAAAACAATTTTCTCACGTTTTGAGACTTTCCGTAACGGCTTCATAATAATCTGCCGTTCCTTTTTCGTGGTCAGCGCTTTCATAATCGGTGGCTGAATGATCGGAACAAGAGCCATATAGGAATAGGCCGCGCCGGCAATCGGACCGAGCATATGTGGAGCCAGTTTCGAGGTCAAAAAGATAGCAGTCGGGCCGTCTGCTCCGCCGATAATACCAACCGAGGAAGCTTCCTGATAAGTGAACATCAGTGAGCCAATACCGGTGTATCGCAGAAGCAGGCAGCCGGAGTAAGCCATAAAAATTCCAAGCTGTGCCGCAGCGCCAAGAAGAAGGGACTTCGGATTGGCGATCAACGGGCCAAAATCAGTCATGGCGCCGACTCCCATGAAAATCAGACACGGATAGATTCCGAGCTTGACACCGAGATAGAGGACATCCAGCAGGCCGACCTTAATAACATCGCCAACCTGTACCGTTGCAAGGACCGCTTCAGCGACACCACTAGCCTGAAGCTCATTCAAAAACTCCTGTGTAACAACGGAACCGGTAAACAGATCCCAATGAATATGTCCGCCAGAAAACAGAATTTCATGATACATGTCGGTACCGGGCAGATTGGTCAGCATCATACCAATGGCAATGTTTAAAAGCAGTAGTGGTTCAAATTTTTTTACAATAGCCAGATATGAAAGAAACAGTGATATCATTATCATGACGAGCATTTGCCAATTCATGCCTTGTGTAAATTGGTAAAATCCTGTTTCCTGGATAAATCTTATGATTGCTTCCATGTATTTCCTCCTCTTAAAACCAAATTGTGTGTCCTATCGGATAATACAAATTAAAGCGCCGGAATCAAGACTCTGACCTTCGGAAACACTGAAATCGGAAACCGTTCCATCACACATAGCCATGATTTCATTTTCCATTTTCATGGCTTCAAGTATAATCAATACGTCTCCTTTTTTGACAACATCTCCGTTTTTTACTTTTACTTTCCAGACATTACCTGGCATGGGAGCGCAGACCGTTTCGCCTCTACCGGCGGGCGCCGCTGTAGAAGTGGAAGCTGGTGCGGGTGCAGGGGTCGGAGCAGAAACCGGGGCAGAGACCCTTGGAAGCGGTGCTGCAGATGCGCTTTTCCTTGGCGGCATGCTGCTGCCTGTTCCAACTGTCTCCAGCACAATGTTGTAAACGGTTTCATTCACAGTCAGCTTATATTCTTTTTTCATTTTCTTTATCCTCTCATCGTTCTGTTTTATGCTTTTGTAATGGTAACTTTGACGTTGGTAAGATCAATATTAAGGTTGTCAGCAAGGACAGCGAATACTGCTGAAACAAATTTTAAATCATCTTTCGGCTCCTGCACCGATGGGGTCTGTGAGTCCGAACCTTTTTCAGGAACGGTTTTATCCGGGATTGTTCGTTCTCTGAGCAGATAACTCATCAGTGTTGTCAGGAAGATAATGCTGACAAGACCGGTAAAAACAGTGCCAAGTCCCATTAAAACAACAAATGGTATACTGTACATAAATTTCCTTTCCGCTGCAGAGGATGATCCTCTGCAGCATAGTCCCTTCTGAAAAATGTGTTGGTTAACCGATCAGTCTCACGAATGCTGCGATGATACCGACAAGCAGCATGGTACCGGAACAGATCAACAACGAGTTAAACAGATAGTTGTTTTCGTTATCTTCAGGAGTCGTTAACCCCAGGAAGGTAGCTCCAACTGTACTGAATGGCATAATCCCTGTTGCGGTTGAACCGACAGCGATTGCCAGGCCAAGGACACTCGGATCAATTCCATAAGCGGCGCCCATGGACGGGAGCGTTGGATACAGGGTAGGCAATACAACGCCTGTAGCCGAGGACACGGCGCTGAGCAGTGCGCTGATAATCATGAAGAACGGAACACAGGTTACTTTACTCATAAAGGTCTGGAAGATATCAATCAGAACATCAATACCACCGGCGGTTTGAATGATCTTGACGAGCATAGTCATACCGCAGATCGTTGTAATAGTTGCCCACGGAACACTTGCGATGACCTTTTTTTCGTCTACGTGGATGACTGCCAGAAGAAGCGCGGTAAAGGCTGCGCTCAAGACAGAAAGCTCGAAGCCCATGACAGCCAGGATAATACAACATACTGCAACAATGAGTGAAATCCACTGCTCTTTGTTCAACGAGACTTTTTCATCGCTGTTCATCTCAATACGAGGCAGTTTATAACCCTTATAAGCGATATAAAATACTGCAAATGTGACCAGTGATATGATGGTCATGCGGATCTGTTCAGAGCCGTTTAAGGCAATTCCATTTTCTGCGGAGAGTGCCCGCATGGTGATTCCCAGGACATTTAACTGGGAGGTATAGCCGGCACGGGCCCCCGTTGCCGTCGACATCAAAAGCAGAATCGGATGTTGTTTGCAACGATGGGCGATGGAAACACAGATCGGCGTTACCATGACCAGCTGGGTGAATGTATTGACGCCAACAAAGGACAACAGCATATTCAGGAAAAATATAATAATCGGGAATAATTTCTGATTTCCTTTGGCCAGCGCCAGAATCTTATCGGTGAGAATCTGGAGCGTTCCATTCAGACTGAGAATGGAAAACAGCATAGCGCTGAACATGATACGCAAAAACATGGTTGTGGGGAAGGCGCTCATGGTAACTTTACAGGCGCCCGCAATGCTGGAAATCGGGACTCCGTTGTCGTTCATGACAAAGAAGCCGAGGATAAAGGCGGCACACAGACCGGAAATTCCTGGATTCATTCCCTTTTTGACAGCCAGAATGACTACTACAACTAACGCTAACAGCGATACATATGCCATTGTATTTTCCTCCGTATATTATAATGGGATGTTCCCGTGCTTTTTCTTTACAAGCGGCTGTACGCGCTTGTTCTCCAGAAGTTTCAATACTCTGCAGAGAACCTTTCTTGTCTCGGACGGCTGGATAATTTCATCGGCATCAAAATTTTCCATGATTGCGTAGGGACCAAGAGAGCGTTTTTCAAACGGTTCCACCAGCTGTTTGTAAAGTTCGTCGCGCTGGTTTTCCGGTGCGGCTGCCAGTTGCTTCCCAAACAGTACGGCGGCTGCCGATTCGACTCCTACTACGCCGGATTCTCCGGATGGCCAGTAGAAGGTGAAATCATTTCGAAGCGGCCATGGGCAGAAGGCCATACTGCCTCCGCCGTACATTTTGCGCAGAACCACCATGATTTTTGGAACAGTCGCCTCGCTGTTCGCGAAAACCATCTTGGCGCCGTGGCGGATAATACCGCCGTGTTCCTGCTGTACGCCCGGCAGGAATCCCGGCACATCGCATAGATAAATGAGAGGAATGCCATACGAATCGCAGATTCGGATAAAACGTGCGGCCTTATCAGAAGAATCCATATCCATGCATCCTGCCTTAATCTTTGGCTGACTTGCGATAATGCCAACTGAGCTTCCGTTCATCCGGGCGAGAACGGTGACAACATTTTGCGCCCAGTCAGCGCAGGGTTCAACAAATTCCCCATTATCGACGATGGCGCGGATGACATCCTTGACATCGTAGGCGCGTTTACTTTGCAGTGGAATGATCTCATCGAGCTCTGGGCATAAGCGATCCGGATCGTCCGTGCATTCATATACCGGAGGTTTCTCGTTTGAGTTTTGCGGAAAATATGAAAGCATATTGCGAATCTGGTCAATGCAGTCGTAATCATCAATTGCGACAAAATGCGATACACCGGATATGCTGGATTGTGTCTGCGCTCCACCTAAAGCCTGGAGGCTGATATCTTCTCCCATGACCTGCTTGATTACCTTTGGACCAGTCAGATACATCTGTCCGGTATCGTTGACCATAAAGGTGAAGTCCATGATGGCCGGGGAATAAGCGGCTCCACCTGCGCATGTTCCCATGATAGCGGCAAACTGGGGAACATAGCCGGAGGCTTGTGCGTTATAGTAGAACACCTCACCAAAAGCAAGTGTCAGCATCCCTTCTTCAATTCGGCCGCCTACGCTATCATAAAGGGCAATTACCGGGCAGCCGCTCTGGATGGCCATGCGCAGAGTTTTGGACATCTTTTTGCTCCCCATTTCCCCCATGGATCCACCGTTTACGGTGTAGTCATTGCCATATGCATAGGCCGGACGACCGTTGATCAGCCCGTATCCGATCACGACAGCGTCTGCAGGGAAAACCTTATTTTTTTTGGCAAGTTCAGGGCACCGATGCTGGACAAACATGCCAATTTCCTGGAACGTACCCTCATCAAACAATAGGTTCATTCGTTCTCGCGCAGTCAGTTTTCCTCGAGAATGCTGTTTTTCGATGGCTTCCTCACCGCCGCCCATTTCGATACGTTCCCGTTCCGCCAACCAATTTTCAATTCTTGGGTCCATATTTTTGATCCTTTCTTGAGTATGATTTTTATTTGATTTTGTCAGCTACGATATCGGGCAGCGCCTCAAAATAACTGTCATAGATTTTGTGCAACGTATCCATGTCTGCGTACTCTGACAGAATGTCAAAGGTATCCTGACCGACTTTGGACATGTTGTAATGCATTGGACGTTCCATTCCGCTCATGTGGACCGGAGTTGCGCCAACATAATATTCCTTATCGTCCTCTGGCCAGCTGACAGTCGCCAGTACTTTGCGTTCTTTTACCTGATCCAGTTCCAGGGCCTGTGGTATGGTATTGATCATGCTGTATACCAGACGCCGTTCTTCCATCATGGCGCAGAGATCACTTGCCTCCCATTCTTTTGTAATGTCGCAGATGATTGGTTCGAGTTCGTCACGATGTTCAAAACGGTGTTTCATGGTATCAAAGCGTGGATCCTGGGGCAATTCCGGATGTCCAATACCTTCACAGAAAGAAGCAAACTGCGGCTGCATAGCTAAAACAATGAATACACTCTCGTTATTTTTACAGGGAACCGGCTGCGATGGGCTGACGAGCAAATGTTTGTTGCCATTTCCTCTTGGAGTCTGTCCATCAAACATATAACGGGCAACGAGTGTATCTTCTGCCATTAACATGCTGTCTAACATACTGATATCAACATAAGCACCTTCACCGGTACGTTCATATCGGGCAATAGCGGAAAGCGTCGCGATCGCTCCCCATAATCCGCTCACGACATCTGCCATGGAAATACCAACTTTCATTGGACCTTCCTTCCAGTCGCCGGTAACGGTCATAATTCCAGAAGCAGCCTGAACAGCGTTATCATAGGCAGCTTTTTTTGCCCAGGGACCCTGTTGGCCATAGCCGGAAATAGAGGTCATAATCAGACCAGGATTAATTTCCTTGAGGACATCGTAGGTGAGACCAAATTTTTCCATAGAGCCGGGACGGAAGTTTTCGACTACAACATTAGCGTCTTTTACCATTTTTAAGAAAATTTCTTTGTGTGCGGGATTGTTATAATCAATAATTACGCTTTTCTTTCCTCTGGAGGAAGCCATATAGTAAGAGGCAATCCCGTCGATAACGGGTGACGTGTAACGACCCGTATCACCACCCTGTTTGGGATTTTCAAATTTGATAATCTCCGCGCCCATATCTTCCAGAATGTTGGTGCAGATGGGGCCGCACAGATTTTGAGTAAGATCGAGAATTTTGTAGCCATGTAACGGATTCATAAAAATACCTCCAATCATCAATTGATTTTGCTAATAAAAAATGTTAAAGTTAACAACAGAGATGCATTTATGTATTCTGCTTTTCAGAAGGGAGAACGCGTCGACCGTTGCCCGGTCGACGTTGTGTTTAATTATGGACATAATACAATTGCAATATTTTTACACAGCCGCAAAAGAGCAACATTTTACAAGGGCAGCAAATAAGCTGAATATCTCTCAGCCCACGTTGAGCGCTTCCATTTCGCGCCTAGAAGATGAGCTCGGCTGCCAGTTATTCAACCGGAAGGGGCGTCAGGTCCTTTTGAACGAGAATGGAGAAATTCTTCTGAAGCATGCGCAGACCATTCTTCAGTCTTATCAGGATGCCGTGTCCGAACTGGAAGCATTACGGCGTAGTAACAGTAATGTATTAAATATTGCTTGTATGACGGTGCAGGTACATAGCAAATATTTGCGCAATTTTCGCAAGAAGCATCCGGAAATCAAGCTTTTTCAGAAAATTCTTCTGACAGATGGTTTTGTTTCCACGTTGAATGATAACGAAAACGATTTCATCATTGCGAATATTCTGATTTCGAATGAGTCACTGGCCTATATACTTTTGGCAGATGATCCGCTCTATCTTGCAGTTTCCAGAGACCATCCGATTTCACAAAAGGAAACGTATTCGGTGGATGATCTGATAAATGAACACTTTGTGATTGTTCCGGGTGGTTCTGGGTTTATGCAAATATTTGAAGCATTGTTTACTGCCAACCATTATCCGATTCCTCAGGTGGATTATGCATTCCCTTCGGAATGGCAAAAATATATCAATAAGGGATATCTGGCAATTTCCACCGAAGAATTTTTTTATTCCGGCGGCTTTGATTCCAGCGTGGTTTTCCTCCCGCCTGAGGATCCTGCCTGTCATCGAAAACAGTACCTTGTCTGGAACAAGGATAAGCCAATGACAAAGGCAGCAAAATTATTCCAGCAGACAATCAAAAACGATTATCATCTGTGAAAGGAACTACACCGGAAGATTGAGCAGCTGAGCCGGGTTGACAGAAGCAATATGTTTCAGTTCTTCCTTGGTAACGCCCTGTGTGATCAGGCAACCATACAAAAGTCTGAGCATTTCCGGAAGGCTGGGAAGATAATCAAAGGTCGGGAAGTAGTCGGTATCAATGAGGATTTGCTGATAGCCGACATCCTTAATCCACTTTGCGAAGGTTGCAGTAGAGACCCGCTGATAATTCGGCATCATTCCGTTGACAACAAGTTCAATGTAACAGCCCAGTCTGGCCATCTCCATGATTTCTTCGTAGGTGCCTTTGGTCGAGCCAGAGTCCGGATGGGAGAAAACAAGTTTTTTAAATCCCTGATCATGTGCCTCAATGGCAACAGCCATACGCTCCGGTGCGGAGATGTGACCAGTCTGCAGGACAGTATCATAGTCTTTGCAAAGAGCGATGACCTCGCGTATTTCCGGGATCAGTTTGCCGTCTTCATCCAGCATGTAAAGTGCATTTTCCAATTTGAATTTTGACAGGATTGGCAGGAACGAAGCACGGACATTTCCTCGGGAAGCATCATTCCTGGATGTAGTAGTGGGAAGCCAGATAGATTTGGCGCCGGTGGAAAGCGCAATTTCTACTGCGAAGGGATCGAAACCGCCGGTATAGGTATTCATGGTAAAGCTGCCAAAAGCATGAAACCCAGGAACGGCTTCATTGACAATATCTGCAGCCAGTGTTGTTGGAAATGAGTGGGACTTGAACACCACACCCCTCATACCGGCATCGCGGCAGATTCGCATATGTTCCAGGTTTTCATAACGAAGCGGATGACCGCTGTCAAACTCCGGATAGACATGCATGTGCATATCTATTGCACCATTTAGAATTTCGCTGATATCACTTTTCATGTGACGCTCCTCCTTTATTTTTAAAATTTGATTTCAAATTCTTTACGGTTGCTGTGCAGGCTCCAGAACAATTCGGCTATTTTTTCAGGGGCATAATCTGTGTTCGGTTTGATTGGATTAAAAATTGTCACGGTACCGGCGAAAATGCCTTTTTCTGCCAGATCTTCATGCAGCGCATAGAGATAATTGCGGATTGCCGCTTTACAAAGAGAGAGCGAACAGCTGGGCAGTTCTGGAGCCAATGCAAGTCTTCCGCCGGTTAGCAGGATCGAGCTCCCTTCACAGTTTTCCAGATACGGAAGCGCGTTTTGTACACAATCAGCGATTGCTCCTACATTGATAGAAAAATCAAATTCCATATGTTCTCTGGTGAGCTTTGACGGATATTCATTTCTGCGAGCCGCCGCAACATAAATCAGAGAAGCAATTTGACCATAAGAGGCTGCTTCCTCAAAAGCGGCGCGAATGTTAATGGAATCCATCAGGTTTAATTTAATAGCATGCACCTCACATCCCAGTGATGTAAGCTTGTCTGTGGTTTCCTTCAGATAATCGTCGTTGAAATCCATGACAACGACACCATAATTTTCCCTGGCGAACCGGGTAGCGATCGCGTCGCCTAATCCAGATTTACCAAGACCGACTACTACAACATTTTTCATTTTAATCACCCTTTCCAATACGATAATTTGCTCATATGGTTTTGCTTGTACAACAGATTGAGTAGAGACATTACTATTCTCAATAAGGAGTATAATTTATAAC
>JAJQCO010000096.1:646-4073 GCA_021202655.1 Clostridiales bacterium | reverse complement strand
AACATTCTTAGCCCTGTGTCTTTAGAAAAAGGCCTGGGGCTGTTTGTCCCTTGTCAGGATAGTTTCAATAAAGTATAATTAAAAATCAAGAGATTTTTAGTAGAAAGGGAAGATATGTCCGGGAGTAGAAAGGTTCTTATTGTTGATGATGAGTTTCGTATTGGCGTTCTGGTAAAGAAACTGATACATTGGGAAGAGCTGGATATGGAATGCCTGAATGTGCTGGATAATGGGGAAGCGGCGCTCCGGGAAATCAGAGAGAGTCATCCGAATATTGTGATTACGGATGTGCGTATGCCCAAAATCAGCGGTCTGGATTTGATTAAGTTGTCCAGGAAAATAACACCGACACCTTATTTTATTGTGGTGAGCGGCTATCGGGAATTTGAATATGCACGTCAGGCGTTAGAATATGGCGTGGAAGACTATATTTTGAAGCCGGTGAATGAGAAAGACTTAAATAACGCATTGCAGAAGATCCGACTGAAGCTGGATGAAAAGGATCGCCAGAATTTTCAGCAGAAAAAACTGGAAAAGATGGCGTCGGAAGGCAGTAAGATCATAAAGAGAAATTTCCTGAAAAATATTATCGACCAGGAGGACTTGTCTTCCATGGGGGACTTTTCCGTTTATATGAGGGGAGAGCTCTATCGGGCGATTGATATTAAACTGGATTATGTGGATTATAACAGAAATGACAGCAAGCAGGATCGGTTGACAGTGGATCGGGTGCGCACCATTGTGGAAGCCATTTTGGGGAAGCATCTGGAGGAACTTCTGATATGTGAAAAGGATAATCTCCATATCTATTGCCTCTTTAACTACAATACGATTCGCTCAGCGGACGTGAAGAACCTTATGAGCGATATTTTGTTGCGGATTAAGGAATATTTAATGGGATTTGACCAGTATGAGGTCACCATCGGAATCGGCGGAGAAAAAACGAAATTCAGTGAGATCCGATTTTCTATTCTGGAATCCTATCGGGCCGTATGCGCCCGGATGAAATATGGTACCGGACGCCTGATTTACATGGATGGTGTTTTGAATGAGGATTCTGGCAGGATGGAGGAGCGTTTTGAAGGAATCCGGGAGGATGTGCGCGTCAGTATTGATATCAGTTCCTCGGATATGCTGGTTTCCTGTATCACAAAACTGTTCGAGGAGACCGGAACGGATGAAACCGGCGATATGGTAGATTATTATACGACGGCTGAGAAGCTGATTGAACTGTTCTTTGATTGCGTGAATCAGAAAGAATTTACGGAGCAGAAAAAGGAACTGCTGGGCAAATGCCAGCACTGTTATAAGCCGGTTCAGATGACCCGGCTGCTTAAAGAAGAGCTGGGCGGATTTCTGGAAATGCTTCAGGCGATCGCAGAGACCAAATTTATGAAACCGATTCAGCAGGCGAAGCAATATGTGGAAGAACACTATCAGGAAAAAATTCTGCTGGAGGATATAGCGGCGGTGGTGGATTTGAATCCGGTATATTTCAGTTCGCTTTTTAAGAAGGAAACCAATATGAATTTTAGCGCGTATCTGATTGAGTTTCGTATGGAGAAAGCAAAGAAGATGCTGGTTACTACGAATGAGACGGTTGCCGCGATCGGCGCCGCTGTCGGGTATGGAGATCAGAAATATTTCAGTCAGCTTTTTAAGAAAAGTGTAGGAGTGAAACCCAGTATTTACAGGCGGTTGCATATGTGACCGCCGGGAGACAGAACATGAAACAGATCAAAACAGTTGAATATGTGCTGTGCATTGGAAATATTGTGGCGGCTGTGTGGGTGCTTATTATTGTCAGAAATCTTCTCCTGACAGGATTATGTACGTTTCTGGCTGTTGTTCAGACCGTTTACCTCGTCTACACGGAAATGATCGAATGGAAGACGATGGAGCGTTTTCTGGAATTTCTGGATAATGGAGAAAAGATAGAGAAAGCAGAGAAACTGCTGGAAGAGAAGAAAGGGTATAGTTTTTGGCTGAATCAGGTCAGTTTGGCCCTGGATATGTATACAGTATCTAAAATCCACAGGAACAATGCGGAAATATTTAATAAACAGACAGAACTGACGGCATTGCAAAGTCAGATTAATCCACATTTTTTATATAACACGCTGGACACGATACGGGGACAGGCCATGTTGGATGATAACGTGGAGGTAGCCGGAATGATTGAGACGCTGGCCGCTTTTTTCCGGTATAGCATCAGCCGGAAGGGAACGATGGTTACTCTACGGGATGAACTCAACAATATCAATAATTATATGCGTATTCAGCAATATCGTTTTAATGATCGTTTCTCTCTGGAAATCCTGATTGAGGAAGAGGATCTGGCGGCATATGATTTTTATGTACCCAGACTGATTCTCCAGCCGATTGTGGAGAACGCAATCAATCATGGGCTGGAGGACAGGATGGAGGGAGGCAGTATTATCATTGAGGTAACGGTTGCGGATGATCTGATTATTACTGTCTCTGACAATGGAAAAGGGATGACCTTGACAGAGCTGGATGAATTGAATGGACGGATCCATTCCAGGGATATGAGATTTGTGGACGAAAGGCATTCAGAAATACAGAGCCGGAATACCGGCATCGCTCTGCCCAATATAAGCAGGCGTATCAAATTATTATACGGCGATCAGTATGGCCTGAATATATACAGTTCTATCGGCTGTGGAACAGACGTGGAGATTATGATGCCTGTAGTGGATCATCTGGAGGAACTGACGATTGAAAAAAACGGTACTGAAAATTAATGATCTGAATATGGTTTCTGAGCGATACGGGAAGCTTGAGCATGTGTCTTTTCAGGTGATGGAGGGCGAAATTACAGGGCTTTTGGGATTGAATTATTCCGGTAAGGAACTGATTGCACAGATCCTTTTGGGAAGCGAGGAACCGGACTGGCAGCAAAGTCAGATTCTGGTAGATAGCCGGAAGGTACGGAAGTATGCGGATATCAGGAATCTGGTGTACCACATTTCGTATAATAACTCGGTAATAAAAAACTTTACTGTGTAAGATTATGTGTGGCTTCGAGACGTGAGCCCGTTACTCACGAGAAAGGCAAGAGAACAGCTGCGGGAGGAGACGTCCAGGCAATTTGCGCAGATGAATATTTCCCTGGATGTCAGGAAAATGATGGGGAGTCTTGTAGGTCTGGAGCTTCGCGAGGTAGAGGTTGTTAAGGCAAAAAAAATTGGCGCGAGAATTCTTGTGGTTGAAGATGAGTGCGAAGACATGAATGTGGAGGCGATCCGGGAATATGCGCAGCTTCTGAAAAAAGCGGCAAAAAACCGGATGGCGGTGATTCTTCTCTGCCACTCGAATCTGGCGGCATCGATTTTGTCGGACAGCTATGTTATTTTTCGCCGGGGAAGAGTTGTAAAAAAATCAAAGAAGGAATTTTCTCCGGATG
>JAJQCO010000096.1:0-636 GCA_021202655.1 Clostridiales bacterium | reverse complement strand
GGCAATACCCTGATGAGAAAGATGCGGTCGCTGGAGAATTCTGCCAGGAAGCCTGATACAAGAGAAAATGTGGTGTATGGAGTCAGGAATCTGAATGTACGGGATATCGGAGAGAATTTTGATTTTCGAAAGGGTGAAATCACCACGTTTGTCATATCGAACAGCGTGGAAAGAATCCGCTTCTTTTTGTTATTGAGTGGGCGAACGGTATGTGAGGATGTGAGATATATGATTGGCGGCCGTTCTTTTTGTCTCCCCAAATTTCATGTTTTTATGAAAAATAAGATTGTATCGATCATGAAAATCGGGGACAATTATGAAATTTTTGAAAAAATGTCAGTGGGGGACAATCTGCTTTTACCTTCTTTGAAAAAAATCTCATGCCTGGAGTATCTGAAATCCGGGAGGAAAATTACCGGAATTTTGAGCGCTGAGATGTCAGATGAATCTTTTGGACAGGATGTTGTTGTCAGGGATCTGAATCAGAACAGTCATATCAGCGTCGCATTCGATCGGTGGTACGTGTTCAATCCACAGGTAATTGTTCTTTATGAGCCTTTCAGCAGCTGTGATGACTACGTAGTTTCTGTTATCACATCATATATAAATAAGTTTTACAACAGAGGAACGGCAGTA
>JAJQCO010000010.1:8781-16949 GCA_021202655.1 Clostridiales bacterium | reverse complement strand
GGTATGTCCTCGCGTGCAAGCACGCAGTCCATACCGCCGCCGTCCGGGACTTTCACAGTAAATAAAAATGAAGGAGTTAAAAAAATCTATGAAAAATCCAGAGATTACCATAACGATGGAGGATGGCGGGATCATCCGCGCGGAGCTGTATCCGGAGATCGCGCCGAACACGGTGAGGAATTTCCTGAGCCTGGTGAAAAGCGGCTTTTATGACGGCCTGATTTTCCACCGGGTGATCAGCGGCTTTATGATTCAGGGCGGGTGCCCGCAGGGCACCGGCATGGGCGGCCCGGGCTATTCGATCAAGGGAGAATTTTCCCAGAACGGCTTTGCAAACGATTTAAGGCATACGGAGGGCGTGCTGTCCATGGCCCGTTCCATGATGCCGAATTCCGCCGGATCTCAGTTCTTCATCATGCATAAGGATGCCCCGCACTTGGACGGCGCCTATGCCGCCTTCGGCAAGGTTGTGGAGGGCATGGACGTAGTCAACCGGATCGCGGAGACCCCGACGGATGCCGGCGACCGGCCGTTGAAGCCGCAGAAGATTCAGTCGGTTACGGCGGAGACCTTCGGCGAAGAGTACGGAGAGCCGGAGAAGGTAAAGAAGAGAAGATGGTAGAGATCAGGGAGGTACTGGTAGAGGGTACCGGATATCAGGTAGTATTGTCGGATGAAAAGGAGGCACTCATCGCCGCGAAAGCGGCGGGGAGTGCCTTTGCCGCAGTCGGGACAGAATATCTGGACGCGGATTACGCGGTGGAGACCATTGAGGCGGCGGATGAGCGTTTTCTGGAACGGCTGGTGCGCCGACATCTGGGACTGCCCTGGAACATTGCGGAGTCGGAGCGGATTCGGATTCGTGAGATTGTGCAGGGAGACTGGGAGCGCTTCCGCGAGTGGGACAGCGGACTGATTTTTGCGGATCAGGAACAGACAGAGGCATATATTCAGAGCCAGTATCGTTTTTATGAATATGGCGTCTGGGCGGTGGTGAGACGGGAGGACGAGCGGCTGATCGGGGCCGCCGGTGTGTACGATCTGGAGGATGAGTCCGGCGGGGTGCATCTGGAGCTGGGATATGAAATTTTTCCTCCCTACCGCCGTCAGGGATATGCCAGAGAAGCGTGTCAGCTGATCCTGGATTACATCGTGGAGGAATACCAATGCCCTGTCTGGGCGTCGGTCCATGTGACAAACGCGCCGTCCAGGGCATTGCTTGAGAAGCTTGGTTTTGTCAGGGTAGAGGAAGGCGATGTCTCAGAGACGCGGCGGGAGCATTTTATCTACCGGCCGTGAGGCAGTCGCAGGGGATATCTGGAACCTCCTAGCAGATTCGTGGCAGCAGCTCGCCGCCCGGGCCGGGAAGAATCGTCTGTGCGCCGATCTCGGTCGTCATGGTGACATAGCCGGGGTGATCCTCGGTGATTTCGCCGATCTGGACGGCGTCCTTTGAGTTATCGTTTTGTCTGAGGGCATTCAGGATGGCCGGAGTCTGCTCCTTTGGCGCGACGATGACCAGTCTCCCCTCGCATGCCAGGTAAAGCGGCTCGAGGCCGAGCATGCCGCAGACGCCGTACACCTGGTCTGCGACGGGAATGGCTTTGGCGTTCAGTCGGATTCCCACCTGGCTCTGGGCGGCGATCTCATAGAGAACCGTGCCGACCCCGCCGCGGGTGGCGTCGCGGATGACATGGACATCCGTTGTTTCATCGAGGACAGAGCGGACAACGCCCCAGAGCGGCGCACAGTCGCTGGTGACGTCGGCCTCGATCCCGAAATCCTCCCGCGCAAGCAGGATCGTACAGCCGTGGCGGCCAATGTCGCCGGTAACGATGACGCTGTCGCCGGGTTTTGCGAAGGCGCCGGAGGTGCGGACTCCTTCGGTCAGCAGGCCGACGCCGGTCGTGGTAATGAAAACGCCGTCCGCCTGGCCTTTTCCGGCTACCTTGGTATCGCCGGAGACGATGCGGATTCCGGCCTCGGAGGCGGTGGCCGCCATGGAAGCGGCGATCTGTGCAAGCTGTTCCATGGGATATCCCTCTTCAATGACGAAGGCACAGGAGAGATAAAGCGGTTTCGCGCCCATGCAGGCAAGGTCGTTGACCGTGCCGCAGACGGAAAGCTTGCCGATATTTCCCCCCGGGAAGAAGGCGGGGGAGACGATAAAGCCGTCGGTCGTCATGGCGATCCTTCCGGGCGGGGCGGGAAGAACGGCTGCGTCGTCTGCGGTCAGATCCGGGTTGGAAAAATGAGCCTTAAAGATCTGGTCGATCAGATCGGAGGTCTGTTTCCCTCCGGCTCCGTGGGCGAGAGTTACCGTCTGATTTGTCGTGGCATACGGAGAAAGCTGTCGGCGGCTGGTTTTGTCGTTCATGATGTTTGTTCCTTTCCTGTTTGACATTGCCCGCACGGCGGGCATATGAAATCTTCTCTGGTTTCGAAGCCCTACAGGGCGTAGCGGTACCAGGCGGAGCAGGCCCCTTCGTTGGATACCATGCAGGCGCCGACCGGATGTTCCGGTGTGCAGGTCTTTCCAAAGAGAGGGCAGTCGTGCGGGCGGCAGGCTCCCCGGAGAACGTCGCCGCAGCGACAGGCCGGATTCGCATGGCCTCTGACCGGAGGAAGGTCAAATTTCTTCCGCGCGTCAAAGGCGGCGCAGGAAGCCTTCAGCCGCATGCCGGAGTCCGGGATCACGCCCAGCCCGCGCCATTCGGAATCGCATGGATCCATCATCTCATTCATCAGCGCGATCGCCTTCGGGTTCCCCTGGGGACGGACGACGCGGGGATAGCAGTTGACAAAAAACGGCGCGCCCTCTCGATGCCTGACAATGGCCACAGCCAGGGCGGTCAGAATTTCATCAGAGGTAAATCCCGCGATCACGCCGCTCACGCCTTCCCGTGTCATCTCTTCGCAGAGAGCCGTGCCGGTAATCGCGTGGACATGGCCCGGATACAGAAAGAGGTCGGCGCTGTGTTTTAAGGCCCGGTAGGCGCCGGGCATCGCCTTGTTTGCGGTCAACACGGAGAAATTGCTTACCCCGTCCGCGGCTGCCAGCCGGACGGCCAGGCATGTCGCCGGAGTCGTGGTCTCAAAGCCGACGGAGAGAAAGACTGCCGATTCCTCCGGATGCTGTTTTGCATAAGAGACTGCGTCCATGGGAGCGTACACGATGCGGATTCTGGCGCCCTGCGCCCGCGCACCGGCCAGGGAAAGGCTCGTTCCGGGCACACGCAGAAGGTCGCCGAACGTGCAGATGGTCGCGCCGTATTCGAGCGCGAGCAACACGGCTTCGTCGATAAAGCTGACCGGAGTCACACAGACCGGACAGCCGGGGCCGGAAATCAGCTCGAGATTCGCGGGAAGGATCCGGCGGATTCCCAGGCGAAAAATTTCATGGGTGTGCGTCCCGCACGTCTCCATGATGCGCAGCTTCGGACCGTCATAGGAGGAGACGATTTCCAGGGCGCTCTGTCTGTTCTTATCCATCAGAGAAGGTCCTCCATGATCTGATCGGTTTCATCCTTATCTTCGTCGGTGATCTTCGCGATGGCGATCCCCGCGTGAACCATCACATAATCTCCCGGTTCCAGCTCGTCGAGAAGCTGGGCGGAGATCTCTCTTCTCGCGCCGCCGGCGTCAACCAGGGCCATTCCCTGATTCACCTTTACTACCCTTGCAGATAATCCTACACACATCGTTGTTTCCTCCTACATAAAACATGTTCAAAAAATCTCAATTTCCTGTTAACTTTTTATTTGCAGGCTGTCAAATAAGTATTCAAACGCCGTCTGGGTGATCGGCCAGGTATTGCATGGCGGCGACAGCCTGGCCGAGCGCCAGTCCGCCGTCGTTTGGCGGGATCAGGCTGTGGAGCAGCACGTCAAATCCGTCCCGGATAAGCTCCTCCTTCGTCAGACGGACGAGAAGGAGATTCTGGAAGACGCCGCCGCTTAAGGCGACGCGCGTCACGCCGGTTTGCTCACGGATCCTCCGGCACGCCGCGGCGATCTGTATGGCCAGGGCTTCGTGGAAAAAATAAGCCAGCGCTTCCGGCGATTCCCCGGCCAGGCGGCGTTCGGTGAGGGCGCGTACCAGGGCGGCGGTCGCCAGAACGAAAGGCGGCGAACCGTCAGGGGTTGGATCGGCAAAAACCGGAAGATGGAAGGACTGCCCGGGGGAGTGTTTCGTGTGGCTGCCGCGCTCCAGAAAGCGCTCCGCGGCGAATTGCAGCGCGGTGGGCGCTTCCCCTTCAAAGGTGGAGACGCGACGGATGCCAAGGATGGCGCATACGCCGTCAAACAGCCGTCCGGCGCTCGTGGAGCGGATGGCGTTTATGCTCCGGTCTGCCATGTGCATCAGAATCTGAGCCTCCGTCGGCGTGCAAAGGTCAAGTCGGCGGATTTTTTCCAGGGCAGAATCCCTGTCCTTTTCCAGGCTGTAAAGCATCGAAACCGCGATGCGCCAGCCTTCCTTTGCGGAGCGGTCGCCGCCGATCTGCCAGAAGGGTTCGATGCTGCCCTCGCGGGTAAAGCCGTGGTAGTCCGCGAGGAGAAATTCGCCGCCCCAGACGGTTTTGTCCGTCCCGTAGCCGGTCCCGTCGAAGGAGACGCCGATCACGGGATCGCTCACATCGTTTTCCGCCATACAGGAGACGATGTGGGCGTAATGGTGCTGGATCGGAAGAACCGGCAGACCAAAGGCGTTTGCTACCTCCGTAGAGTGATATCTGGGGTGGAGGTCGCAGGCAATGAGCTGCGGCTTCGTCTCTAAGAGCGTGTGGAAGCGGTCGATCGTTTCCTTTAACGCGTCTACCGTCCGCAGATCCTCCAGATCGCCGATATAGGGCGACGGATAGAAGAGAGCCCCGGCGCCGATGCAGAAGGTGTTTTTCAGCTCGCCGCCGACGGCAGCCACGCAGCCGGAGAAGGAGCCGGAGAGAAGCAGCGGGAGCGGGGCGAAGCCGCGCGAGCGGCGGATCATATAGGGCTTTCCCTCAAAGAAATCCATGACCGAGTCGTCCGCGCGGATGCGGATATTACGGTTGTGGGAGAGAATACAGTCGCACAGATGTGACAGCTCCTCTGCCGCCTCGCGGTCATCCCGGCAGATCGGCGCGCCGGAATGGTTGCCGCTGGTCATCACCAGACAGTCCGGCATGGACAGGCCGTCGTCATAGAAAAACAGCAGCAGCTGGACAGGCGCGTAGGGAAGCATGACGCCAAGCTTCGGATTGTCCGGCGCGACGGCAGGACAGACGAAGCCGTCTGTGCGCTTTTTTAACAGGATAATCGGCTTCTGATGCCCGTCAAGCATGGCAGAGACTGTCCCGGAGGAAAGCTCGCACTCTCGCGTTACCGTCTGAAGGTCGCGCATCATGACGGCGAAGGGCCTTGCCGGGCGGCATTTTAAGCTTCGCAGACGCATGACAGCCGCTTCGTTCGTGGCGTCACAGCACAGGTGGAAGCCGCCGATTCCCTTGACGGCGACGATGCCGCCCTTCTTTATGACCCGGCGGGTATATCGGATCGCGTCCGCGCCCCGTTCCTTTCGCCCCAGGAGATAAACCTCCGGTCCGCAGTCGTGGCAGCAGACCGGCTGCGCGTCATAGCGGCGGCTGTCAGGGCTGTGATATTCGTCGGCACACGTCGGACACATGGGAAATTCCTTCATGCTCGTCCGCTCCCGGTCATAGGGGAGGGCGTCGAGAATGGTAAGGCGGGGTCCGCAGCAGGTGCAGTTGATGAACGGGTGCAGATAGCGCCGGTCTGTGGGGGTAAAGAGCTCTCTGCGGCACTCCTCGCAGATGGCGATGTCCGGGGAAATAAAGATTTCTCCACTCGTCCTTGCGCTCTCGATGATGGTAAAATCACGGTATAAAGGCGCGTCTGTCAGGGGTTTGACATCCAGCTTCAGAATGACGGCGCGCTTTGGCGGCTTTGTCCTTAGCAGGGTGAGAAAGTGATCCACCTGCTCCCTGTTTCCCTGGGCAAGGATCTCGACATAGGGGCCCTTGTTACAGACGCTGCCATGGATTTTGGAAGCTGCCGCGTGTCGGCTGACCGTGGGGCGGAAGCCGACGCCCTGAACGATTCCATAGACGCGGATGCGGCGGGTACAGAGGTTCATGATATCCTCCCTGATATGGCAAAATGCGGTGTGTCGATCCATCCTCCCGTGTAGAAGGGAACCATTCGTTTTAACGTCCGGTCGCCGATGATGCAGTCAAAATTGCCGTCGGATACCGTGCGGATAAAATCCTCCTCCTCGTCCAGATGGATGTCCTGCGCTTCGGAAATTTCTTTTTTCATCATGAAAAAGCTCGCAACCGTGACGTCGGAAAAACCACGTCGGCGCAGCTCGCGGCGCAGGGTGTGTGCCGTCACCTGCTGATGGACGATTAGGATGCGTTTTGCGTCAAAACCGGTTTCCGGCAGCAGGGCAGGGGCCGACGGATCGAGGATGAGAAACGGCGTGGCGAAGGTTCGCTGCAGATATTGTGCGGTCTTTAAGCCGGAGGGCGCGACCACAAGATTCCATTCTGCCCGCGAAGCCCGGTAAACGGCGTCGATCCCGGCGCCCATGCCGTAGCAATAGACAGAGTCAGCCTGCAAGGGGAGCGACAGCGTTTCATTTGTCTCATCTTTGCAGATGAAAGGCTCTGTCGGCGACAGGTCGCGCAGCCGGAGAAGGGCGTTGACAATCGCTTCCTGGGGCGCGTCGGAGGCGAATTCCAGCGGCGTCGCTCCGATGACGCCGACGGTTCCCCTGGTTACAGGGTAAGCTTCCCTGGCGAAGGTCTTAAACAGCGTAAGATATGCGTCCTCCTCGCCCCTGTCGTACAGCCCGACGCCTGTCGTTTCTACCGCAAGCGTGGGCAGACCGGTTCTCTTTTCGATCATTTTGACGAGCGCCCGGTAATCGGTCCCGATGACAGCGGGGACAGGCGTCCCGATGACGGCTGCAAACGAGACGTCCAGCTTTTCGGCGGCCTGGGCCAGCTTGTCTACCAGCCGGTCGTCCCGTCCGAGGATGGCGTCCATGTCGCGCAGCCCGGCGCTGAAGATCGCGGATTTTTTCGTAAACCAGCGTGGCTCGTCAAAGCCGCAGATATTGCCCGCGCATCCTCCCGCATCGCAGATCACCAGGAGGCCGCCCATTTCATAGAGAACAGAGGAAGCGCCGGACTGATCCGGAGCGAACGGGGGAAGAAACAGTCTCAGCCCTTTCATTACATTCTCCTTTCGGTCTGTTTGGTCATTTTTCGCAGCCGGACAGCGCATCGCTCAGCGCTTCGAACAGTCTTTTTACGCCGTCGTATCCGAATGGCTGGATTTCTTCATTCCACTGCACGCCGGGGCAGTCCGGATGGTGGAAGGCCGCGTCCCTTCCGATGGCGACGGTCACGGTCACACCGGAATCCCGGCTGTCATAGTGCAGCATTGACGGTTCCAGGTTAGAAAAAATCCGCGTTTCAGGACTCAGGCGGGCAAGGTGCTTTAAGTAAAAGAAGCTTTCCTTCGTGACGGTTCCGAAGATTTCCTTTACCGCGAATCCTTCGCGGACGAGCGCCAGGGAGAGCTCAAAGGCGTCGCCGTTCATCCATTCGCCAACCGCGAAGGCCGCGTCGGGAAAACGAGAGCGGAAACGGGAGATGGCTCTGCGGGCGTCGGCCTCATATTCATCCAGCGCAAAGGTCGTTCCAAGAACGGCTCCCAGCGCCTGATACTGGTTGCGGATTTTGTCAGTCTGATACATCCGTCGCAGCTCGACGTAAGGAATTCGCAGCCGTTTCTCAAAATCGTCTGCCGCCGGCCGCGCTTCGGGATGTAAGACCAGGTTAAAGTTCGCCTCTGCCATCGCCTGATATTCGGCGTAGGTCTGACAGCGGGCAATTTCCCGGACGGTCCGGATCCCGGCGCTCTTTAAAAGCGGATAGAGCTCGGTGGTATCCGCGTAAGGAGAAAACTGGCCGAGGAGATTCACAGCGTCCGCGTATTTTGAGGCCGGTTCCAGCAGCGAATAGACGGACTGGCGCACATGTACCATCGGCGGACGGCGGCCCTCCCGGGTCAGCGCGTACATATAGCAGGGACGCACCGGGAGTCCGACGCGTTCCTCCGCCCTGCGGCAGACTCGCTCCATATCCGTTCCCAGGAGTGCGT
>JAJQCO010000010.1:0-8771 GCA_021202655.1 Clostridiales bacterium | reverse complement strand
CGGCGGCAGCCTCCGTCCCCCTCCGCGCCGAGGACAGCGTCTTCGCGCGGGCTCATGCGCATGCCGCCAGATGGAGCAGGCTCTTCACTGCGGCAGACCTCCTCGACGGCCTCCGGAATCTTTTTCAGATGGCGGCCGGTCACGATATCCGTCTCATCCATCAGAAGGTAGAAGAAGCGGTTATGGTAGGCTTCCATCGCACTGATCAGGGCCGTGTTGCGCCCACAGCAGCCGGGAGAGACTAAGAGCATGACAGAGCCGGGGACAGCCAGTCCGGCCCGCTTGACGCCAAAGCCCTCCGCGCCCGGGGAGTTGAAGGCCAGGGTTGCCGGGGAGCTGTAGATCAGATGGGATCCGGAGCAAAATTCCGGAGGAATGTGATCCGGTCCTGCTTCATACAGCGCCTGAGCTGTCATGGAAAAGGCTTCGCGATCCGGGCGGCTCATTCGTCTGCCTCCTGTGTCAGCAGCTTTTCTGCCAGATCAAGAAAGCAGCGGCTGACCGGGGAATCCGGCGCTCCCTCGATGACGGTCATTCCCTGATCCTCGCAGCGGGTAATGTCGTCGCTCCGCGGAATCTCTCCGACGATGGGAAGTCCGGCCTGATCGGCAAACGCCTGCACCTTCTCTTTTTCATGCTCCACATTTCGATGGTTCAGCACAATGCCGAAGACCTTTGCGTAGCCCCGATCCTCGAAATTCATTACGGCCCGGTTGATATTGTCCGCTGCATACAGGGCCATCTTCTCTCCGGAGGTGACGATCAGGATATGCTCGGCGTAGCCTTCGCGGATGGGGGCGGCGAAGCCGCCGCAGACTACGTCGCCCAGCACGTCATAGAGGACAACGTCTGGCCTGCGTGTCTCGAACAGCTGCAGATCCTCAAGCAGCTGGAAGGTGGTGATGATACCGCGCCCGGCGCATCCGAGGCCGGGCGTCGGGCCGCCGGTCTCGATGCAGAGCACATCGCCGAAGCCCTCCCGCGAGATCTCGTCCAGGCGATCCGGCTCCTCATTTTCCTCCCGCATATAGGCCATGACAGAGCGGAGCGGCTGCCCGTTTCGCAGGTTGATGGTGGAATCTGCTTTCGGGTCGCAGCCGATCTGAATGACCCGCTTTCCCATCCTGGCAAATGCCGCCGCCAGATTCGCGGTCACGGTCGATTTGCCGATACCGCCCTTGCCGTATACTGCGATTTTTAACATAAAAAATGACCCTTTCCGCACTGACGGCGCAAAGAGCCCTTTACCTGCTTTCGCGGATTCGGGTTTCCGCGCGGCGAAGCCGCGGCGGTTACAGTCCGCAGACAGATGGGAACGCTCTTTCGGGTAGACTCGGTCATCCCGTCAGTGACTCATTCTGAATATAAAAAGTATTTGATCATGATGATACCTGAGAATTCCTCCGTGCTTCGCACTCTCGGAATTCTCAAAAACACTCAGAATCCGCTCATTTTGACCAAAAACAGGTCAAAATGGCTTCTTCTTCGTGTTTTGGGCGGGTCCCAAAGTCATGAATACGAATGCAAGCATTCGATTCATGACCTTTTGACCCTGGTATCATCATTATAGCGAATTTACACGTCTTCCGTCAATTCCAAATAAATAAGGATGATATAGGAACTTCCTATAGGAGTCTCTATGAATGCCAGTCTCCGCGGCTTACAACAACCTCATAGCCGATGCGGCGGATGCGCGCCTCCATGCAGCCGTGACACTGGGCAGCCTCCTCTCCGGTACAGATCTTCCCGTCGTAAAGCAGATATTTCCCGCGCACGGCGGCGGGGGAGAGGTTGGGCATGACGACATTCGCCCCGGCGAGAATTCCCTTTTCCCGGCCGAGAGGATGGATGGTTCCGAGCGCGGTCGTCGCCGGGAGGAGGGCCTCCGGGAACATCAGGCGCAGGATGCCAAGAAGGTGGAGCGTGTCGGTGAGCGTCCCGGCCGGGCGGTCATGGAAGGGGGTGTCCCTGTGAGGAATGAAAGGCCCGATTCCGATCATGTGAGGTTTCAGCTCCTCCATGAAATGCAGGTCCGCCAGCAGATGGCGGACCGTCTGTCCCGGTGATCCGACCATGACGCCGCAGCCCACCTGATAGCCGATTTCCTTCAGATCAAAGAGACAGCGTTTCCGGTTTTCGCAGGAAAGCTCTGCCGGATGGAGGCTGCGGTAGTGGAGGGGATCGGCCGTCTCGTGGCGCAGCAGATAGCGATCCGCCCCCGCGTCGAAATAAGCCTGATAGCTTTCCCGGCTTTTCTCTCCGATGGAGAGGGTGATGGCGCAGTCCGGGTGGTTCTGGCGGATAGAGGAAACGATCCCGCAGATCCGCTCATCTGTAAAATACGGATCCTCGCCGCTTTGCAGTACAAAGGTGCGGAAGTCCAGCCGATAGCCCTCGTCACAGCAGTCCAGAATCTGCTCCGTGGTGAGACGGTAGCGCTGCGCGCGGCGGTTTCCCGCGCGCAGGCCGCAGTAATAGCAGTCGTTTTTGCACCAGCTGGAGAATTCAATCAGCCCGCGCAGATAGACCTCGCGTCCGTAGACCCGCTGACAGGCTTCTCTGGCTCTGGCATAGAGAAGCTCCTCATCCTCCGGATCCATGGTCTGCCACAGGGCGCAGAATTCGCTGTCCGGAAGAACTCTTTCCGCTGCCAGACGCGCAATCCGGTTCTGATTTTCCTTCACGCGTGTTTTTCCTCCGTTTCTGATATTGCTGCCAGAAGATGGGGAAACATGGAAACGCTCCGCTTCAGAATCCCCTGCATGTAAGCGATGGCAATTCCGTAGTTTGTGATTGGGACTTTCTGATCCTCCGCGCATTTCATGCGGGCCTGCACCTCACGGTCGTTTAACATGCAGCCGCCGCAGTGGATGATCAGGGAGTAGCCGGACAGATCCTCCGGAAAGGTCATGCCGGAGCAGGTTTCGATCTGCAGCTGCTTCCCGGTGTAATTCTGAAGCCAGCGGGGGATTTTCACGGTTCCGATGTCATCACACTGGCGATGGTGGGTGCATCCCTCGGCGATCAGGACGGTATCGCCATCCTGTAAATCCTCGATTGCGCAGACGCCCCGGACGGCGGTGTCAAGGAAGCCCTTTTTGCGCGCCATCAGGATGGAAAACGAGGTCAGGGGAATGTCCTGCGGGACGTCGGCGGAGACCTTTTCAAAGACCTGGCTGTCTGTGATGACAAGCGCGGGCGGCGTCCGCAGACGGTCGAGCATCTCGCAGATTTCGTGCTCCTTGACGCAGAGCGCCGCCGCGTCCGCGTCCAGAAGATCGCGGATGGTCATCTGCTGCGGCAGGATCAGCCGTCCCTTTGGCGCGGCCTTGTCGATGGGAACCACGAGGAGGACAACGTCTCCCGGATGAACCAGGTCGCCTGCCAGCATCCTCCTGTCATCGGATGGTTTTGCGAGACGGGCAATCCGCTCCTTTAAAGCTTCGATTCCGGTGTGTTTCAGCGCGCTGACATAGCGCTCCTGGTCCGAATCGGCGGGAACCGTGCGCAGCTGATCGCATTTGTTCCAGGCGATGAGATAAGGAATTTCCTTTTTTTGGAAAAGCTCAATCAGCTCGCGCTCACACGCGCCGAGCCCCGCGGCGCAGTCCGCCACCAGAACCGCCACATCGCTTCGGTTTAAGACCTGGCAGGTTTTGCGCACGCGGAGCGCCCCGAGCGCGCCCTCATCGTCAAAGCCGGGGGTGTCGATGATGACCACCGGCCCCATGGGAAGAAGCTCCATGGATTTGCGGACGGGGTCAGTTGTGGTCCCGACGGTATCGGAGACAACGGACAGATCCTGTCCTGTGACAGCGTTCACCAGGCTGGATTTGCCGGCGTTTCTTCGTCCGAAGAAGCCGATATGGATCCGTTCCCCTGACGGAGTATCATTCATGCTCATAATTTTTCCTCATATCTGGTTTGTAAACGATTCTGTTATAGTAGTAATTGAGAGAAGCCTTCGATGACAGATTCGGCGGTCAGATCCTGCATCTGTTTTACATACATGCGGCCGGAAAATGCCACATGCGGCAGGGGATAGAAGGCTGCGTTGTCGTCGCAGACCGGGCGGTAAAGCGGGTCGGCAATGACGGCCTTCGAACGTTTAAGCCATGTCTCGGCTTCCTCCTCCCCCTGAACCCGGATGTCGGCTGACGTCAGCACCTCATCGAGCTGCTCCAGCGGACAGAGCAGGCGCACCGGGATACCATGCCGCCGCTCAAAGGCTGCGGCCAGGCTGCCGCACACCACCGGTTCTCCGATGATCGTGACAGCAGAAGCGTCGGCGTCGCAGCTTGCGCTTCGTTCCATACAGGGGTACTGATTTTCTCCGTGTTCCGCTGCCCGTTCCATCGCCGCGAGGACGTCGTCCGTGAACGCTCCGGTCGGCAGCCCGACGACATAGGGTGTCTGAAATTTTCGCCGGAGGACTCTGGCGGCGGCAAGTCCGATAGAGGAGACGACAAGATTGACGTCGGCTTTGGCGGCGTGTCGGATGTGCTCCAGGTCATCGCCCATCGCCCAGACAGAGACGGTGTCCCAGCCGTGGCCGGTTAAGAGACGCCGCAGGGAATCCGGCTGTCCCGGCGCGGCAAAATCCAGAGGCGTCATGCCAAGGATATTGACCCGACGTCCGGCTGCCCGTTCCGACGGGGAAGAGGAGGGGGCTTCGGCGACAAAGGCCTCGGCGATCTGCGCAAGCGCGGCTCCGGCTCCCCGGACATAATCGTGCATCCCGTTTGAGGGGATGAAAAATGTGGGAATCCCGGTCTGCGCTTCGATGATCCGCGCGAGGGCGGGAAAGTCCGTTCCGTTCATGAAAGGGATCGGCGAGCTCGCGAGCGCGATAAAGGCCGGATGCAGTTTCCGCGCGGCCCTCGTCACCGCGTCGGTGAATTTCCGGTCATTGCCCGTGACGGCGTCAATCTCAGAGAGACCGGAGATATAGATCAGACTGTCCTGATCATACCATCGGATCTCATCGTGCGTGTTATAGGTAGAGTTACATCCGGAGGGATCGTGGATAACGGTCATTCCGCCCAGCTCATAGAGGGCAGAGCAGATTCCGGATACATCCGCCGTGTAAATGGGGAGGATTCGGTAGGAATGCTTCATATGCAGCTGGTACACCCCCATCCTTTTCGGATCACCAGATCCGCCGTGTCTTTTTCGTGCAGAAATGCGTCCGTCATGAGTCCGGCCAGGCGCCGGATGCCGTCGAATCCCCACAGTCCGCCGCCCTGAACCATGTTGACAAA
The DNA here is from genome assembly GCA_021202655.1 of Clostridiales bacterium. Classification (GTDB taxonomy): domain Bacteria; phylum Bacillota; class Clostridia; order Lachnospirales; family Lachnospiraceae; genus Brotaphodocola. Next base: position 3,510 of record JAJQCO010000010.1, on the reverse strand, counting down.
ATGTCGGCTTCCGGTAAACCACGCGGCCTTTTGCCCGATCGCCAGGCATTGTTTTCTGTTTCGCGGGAGAACCCGGGAGCAGACATGATTTGTCGAGGTCAGCGTAAGCTCCGGCGCGTAATGGTGCAGCCACTCAAAGTCGCTCTGCTCCTCCCGGCTGACGGCGTCGAGATAGACGGTTTCCACCCGGAATCCGTGTGTAAGAAGCAGACGGGCCAGGCCGAGCGGGCGCGGATGAAAGGTGTAATCCAGTGCAATCGCCGTATCGCCGATCACATCCAGAGCCTCCTTTAACGCCGCGTCGCAGGCCGCGCGCTCCGCGTCGAAGCAGAAGGAAGATTCCGCCGCCCCAAGCGCCTCCTCCAGATCGCGCAGCTCCTGCTCGATTTCTTCATATCCGAAGCAGGAGGGCAGATACCGGTAGGGTCTTTTCAGTCTGTTTGCCAGATGTATCGCTCCATAGTCTGCCGTCGGCCAGGCGGAGAGGATCAGTGTCCCCCGCGAAAGCCCGAGATATTCTTCCCAGGTATGACAGGCGGGAACCTCCAGCAGCCGACGCCCGGCGTCTGCGACCGCACGCTTCAGGTCGCAGGTTTCATCCAGGAGAAGGTCGTTTCCAATCAGGCTGATTGCCGTCGGATCGGCGTCCGTCAGGGGAAGCGGGTCATACATGGCTTTGCGCAGCTTTTGATCCGGCGTCAGGCCGAGCTTCTGCATGATCGGATCCATATAGCAGCGGACGAAGACAATATCCGGGAAGCGCGTCTCCAGTTCCCGGTAGAGCCGTCGCAGGTCACATCCGGCAAAATGATGGACACAGACGGTAAAAAGAAGCACGGCAGGAGGCCGTCGCCCAAGCTTTTCGATGACGTCTGAGACGCCGTCGATGGTCACGTCCTCCAGGCTGTTGAGGACGATGTCACGCTCCGAGAGAATCACATAGGAGAAGCGGTCCGCCAGATCCATTTCCGCGGCGGTCAGCACGACGCCCCGCATGCAGTTATAGGCGCAGACATAGATCTGGTGCGCTTCCGGCACGAGCATGCCCGTGTGGACGATATTCCATGTCCCGTGAACCGGCGAGTTGAATTCCAGTCCGGGCGAAAAGGGCGCAGGAAAGGAAGCCTCTGCCATCCGGACGGAAGCCGGGGAGCCGGGAACGCTGCTTCGATCATAGAGAGCCGCGTCCTCTGCCCCGCGATCAGAGAAATCCATGACAGATTTGAGCACTCTTTTCTTCTCCTTCCCCGTTTTTGCCATCCTCGCTCACCACATGGGAGTAGACGGTCTTCGCCGTGATTCCGGCAAGGCGTCCGATTCGTCCGGCCAGCGTGCTGATGATATCCTGCGGCGCGTCGATGGCCACGCTGATAATATTAACGCCCTTTGCCCGGTAAGGGATTCCCATGCGGCCGATGATGTAGCCTCCCGCTTCGTGGAGAAGGCGATTCAGCTCTTCGGTGGAAGCTCCCTGTTCTACAATAATCGCAATCAGGGCAACCCTTGTCGTCATATTTGCCACTCCTTTTTATTGCTCCTGCAGATTTTTCAGTACCGTAATTTCCTGATTGACGACATGCTCGCGGATGGCGAGCTTTGCCTCCTCAATATGGCGCGAGCGGATGGCCTTGAGAATATTCTCATGCTCCATGATCAGAATCTGCCGTTTTTCTTCATCCTTGATATATTCCAGGCGGAAGCGGTAGAGATTTTCCCGCAGGTTATTGAGAATCTGAACCAGGCGGCTGTTTCCTGTCCCTTCATAGATTACGTCGTGATAATGCTCGTCCGCTTCTGCCATCATCATGGCGTCGCCGTTTTCGATCGCGTGGATAAAGGCCTCCTGCGCCTTTTCCAGATTCCGGATATCATCCTCCGTCATGCGCTGGCAGGCGAGCTCGATGGCGAGCTCATCCAGGGAACGACGCACCTCCAGCACGTCGCGGAGATTTTTTTCGGAGATCTTTGCGACCTCCGCCCCCTTTCGCGGAATCATCAGCACGAGTCCCTCCAGCTCCAGCTTGCGAATGGCCTCGCGGATCGGAGTCCGGCTGACGCCCAGACGATTGGCCAGCTGAATTTCCATCAGGCGTTCGCCCGGTTCCAGCTCCCCTTTCAGAATGGCCTGGCGCAGGGTGTTGAAGACAACGTCCCGAAGCGGGAGATAATCATTCATATTGACCTTGAGTTCATGTTCCATTGGGATCCTCCTTCTGGTTGTAAGCGACTATGCTAAGCTCAGCCTGCGTCTTTGACTTGGCTTCGCTAAGCGCCGCTGCATACATGAAAGTTGCCAGCCAGAAAACCCGCCACTGGCGGCTTTTTGGCACACCTGGCGAATCAGCGTTCGCCTTTGGCTGCTTTGCATAAGTTCGACTACGGAAATCGAAGATTTCCTGTCTCACTTATCCGCTTCTTGGACTTTCATTGTAAAAGTTCGTCAGATAAACCTGCCGGGCCAGCTTCTGACAGGAACCGTAGCGCATCTGCTCAAACGCGTTTTGCGCCGCCGCAGAATCGGTAAAAAGTCCGAAGACGGTCGGGCCGCTGCCGCTCATCAGGGCCCCGTCCGCGCCGAACTCCATCATCTGTTCCTTGATTCGCCGGATAACGGGGTGCTGTCGGATGGTTACGGTTTCCAGGACATTCCCCATGCGCTTCGCGACCCCGTGAATATCCTTTTGACGGATCGCTTCGATGATGCCGTCAATGTTCGGGTGAGCGTCGGGGGGAAGCTCATCGACGTGCAGCTGCTCATAGACAGAGCGGGTGGAGACGCTGACTGCAGGCCTGGCGATCAGCACCTGGCAGGGGGGAACTGCCGGGAGCGGCGTCAAGATTTCGCCGATGCCCTCGGAAAGCGCCGTTCCGCGCAGGACACAATACGGGACGTCTGCGCCGATCTTCACGCCCCGCTCCATCAGCTGGGGCAGGGAAAGTCCCAGCTGGAACATCCTGTTTACGCCGAAGAGGACGGCGGCCGCATCGCTGCTCCCTCCGGCCATGCCGGCCGCGACCGGGATGAATTTCCTTAAGCGGATGGACAGCCCTTCTGCTATATGGAATTCGTTCATCAGCAGGGCGGCGGCCTTGTAAACCAGATTGTTTTCGTTGGACGGCAGGTAGAAGAGGTTCGTCTCCACGCGGATGCCGGGCACATCCTCCCGCGTCAGCTCGATGCGGTCAAAGATTCCGACCGTCTGCATAATCATGCGAACCTCGTGATAGCCATCCTCCCGTTTGCGAAGCACATCCAGCCCGAGATTGATCTTGCCGTAGGCCTTCAGTCCGTAATGTTTGATCATGGCAACCGGATACTCCTTTGTGAAAAATTTGTTCGACTCTTTTGTATACAGTATATTATAAACATACGGATCGCGCAAGCTGTTTTTCTGTGAAAAAACGCATGTCTATTTTTTCGTACAAAGGGGGAAAATACAGATATCTATTTGATTTTTTCTTCACAAACCTATATAATCAAAAAGAATGGGACAGGAGATTGCGGCGGTT